>JBCBQD010000061.1:0-24404 GCA_039820425.1 Cyanobacteria bacterium J06635_1
ATTTCAGTCATGCATCATTGACTATTGATGATGCGAACATAAGGAGTAGGTCATGGCTATCGAAGTAAACTCAGACTTTATCGAAATAAACTCAGATTTTGCAAAAGGTGCGGAAGGCTGGTCACCTGGTTTTACCGACTATTCTCTAGAATTGGCTGACCTGGGTTTGATAGCCGGTATTCGCCCAATGCCAGAAAATCTGGGTGTTTCCAGCACTAGTTATTACATCCAAGGCAGGAACAGCTCAGATGATCTGTTTATGTTCCTGACCCGTAGATTGACACCTCAAAACAGTATCCAACCCAATAGTCATTATCAACTCGAAGTCGAAATCCAATTTGCATCAGATGCGCCTTCTGGGGCTGTTGGAATTGGTGGCGCGCCCGGTGAGTCAGTCTTTGTAAAAGCGGGGGCTAGCTCGATTCAACCGACAGCGCTGATTAATGCAGCCGGTGAAGTCTCTATCAATATCGACAAAGGGAATCAAGCTCAAGGTGGCCAAGATGCGGGTGTTGTTGGAAACGTTGCCAATGGTCGTAGCCCAGAAGAACCGGTGGAGTATGTCTTATTGACATTGACCTACCGCCATCCGACCCCTGTGATCACCGATACTGACGGAAATTTATGGTTGATTGTTGGAACAGACTCTGGTTTTGAAGGGCAAACATCACTTTATTACAAGCAGATCTCGGTAAGCCTTCGGGAGCGCTGACCCTTCGGCCACCAACTTGCGCCTGCCTGTGTGGGGGTATGTGGGTACAGCGGTTGTGACGAGAGCGAAAAAAACCGGGGAAAGCTTGAAAACTTGTTCAGCAGCATAGACGCTTTCATCAGGTTTCCTACTGTTTATCGGATTAGAGCACGGGTTACGATTACAGATTGAATGCTCGCCAATACATGCCATTGAGTTGAGATCGCACGTAATATTAGGCTTTCCCCCGGTTTTTTCCAGTCGCCTACCTAACCCTCTATTGCTTTGGAGATGAGCAGCTTGAACCCGTCTGCTTTTTTATGAACTCTCTGGTTATGACCTCTTTAGATATCGTAAACATCGCTCATACTGCACTGGAAAGTCCTGTTTGACTCGTTGTTCTAACCGTTTGGCAAGTTTTGGATCGCGTTTCGCGTAACCAATCATGTGGGTATACCCGACCCGTTTCGCATTGGCTGGCGTATAGGCAGCCTCTGGTGACTCAAACAAGCAGTTTATCGTCACCGCCTGGAAAGGGGACCTAGAATGCTGTTGATGGTATTCAGCGCAGGCCGCTAGTAAATACTGTTCAATTAAAATGCAGTCTGCGGTCTTGCAATCCATCCGTGAAAAGGCTACCTGATTGCGTGAATTCGTTGCGACTTTAACGGCCATATCCGCATAGTGGTTGATAAAGTCAATCTGTTGACCGCCGATAATACCGGTGTTAAAAGCCAGGGTTCGCCGGTTGTCTAAGTACCACTGCCACTCTACCGGCAGCCAGCCGTTGGTTTCTTTTACTTTTTGTTCATAGACCTCTGGCCGGTACCACCAGGTTGAAGCGGTGTTATCCCCAAAGATAAAGTGCTCGGGGCTCTGGGCAAAGACTGGGGACTGAGTCAGGCCAGCAGGCAAGGGTTGCCACAAAAATACATCAGTATCAATGTGGATGAACGGCTGCGTTTGTTGGCGGTAGGCCCATAGCTTGCCAAGCACCCACCAGTCTGGGTCCTGGTCTTCGAGATGGTTAAGGCTGGTAGACACCGTGTCGAAGGCGAGCCCAAGGCCGTCGATCAGCAAACGGGCACCGTGGTCGTCAGTCATCAGGACGGTGTCAGGATAGTGCTGACGGGCCAGTTCTAACGAGAGAATCCAGGCCAGCAGGTGATGTTTTTCGCTAAACCAAAGGCGATTATGGTGAGCCCGAAATGGCTTGGTCCAAAAAGACCAAACCGATCGGCGTAAGGGTTGGACATCTGTTTGGGTGACTGACTGGGCTGCTGACTGGGCCATTTTCTCAGCCATTGTCTGGGCGATGGGCCGTGATAGGGACTGGGTCATAGTAAATTGCCTCCAATGGCCGAGCGTCCGAGAGAACCGTAATGAGTCGGTGGTTTAGGGGTCGGGGTAGAAGCTCGCCGCGTCACCTGAAACCTGAGGTTGAAGGTCTGGCTGTCTAACTCACCGTCGGGGGTGATGATGCGAAACGTTCGCTGTCCCAATGCGGCATTGCGACTAATGGAGAGGGTTAAGCATACTAAGAAATCGCTCTTAACTGCCAGACTCTGCACCTCAATCCCTGTACCTGAAAACTGAACGGCGGTTGCATGGGCCAGCCCCGCGCCGCTGATCTCAACTTCCAGGGTTTGCCCCTGACGCCCCGAGGCGGGGCTGATGTGAAACAGTTCAGGAATCAGTGCGCCGGTGCCGCCCGCTGATGCCTCAACTTTGTCATAGCGCAGGCCGCTCCAGCCTTCACCTCGTCCGACCCGTTTGTGGCGGGCCATCCACAGGTAGGGGGTGCCGTTGAGCCAGCGCGTATATTGGTAAGCCCGGGTGAGGGATGCCCCCGCTCGGCCCACTTCTTCGGCTTCTAAGGCCAAGGGTTGCTCGGGGGTGAGGAGACGCCCATAGGCGGGCAAGGTAACCCGGCTTTGATCTCGATATCTCAGCATTCGGCCTCGCCGCAGCTTTCGGGTTTGGTCATCGAGCACCGCCACCAGCGGAATCCAGTGTTCGGGAACATCGGTCATTAGCTGATAGGTGAGATCGGCGGTTGGCGCTTCAGGGGGTTCTTCAGGGATCTCTTCGGAGGGCTCAGCCGGTTGGAGAAACGCGATTTCATGACGATTACTGGCCTGCCCTCGGGCATTTTCGATTTTGTGTTCGACGGCCCAGGCCATATTGGCCATTTCATCTTGCAAGAGGCGCACTTCTTCGACGGGATAACCGTTTAAGCTGGTAGCAAGAACCGGTGGCAGGAACAACTGCTGAGCGGTGGGGACAGCTTCATTATCGGCGAGATTGTCGAGGTCGTTAACCTCGAGGGTATGGGTAAACATCTGCCAGGTACCCGCATTCTCCGCTGCCGCATCGACTTCGCCAAAGGATTTGATCCGGGTGCGCACCCCAAAGGTATCGGTGACCACGAGAGAGTCAATCGTCAACAGACTGCCGATTTCAAGATCAACGGGAATAGAAAACCAGTCGTCACTATAGGTGAGGGCATATTGCAACAGCAGCATCCGCCCGAGATCTTCGGGGCCAGCTTCTAGCTCGCTGAGGTTAAAGGTGGCGTCTTCAAAGCTCCACCATCGGGCGTCTGGCATCCCCTGGAAACTGACCGGCCCCGGTATTACTGTACGTGTAAAAGGTTGAGCCAGGTCTGGATCAGCCCCCAGGTTGATCTGGGTAGTTTGGTTAAAGTGATACCAGTCTAAGCTGCCGCCCGGATACTCATGGGCCACATAGACAGCCTCTGTTTCCTGGACTGGGGCGGAGACGGCAAAGGTGTGTTCCATCCGCTCAGACACCCAGGCGTCTTCGGTTTCTGTGGGTTCGCTAAAGCGCTGCTCATACCAGGTGAGCCAGGTGGTGGCGGCTTTGAACACAGCTGATTGATCGGCGGGTGCGATCGCAGGCGCTGTCGGCAGGATTGCTTCATCCTCATGAAAAGCTTGCCTCAGATCGTCATAAAGCTGCTGACCATTCAAGGTGCGACCCCGCATCACCCGCAGATAGCGCTGGCTATCGAGGTCCCGGTAGCGATCGGCCTCCTCCCGGAGCGGATATTGGGCCAGGTAAGCCGCCCGATACGGGCCGACCCCTTCGGCCTTGAGCAAGCGCAAGAAATGCAGCCCGGCTTCCCCCGCTCGCCCAGGCTGGAAGGTCTGAGTTAGGGGTTCTCCTTCGACCAGGGCCTCTAAAGGAATCTGGCGGTCATAGGGGCGTCCAGCCACAGCCCCCGCCGTCAGTGGGCCAGCATAATAGCGCGACAGCGACGATCGTTCGCCCCGCAGCTGAGCTTCAATGGGGCTACCGGCGTCTTCGCCTTGAAATTCGCCAAACTGCCACTGGCGGGCCAGCAGCCAGAGCGGATCGTGGATCCGGGCTTGTAGGCCCTGTTGCAGGGTGGCCGTGCGGGTATGGGGTTCGAGTCGGGTCCAAGTGGTAATGGAGGGCATAGGAGGAGAGGGGGGTAACGGCGTTGCATGCAACGCCTGTACATGGGGAGAGGGGGGTAGGGGCTGGCCTTGTGCCTGCCCCTTTCGGAATTGAACGCTATAACAGATCACCCCCAATCACAGAACGACCGAAGGAGCCGTAGTGGGGGGGCCTGGGTCTGGGTTTTGGCCTGGAGGCTTTGCGGACGGTGAAGTCTAAATTAAACGTCTGGCTTTGTAAAACGCCTCTGGGGGTGGTTACCCGGAAGGTGCGTCGCCCAGGGGTCGCATTGCTGCTGATAGAGAGCTCTACCCGCAGCTGGGTGTCATTGACAACCGTGATCCGGCGGGTGGTGATGCCAGACCCAGAAAAGCTAATCGCCGAGGTTTCGGCTAGTAGTAGCCCCTCGAGGGTGACATTCACGATCCGACCCTGGGTGCCTGAGCTGGGGCTGATGCGAGACAGGCGTGGCTCAACGGGCGCACCGATATTAACCGCACGGGTAGAGAAGTCTGTCGAGACCGTATCGCCGTCGGGGTTCATGGCCAGGTAAAGGGCCGGGAGAAGCTGACCGTGGGTGTCCTCTTCAAACAGGGCAGCATTATCAACTGCGCGCAGTTTAGCCAGATCCAAGGTCTCCTGGACGATGGCTTCCAGGGTTTCGAGGGTCCACCTCGGGGCGTCATCAGGGGGGACCGCCAACAAGATAGCATGAGGGGTTTGGGCCTGGGGGGCATCAAAGTGGAAAGCCACCCCGGCCATCTCCTGGGCATTGGGAATCGTCTCAACCCAGTCATCCACCATTAACCCAACCAGGGGGACTGCCTGGGGGAAGCCGCTGGGTATCAGGGTAACAATCGCGGTGCGGGAACTGTCGGTGCTGATATCTTCTGATAGGCCCACCCAGCGGTCACCGGGGGTGTAAGGAAGCTGACCCAAGACAAAACTGGGGGCAAACTCGGGTTTGAGGGCTTCAGCGTAGGTGAGACAGGTGTGTAACCGCTGGCTGCCGTCGCGGACATGGGCCATCTGATCTAGCCAGGTGACAGCAGCGAGGGGATCTTGCCCCTGCAGCGAGAGACTGTTGTCCAGGGCGGATGACAGCTCGTCCCCACGGACAGGTTGGAACCGGGGTAACACCCGAAAGTCAGCTCCATAGACCGTTTGTAGCCGCTTCACATCCAGCTCGATCTGGGCTGTTGGGTCAGCGGTGCGACGGTCAAAATCAGCGGATAACGTGTCTAAGGTATCAAATCGCCGATTAGCCTCCGCCAGCAGCGGAATGGCCTGCTCCAGCAGCAGGTTTTTTGCAGTCTCTTCATTGCCCTGGGGTGACCGTGGCACTGCCTCAGAAAAGCCCAGGTAAAATAGCCGCGTCAGCGAGGCTCTGAGTTCATCGAGATTGGGGGATTCATCTTCTGCGTTTGCGATCGCAGTCTCTAGCAGGCGACGAGCATTGTTCAGATGATTAACAGCGGTATCGGCGCGCCGCTTGAGATCGGTCCTATCCACTTGGGGTTGCAAAGTCTCATCCTCAGGTAGGGAGAGATCTCGGGCATCCAGGGGCCGGGCGGCGGTAATCAGCTCACGGGCAGCCCGCGCCACTTCCAGAAAAGTCCCCAGGCTCACCTCCTCATCGGCCCAGTCCGGGGCGCGCTTGTAGCTAAACCGTACCGCAGCCTCCGCTGGCACATTGCTGGGGCGCAGCCGCAGCAGGCGATAGGCCATTTGCAGCTCCAGGGGAGAGCCGGTGCCCGTTTCGGTCAGCGTCGCAATGTAAATCACATCCAGGGGAGAGAGTTGAAAGTTGCTGAGACGCGACGAGGTTTGGGCCAGCGGCTCATGGGTGTGGGGGTCTACATAGGTAGTTTCGATGCGCACCCGAGCCGGGTCGGGCAGCAAATCGGCCAGCCAGTGGTTCAGGGCTGGTTCTGTCTCTGCCCGCCGCTGGAACGAGTCGGTTGCCCAGCCCGCCGGTGAGGTGCTCTCTGCAGGCAGCTCTGCAGGCAGAACGACGGCAAGGCGATGGGTGTGGGCAATCCCAGAGCGGGGGGTGGTGATTACCTCGGGGGCAGGGGGTGGCGTCTCTCCTTTAGCAATGGCATCCAACGTGGCTCCGGCCCGCAGGTCGTTCCCCTGGGTCAGCTGGAAAAGCCCCTCGGCGGTGACCAGATCGCTGACGGCATCTACCATTGCCACCAGATTGTCTAGCTGGGCCTGGAGTGCCTGGCCTTTTCGGCTGGTTTGGTTGGGTAAGCCTCGACGCCCAAAGGGGATATTGTCGGCCTGCCAGAGTTTCATCAGGGCCAACCCATCGACACCATGCTGCACCTCAATCGCCTCAATCGCCTCAATGCTGGCGCTGGGAGGGTATAAATATCGGTCACGATAGGCCTGGAGAAAATCCTCGTGGGCCTGTTTCGCGGCTTCTAAACGGGCTTCGTAGGGTTGACGCGCCTGGGCTTGTTGCGCCGGAAGGCCATTGACAATGGCTTGCTGGGAATCAACCTGTCTTTGGGCTTCGTCCAGCTTTACGATCAATCCGTTTTTTTCTGTCGTTAGGCCTTTAATTTCCTCCGGCAGCCTTTCTTTCTCTGCTTGCAACGCTTCGAGATCCCGAATTTGTCTATTAATCTTTGAAATTTGGCTCGAGACTTTCTGGTAACTCTCAACAATGGCTTTGCGGAAGGGGCTATTGGGGTGCAATCGGTCAAGATCCCGACTGAGCTGGGTCTGTCGCCGAACGAGGGGTTCCTTTTCTTGCTTCAAGGCCGCAATCGATCCTGGAATATTGGGATGATTTCGATTCAGAGTGGTTAACCGTGACTGTTTTTGACCAATTTGCCCATTGATTGTGCCAATTTCTCCTGAAGTCTGGTTGCGCTCTTTATTGCGATCGCTCAGCGTTTTCTGAGCCGCTTGCAGGTCCTTTTTTTGTTGATCCTTTAGCGCTTTTAAGGCATTTTCGGCGTCTTCTATATCTGCCAGTAGCCGATATAGCTCACCCAGGGGGGCAATCTTCCGGAACGGCTCGATAAAATCTGCCAGGTTGTTTTCTTTTAACCCTCGCTCAAAGCGATAGCCCAACAGTGTGCCCAGAGCCTGCCCCTGGCGCACCCCCTCCAGCAACCACTGGGCCAGCCGCACCCGCTCTGAGGAGAGATTGATAGCAAACGGATCGGTGGCCTCTTGACTGCCGTGGTTGAGATAGCCGCTGCGCAGAATCGCAGCGGTCGCCGCCTGGTTGAGGCTGGGGGCGGCAACATAACCGCCGTTGTCGGTCCGTTCAAACAGGGGTGAGGTGTCGTTCTTAGCAGATGGAGAGGGGATCGCACGCTGATCCATCCGTAAATTTTCAACCCAGCCATAACCTCCCAAGATCATCCCCTTGGGCTGCTTTTGCCGCAGCTGATGCAGCCGCGCTGTCGCCAGGGAAGTCATCCAGGCATCCAGTCGGTGGGAGGCCAGATCCAGGGTCTCTCGCAGCAGCAGGTCGAGTTGGGGTTCTGACAGCCTGGAAAGATGGTCCAAACTATCGCGCATGTCGGTCAGGCTCTGGGCCAGATCGCGCTCGTCTGCTCCCAGGGCAGCCAGGGTTGACTCAACGCTGTCTAACAAGCGTTTCAAAGTAATGACTGCAGTGACCTCATCGCTGAGGATATCCACCAGCCCCGGATCGGCATGCGGCCCTGAGGCAATCACCCCCTTCGCCACCTGAATGCGATAGGTGACATCGGCATAGGCTAGCAGCATGGCATGGCGCAACAGCAGGAACAACGTCTGCTGCCCTGGACGGGTTGCGATCGCACCCGAGCGCAAATCGGCAAAGGTCGCCTCTCGAATCATTGACAGGCTATCGGCGGACTCGACAAAGGGTGCAGTCAGCTGCTGGTTTAGCTCAGTTAAGGCCATCTGAGCCACGGGCAGATTCCCATTTCCAACGTCAATGCCTGCGGCTCGCAGGCTGGCTAAGGCCGCCTGGCGGCGGGTTTGCAGTTTACTGTCGGTGGGGGTGGCCAACCCGGTCGGTGAGAACAGCCCGTAAAAGGCTCCATCAAAGGCCAACCGTGCCAGTACCTGGGCGCTGGTGGGCTGCATCCCCAGGATGTCGGCCAGGGTTTGCGCCATCACCGCCGCATCATCGAGGGGTTCCACTTTGGGAACCTGGGGGAGACTTTGTTGCCAGCGATCGCGTAGTGTTCTCAATAACTGAATCCCTTGGGCACCGAAGAGATCTGCCTGGGTAGGTTGGTAGCGCTCCAGAGTCGTGACCGGCAAAATACCGTAGGGTTGACGCCCCACCCGCAGCACCGGCAGGGGGCCTCGACCTCGCACAAAGTCGCGGAAATGTTGGCGGGTTTGTTCAAGCTGCTCATCGCTGAGCAAGCCCCCCATGCCGTAGCGCAGGAAGTAGCCCCAACTGGCGGGCCACAATGCCGTATTCATCGCCCGGGCGTCAGCCTGTTCTTGATCGGCGGCGTGGGGGAGTTGATCAAACAACTGGGTCTCGACCCCCAGTGCCCGAGCGGTGACCGGGCCGTTCCCATCGGGGGCACCCTCCCCGGTTGGTCGCCGACTGAGAAAATCGGTGGCCTGGTCAGGCTCCACGACGCTGTAGCCCGAAGTCGACTCCGCTGTGTTGTTGGAGGGTGTGCCCTGGGGGACAAATGCAAGGCTGTCGGTGTAGCGCTGAGAGATTAACAGAGATTCCATTACGTTTGCGCTGGCTGCCCCTCCCAGACTAGCATTGAGGCCCATAGCCAGCAGCCGGTCGTAGCCGGTTTCTGCCGCCTGGAGAGAGTCCAGGGGAATGCGTAACCCCATGCCCACCTGCACGGCTTCTTCAAAGTCCACCATCCAGCGCATGCCATCGTCCACAGGCAGTACGGTGGGATCCGAGAGCGTCTCTGGGGGGGGCGCACTGGGGTCAGGTCCCGCTGTCAGCGAGTCGAGAATGGGGTTACCCACCGCCGTCAGCACCCGCTCGCCCTGGCGATAGCCTAGCACCACCCAGCGGTCTGGCAGGGCGTTCATTCGGGGGGCTTTTGTCCACGACGCGGGGCGTCGGGCCACGGTGGGGTAGACCAGCTCAGGCATCGCTTCCCCCGCTGCCAGGGGACGCTTGGGTCGATCTTCAGGGTTGAGGGGTTTGAGCGTTTTGGCAATCCAGGCGGCGCGACCTGGGCCAAAACGCTCGGCCAGCTCATCCTGTAGCGCTTGCTCCAGGGCGAGGTTGTGTCCCGACTGCCAGACCTGGGCCCACAGATGTCGGCCCCATCGTTCCTCATCTTCGGTGAGTTCGGGTTCGTGGGTGTCGATGTGCACATCGTCTGGAAACACCCGCACGCACAGGTAGGTCGTCTCTTCCTGTGTGATAAATCGGGTTTCTAGCCGCACTGGCAGCAAGGTGGCGGGGAGATCGGTGGCGGGGAGGTCACCGAGGAGGGTTTGGGCGGCGGGGAGATCGGTGGGGGTGTTGGTGTTCATGGCATTGGAGAGGGGATGCTAGAGACGCGATATATCGCGTCTGTACAGGGGAATGGATAGAATGGGGAGATGTTAGAGACGCGATATATCGCCGTCTGCATCAAAGAAATCGTTTGCCGTGGATGGCGATGCGGAACGGGGTTTGGAAGGTGATGTCGGCCATGTGGGCTCCGTTGAAGCCCCAGGTGGCGTCGGTGTGGGCGGTGAGGGTTGCGATCTCATCCTCCCCAGTTTCTGACACCGCAAGGTAGTTGCCCCGCAGCGCGACCTTGTCCCAATCTTCGACTTCCAGACCAAAGCGGGGTTCGGTGGGCTGTTGCTGAATCATGAAGAACCACCCGTGGGAACCGTCTTCGCCGCGCACCTGTTTCTCAGTGAGATCGAACAGGACGAAGATCGCATCGTCTGTCAGCTGACCACGATGGAGGGGATATTTTTCTTCGTCCGTGGCGAAGCTGCTGGGGCTGGTGGCCCTGACCGCGTAGAAGACCGTATTGGGGAAGCGGCGCAACAGCTCGCCGCGAATCACCAGCACCAACTGGCCTTCGGTGTGGCCATCGCTGAGGTTACTCCCCAGGCGATCGCGCACCTGCCAGGTATGGAGCTCTTCTAGATCAGGCTGACCCTGGCTCCAGAAACTGCGGAAGTAGGTGCCCCGCTGGTCGGTGGGGTAGTCACGCCAGATGAGCTCCCTCGCCATCTCATGGTTGAGACCCACCATAAACGACTCAATAAACTGGGGGTTGGTCTCCATCAGAGTGATGGTGTTGTCTTGGATGCGATCTGCCCCCGGGAACAACAGCTCTGGCATAAACTCACGAATGCCCTCGTACATCGGCTGGGGGAAAACCGGATGAGCCATGGGGGCTTCCGCCGAGGCATCCGTCGCATTCAGCGGCCGGACCGAGCGCTGATTCAGCTTGAAGAACCCTGTCTTTTTAGGATCGAGCGCTGCCACCAGCTGGTTTTGTAATCCCTTGTTAAACGGTTTAGGGGCAGGTTTTGGAGCCACTTCATCACCCAGAAACTTTTCGAGATGGGGGCGCAGGCGGCTAAACGCAGCCGCTGCCCGGTCGGCGGCCTGATTATCAGTGGCCTGCTGTTGCCAAACGGAGACCCGATTGGCCAGTTCTCCCACCACACTGGCCAGGGGTTTGAGGGTGTTTGCCAGGGCCTTGGGGTCGGTTGGGCCGGTCTCAGCTGCCTGGATTGCCAAGGGTTGCTTCAGCAAGGGCTTTGTTGAGTTCCCAGGTGAGTTCCCTGCAAGAGTCGACTGCATCCGTCGGGAAACAGGTCCCTGGGGGCGCGACAGTTTTCGGAAAGTGGCCAGGGTGCCTGCCTCGGGCAGTTGCTGCTGTTGTGCCCAGCCGGTGACCGTTTGCGGGGTCTCCCCCACTTCAACGGTGACGCCGCTGTGGGCAGGGGCCGTCATTTGGTACAAAAGCGTTTCTCGATCCACGGCGGGCAAAAAATGTTTGGCATAGAGCGCCTCGCCGACAGCCTGGTCTAGCTCACTTTGACGCGCCTGCTGCTGCGCCTGCTGCACCTCACCCAGTTGCTGCCAGGCAGAATGCATCAGATCTTCCTGGTGGGCTTGCACAAACAGTACCCCCAGGCCAGCCGCAATCCGGTTGCGGGCATCCAGGTTCAAATCACGCAGCCAGCTACTCTGGCCTGGCAGGCTCAGCAGGCTTTGTTGAAAATGGCCATAGATCGGCGGTCCTACAATTGGGTCAGCGTTCGAATCAGCGTCCAGATCAGCGCTATCATCGTTGTGCTCCAACGTCTCCTGGAGTTGTTGCACCCAGTCTCGCTGAACATTGGGGAGTGTATTGAGCGGCGGCAGCAAGGGTGAATTAAACTGGGCTGGTCGAAATACCCCTGCAAAGTTCACTGCTCCAAAGTCCTCATAGTGAGCGATGCCCGCGTTGCCCACCTGTAAGGTTCGGGCTCCAGCCCCTGGTGGCAGCTCTCGAGGGGTGAGCTGCCGGGCCAAAAACTCAAAATCACCCGCCTGACCCGTGCTAAACTCCCAATGGTAGTAAACCGGCAGTTGAATCTCGACGGGGGCATTCTCCCCCGAAACCCAGGCCGGGCGCAGTGAGGTTTTGTTTGCGTCGGTCAGGGAGAGATTGAGGCCAGCCCTGCGTCCGGCTTCAAAGGTGGGCACCAGGCAGGCATAGTAAGCGGCATGGGGCTTGAGTTTGCAGGGGCAGAGTAATCGAGAGAGTCCCCTGGGGCCGTCCAGGGCATCTTCCAGGCTGCTGCCGTCCTGCATCGCCTGGGCGTGGGCCCACATCCACGACTCTGATAAATCGGGGAGTTCATCCCGTGCGATCGCAGGGGTGCGAATGTCGAGCACCGGCAGGGGGTCACCCGCCCGCAGCGTCACCCCCGCCTGTTTACGCACCACCACCAGGCACAGCCACGGTCGCAGACGTCCTTGTTGAGCCTCTGCTTTAGCGGGGGTAAATAGCCAAGGAAAGCCGGGATGGTCAAACTCAATAGCGGGGAAATAATTGGGCAAAAAGTTGTTGGTGCGGTTGGGGGGCTCGGTGCGAATCACCTGCCGACGGTCGATACCCACCACATCAGCGGGGCCGTGCAGACGCAGGTCCACCACCACCCGATCGCCCGTATTGAGTTGTAGCGCCAGGGGAAAGGCCACCTCGGTGGGCAGCGGCTGGGTCAGGGGATCGGCATCCCGAATCGCGGCGGCTGCCCCCTGACGCACCCAGGGAAAAAAACTATAGGCAATACTCATCTTGACACCAACTCCTTAACATCATCTTGGCTGACAGCATACCGGCGTAACCCCGATTTGCCCTGACGTGAATGACTGGCCGCCCCAAACACGACCTGGTGACTGAGGGTGTTGTCCCCAGGTTGGTAAGTTTCCGCTTCAACCGCCTCGTCAGCGGTTTCTAAAAACACTTTTGTCTTATAGTTCAGCGGTTTTGATCGCCGATGGGCACCGTCGCCATAGGAAAATCGTTCTCCTGCCGGTAGCGCAACGCCCGCCTCCATCGTCTGAAACGAGGGACTCGACAACCGTGCCGCCTGACTGAGTTCTTTAAACTGTCCTGGGGCAAACTGTTCAAACACCGGCGGCAGGGGCGCATTGCGTTGACGATCGGTCTCACCCCCTAAACCGCCGCCGGTAATGCGGTAGGCTTGCTCATGCTCAGTGCGGGCATTGCCAAACTTGCTGATCGGCTCATTGAGTGGCACCACCTGCTGTCGCACCGAAACCTTCCCGAGGGGATGCACCTTCACCACCCCGACTGCACGGGTCTCGCGAAAGACTACCAGGCGTTCCGTATACTGGGGCAGCTGGGCCTCCCAATTGATCGGATCTGCCAGGGCGGCCAGCAGAACTGGTTTGGGATCGACCACCGGCAGCGGCGGCAACGTCTCGGCCTGGCCCAGGGTGCGGTCAAAGCTCACCGATTTGGAGAATCGCCAGATCTTGAAGGTAGCCTTGCCCTTGATATGCCAGGGCGACGGGCCAGAGAGAGTACCCGCCAGCTGCACTGAGGCCAGGGTGCGCCCGTGCCACTTTAGCCCCACCCCGGCGCTAAACAAGAACAAAAAGCCAAAGGGATCAAACTGCACCAGAACATCGTAGCTGAGATGACCATCCACGCTAAAGCTAGCGGCGCTCACGTGCAGATCGACCCGTGACCCGTGCTGAAGCGTGTTGGAGGTCAGCGCCAGATACCAGGTCATGCGCAGTTGTAGCTTTTTACCCTGGCTGAGCACCATCGCCAACCGGGCTAGGGACGGTAGCTCGGGCGGTGCCGCAAACGCAGGGTGAAAGCCCCCTGCCGAGAGAATAAACAGAGCATCCCCCTGCCAGCGGGCAAAGAAAGCGGCATCACCCGAGACATTCCATTTCATCAGTTTGGAGTCGAACAGGGTGGCCAGCAGTATCGCCTCACCTTTATCAAAGTCGATGGCCCCAAACACATCCATATTCAGCTGCACCAGCGCCTTCTGTTTAGACGGGAAGACGGCTCGCATCTGACCCAACAGAATTAACCGCACCGGATCGGGGAATTCGAGCAGAATTCCCACCTTAGCGGTGAGCAGCCCTTCCTTCCCCCAGGACAGCTCGGCAATGGGCCCCAGCACATACTGATCAGGGGCGGGGGGAAACACTCGCCGCAGCGTTGAAACAATACTGGTGGCATTTTTCACTGGGTCTTTGGGAAACAGCACCCGGTCCAGGGTTTTGTTTTTTAGCCCCGCCTGCAACACATCCATGGCAACGGTCCGGTTAAAGCCCAGCAGGCCCCCAATGCCGGTCAGCTTAAAGCCCAGCCCCAGCTCAACCGGCGGAAAATCATCGGCGGAGAGAATCAACAACAAAGAGAACCCATCGGTGCCGTCGGGCATGCGGGTGGTCAACAGACCAATCGCGGTGAAGGTGAGCTGCTCAAACTGAAGCTGCACAACCCCGGAATACTGTTCTTTCTCAGGGTCAAATTCCAGGTAACCGCCCCCAAAGATGGTGCCCGTGTCCAGGGCAAGACCAACTCCCTCAGGGGCCTTATAGCCCAGATCAACATCAAAGAGACCCAGATTGCCATCCTCAGCTGAGCGCACCGACAGCTTAAAGCCCACCTGGTCAAGGGTCGTCGTGACCGGGCCAAGCTGCACGGTGACCGTCGCCGTGGTTTCAAAGATGAGGCCGTCTTGAGTTTCTGCCTGAGCCGTGAGGGCCTGGGGGCTCGCCGCCCGCAAACTCTGGGCCTGACTCCCCGTCCCGTCTCTGCTTTGCGGGTTTAATCGGGTCGTCAATTCTTTGAAGTCGGCTGGCCCTAATTTCTTGTCGCCGGGTAGGGTGACCTCGAGCGAGTCACCCCCCACCAGGTAGGCCCCCCAGTCACCGTCCTCTGCTTTGCGAACGCCAATACCCAGATCCATCGTGATGCCTGCATCCCCAGCGGGCAACACATCTTTAATGAAGCTGTCACCATCGGTGGGGGCAATTACCAGGGCACTCTTTTTGAGCACAAACTGGGTTTCAAACAAAAAATCGTCATGGTTAGGCAGCTTACGAAAATGGAGCGAAAACTGGGGCTTGCCCAATTCCAGACGAGACCCTTTGCGGCTGCCCAGGAGGCGATTTTTGTAGTCTCCTTTGGGCTCAAAGGTGGCCTTGAGCGCCATACTTTTGCCAGCGCTGGCGATATCGAAGTCAGAATCTTTGCCGAGGGGGATAAATAAAGTGCCGCCAGCGGGGGTGTCCAGCTCCAGGTGCAACACAAATTCGGTTTCATCCGCGGCCTGACCGTTTGCTTCCTTGTCTGCATCGTTGCCAAACGGCAATGTGATCGGGATATCGGCCTCAGAGGCACCCCCGACAGATAGCAACACGCCAGGCCCGCCGTGTTCGCGGGGCACAAAGACTGAACTGATGAACAGGGCGGCATCCAAGTCAGTTTGACGGTTTCCTGACGCATTTTCTGAACCATCTGCCCCGTCACCGATCAGATCAGGAAACGGAATCAAGACAGACAGAGTACGATCCGCCAGGGCGTCACTCTTCGGCGTGGTTGAGTCAGGGGAGGCATCCCAATGGTAGTTGGCGATAATTCCCTTGTCTCCCAACACAAACCCCAATGCCGCGGCCGTCGGTAGATAAAAGAAATCGGCCAGTTGTCGGGCATCTTCTTCGGTGTGGAGTGAATTAAAGGTCTCCTTAAAGTAGCCGCCGATGTCAAATAAAAATGCGGTGAACCGATGCCAGAAGAGCGATCGATTAAAGCGATCGTCTTTCTCACCCCCCTCGGGTGTCAGGTAATAGTGATTGTCTAGCTTGTCTTCTAGAAACCGCAGTGCCCGCATCAGGTGAAATAGGGTGGGAAACCGAAACCGCGTGTAGTTAAAGGTCAGCTCTGTGAGTACCTGCCTGGAGAGTTCATCCGCTGTCCCCCAGCCGCCATCGGTGTGGTACGCCTCGGCCACCGCTTGCAGGCTGTCGATAATCTGTTTGACATCCTCCAGGGCGTTATAAAACGCCAGCAGGTCCGGATCGACCGCATTTTGATACGCTTCGATATTTTTTAGCGTCTGGTCTGAGACTGGCGGATCCTCTGCATCGTCTGGGAGCACAATGCCATTGGCGGCCCACACACTTTTCTTGAGTTCTGGATCTTTGAAGGACTCCAGGTGGCCGCTGAGCAGTTCACTCAGATGCTTGATGCTGGATTGGAGGAGGTTGTCTTGGATGCTCATGGTGTTGGAGGAGGGGGGAAGAGGGGAGGTGGGGAAGGTAGGGAGGTAGGGAGGATTAGGGAAGTGAGGGTAGGGGCAATCCCTTGTGACTGCCCTGGGATTATGTTGCGGATTGGGGATTTCGGATGAGGTGGTCGATTACCCATCGGGGCAATCCCTTGTGGTTGCTCTGGACTCACTCGGAGGCTGCGCCGATGATGGCGGGGGCGGCCTCCGAGGTTAGACCTAGAGAGATCAGCTGTTGGGTATAGACCTCGGCTTTGTCGCGTTTCTCGGGATGGGTGGCGTAAAGCTGATGCCGGACGGCCAGCACATTGTCGGTACGGGTGGTGCGGGCTTTAATGGTGTCGAGATCTTGCACCGATAGGCCGTGGTGCAGCCCCAGGTGGGCTTTTAAGACGGCTCGGAAATTCTCTTCGAGGATGGGGCGATCCTGGAGGCCGCGCAAACCGTCAATGACGGCTTCGCTGAGGCCAGCGTCAGCGGCTAATTGATCAATGGCAGCGGCGGTGAGGGTGAGGCTGTCTTCTCGTTCTAAACCGACTACCCCGACGTTGCTGTCAAATAGCACCAGACGCGGGTCGTTTTTGGTGAGGGTTGCCTGGTGGCGCACCAGCATGTCGTTGTAGGTTTTAACTCGGGCGGATCGATCGCCGTTGGGGTCAAAGTCCTGTGCTAGCGGCAGGTGGCGAATAGCCTCTGGACGCTCACTATCGGGGCGACCGTCACGGGCCAGGCGAAATCGCCAGGCGCGATCGGGGGCACGATTGACGACCGTGTCTCGAGGCCACCCGCCTGGCCCCACCAGTACAGGGCTTTCATCCAGACGGGCGCGATAGTGGGCAGACAGGCGCTTGCCGCTGGGGGCACTGACCGGTGCCGGATCGTCTTCGTTCCAGATCAGGCGCTCCAGGGGGGCTTCTAGTTTGTCGAAGATGACCTGACCCGCCGGAGAACTTGCGATCGCAAGCAAATCTGCCTCAATATTCTTGAAGGCGCTGGACGTCAGCTGCACAAACCGCGCCTTAGGGGTGAGGGCATTGTTTGTTTTTTGCCAGTAGTCTGCCACCGCTGACAACGCATAGTGAACATCTCCCGAGAGAAAAACGATCCGTTCATGGCCCGCTAGACGCTGGAACAAATTCTCCATCGCGTAGGGGTCAAAAGACCAGGGTTCCGGGTCTTTGCCCGCCGCGCCAATGAGTTCTAACTTTTGTTTAGTTTGTTCATCGGTGTCGCCATCGGGGGGTGATTTATCGAGTTTACGCCGTTTAAATTCGCGCATCACATCTAGCTTGAGCGCATAGGCCGGTTGCAAGGCCTCTTCGATGGTGGGCAGTCCCAGCACTGGCACCGCTGAGACCACAAAGGTTACCTCCTTGCCCTCCGGGCGACTGGTCTGAGCGATTTGTTGTTCTAACACCCCTTTTTCAATCAAACCGGGGGGGCTATACAAACTCCGGCCTTTGCGCCAGTTGCGCGTATCCAACACAATCATCTGGTGCTTAGGCCCCGGGACAGAATAATACCAGCGCACAAAATTATCCGGTTGATCGGTTGGATCTGCCACCAGCCCCAACAAAGATTGCAGGCTTCCATGCCGTGTATCGGTGGTCTCAGGCGGTGTGGGGGTAGCTGGGTAAAGTGCCTGCACCTGGGTCAGAAATGCCTGATTTTTACCTTGCTTGAACGCTTTCGGATCGTTGCCCCAGGCCTGAAATACCCCATAGGCGATCAGCGCATTACCAATCACATAGCGACCCAACCCAGTTTGCAACACGAGATGTCGCCACTGGTCAGTCAGATACCAATCATCGGTGACTTCATGATCGTCCATGATCATATAGGTTGAAATATTCGCCAGCACCCGCCGCACACCAGGCAGTGCCTTACGAAACTGTTCTGTTTTTTGTTTGCGACCCTCGTAGGCTTTTTTAGCCCCCGCCAATTTATCCAACGGCGTATGCAGCTGATGGGTCGGCGGCGGATTGTCAATTTCGTCGGGGTAGAGGGTGGCTTTGTCGGTGAGCTGGTCGGGCCAGAGCACGTTTGACCAGACCATCAGATACATGGCGAAAAACTCTCCCAGCGAAAGCAGGTGAGACTTGGCAGAGCCGCTGGTAAATCGAGCTGCCACCTGGGTTAATCGCTGTCGTCTGGCCGCCGGGAAATGTTCCAGATTGGCAGGCCAAAAGCGAGTCTCATCGTCTGGCATGGGCAGCAGCAGGTGCTCATGGGGGAGCCCATTATCAGCTTTGCCAATCAAATCTTGCCCGACGGCGTTAATGGCTGGCAGCAGCATCTCAGCTACCTCATCAGCGTAGATTTGGTCCCCCGTCATTACCAACTGCTGAGGGCGTTTGTCCACACTGGTACGGTTGTCTTTAATTAATGTGTCTAGAAAGGCGAGAGCATCTTCCCCCACCCCAAAGGTTTTACGACAAGAGCCGTGGGCGATTTTTAATTTCAACAGATCATCCGGCACAGTCACAAACGTAGGCAGTTTCTTGTCGGTATACCCCAGGGCCAGCACCGGAGGCTGGCTGTTTAAATCTGTTTTGAGCAAATTGAGGGAACTCAAATCTGAAGCGCCTCCCCCCGATTTGGGTGTCAGCTTGACGTTATAGGAGTACAACGTTCCGTCTTTCAACTTTTTGGTATCATCCCCTTCCCAGGTGACCAGCGCAATGTGGAGGTTGGCCCCCCCTCGGATCGATACTTCTGTCTGGGTGGCAAAGGGTGTCCTATTGGTGACCAACAGCTGGCCTGCATCGGAGGTTGAGGTGAGTTCTCCTTCCCAGAGCGATAGCTCTACATCACAGGCATCACGCAGGGCTACCCAAACGGAGACTAGCTTAGGCTCAACTCGACGGACAATCGGCCCAGCCAACAGTAATGGCCAATCAGAAGTCATTTTCACGGTCTACCTGAAACGCACTAAGGTTAGTATCAAAACAAAAAGGGAATTTCTAGGGATATGCCTCGAGATGAGATAACACAATCCTTGAAACAAGCAGAAGTTAGTCATTTTCCGATAGCTAAGTGTGTATTACACTCGACAACAGAAAAACAGATTTCAGTTCATTGAGTTACAGTCTTCGTCATTCGATTCAAAATTTTGATAAAAAGCTTCACTTCCGCTAGCGTTAGTCTCTGTGATGCAGTTTGCTGAAGACCTGTCAGACCGACAAGCTGCAGAAGCCGTCAGAACCCGAATCGACTGGAAGTACGCGCTTGGTCTGGAGCTAGCCGACTCCGGCTTTTACTTTTCGATCCTCAGCAAATTTCGTACTCGTCTGCTGACCGGAAGCCAAGAAGAACAGGTGCTGGAGATACTGCTAGAGCGTCTTCAAGAAAAAGACTGGCTCAAGGCGGGCGGAAAACAAAGAATAGACTCAACCCATGTCCTAGCAGCCATCCGTAATCTCAATCGATTAGAGAGCGTTGGAAAAACGCTGCGAGCAACCCTGAACGACTTAGCGATAGTCGCCCCTGACTGGCTAAGCGAATGGGTACCTGGCGAATGGTTCGACAAGCTGAACATGAGGCTATCCAAGCAGTCAGGCAAGCACAACTGACAGAGGAATGGAAATCTCGATACAACGTACGCGCAGGGATTGAAGGTACACTCTCGCAAGGTATCCGAGTCTTCGGGATGAGACGAACGCGCTATATCGGGCTGGCTAAGACACACTTATAGCATTTGTTGACAGCAGCAGCGATGAACGTTGTACGGCTAGCAAATTGGCTCGATGGGATTCCTCGTGCCACGACTCGAACCTCTCGATTTGCAGCACTCAATCCGGCTACTTAGGCTCCGTTTTGACTTCGCCAACAGTATCCATTACGACTCAACCCCCGACATCCATTGCTTTGCCCCAATCTTGGTTTGAGAGAGGCAACGAAGCGGGAGAAGATAAAGCTTTGGGGACGGAAGGGGCTAAATTTTGAGGGCGTAAATTTTCGGGATCTAGGCCAAGGTCTGCGATCTCATCAGAATCTAGAGAAAGTTTGTCACACAGCTCTAAGAAAGTAGCCCGATCAACCGGTTTACCAGTGAGAAAGTTGCTGACGGTCGCCAGGGATAATCCAACATCTTCTGACAGCGCCCGCTGGCTAGGAAAGCCGCTACGACGGACGGCAAGCTAGCAGTATTAACATAGGCTTCGCGAACCCTGAGCGACCTTGACATAGTTGTGGGGTAAGACGCTACGCTGGCTTACTTTACTATACTCCGGACAATGGCAAGAACAAGCCTACACTGTTTGAGCTGGAGACGATTCGACAGGGCTAGCAAAATTTTATCCGCGGACAGAAAACTACGCGGCTCCCTGCATGGATTGCTTCACCCGATTGACCCAGCCCTGGCAATGCTTGAGCACTTCCGAGTAGGGCAGTTCTCCATCCATAATCATCTCTAGCGGCATGGGGGACTTTACCTGCGGAAACCAGCGCCCCAGCTTTTTGCCCAGGGTCACCCAGAAGACAAACTCCAGCATCATTCGTTTTGACCGGGGGAAGCTATAGTCTGACAGAGCTTGCAAAGCATGGGCCTCGGGGAGTCGTTGGGCTGTAAAGGCGGGCAAAGCTTGTTTCCAATCATCTTGAAATTGTTCCAGGCAAGCCACAAAGACTGCCGCATCTTGCAGTGACGCATTGCAGCCCTGACCAATGGATGGAGAGACCGCATGGGCTGCATCGCCAATCAGCAGCACACGATCGCCAACGTGCATGCGATCGCACTTAACCGATAAAATTTTAGAGATCGGCCCCTGTCGTAGAGATTCTGCCGCTGGTAGCGTCATCAGCTGCCCCAGGGGAGGACAATTTTTTTGAAAAAAGGCCAAGACGGCCTCTGCCGTAGGTAATGTCTCAAACGGATTGCGATCGGGTTGAAAAATCAGCGTGCCATACAGCCAGTCTCCCGGCTGAGGGGCCATCAACAACCGCCGTCCTGTCCCCAACCCCCATGTATGAATTCGGTCTTCTTGAAGTTCGACCGCAGCAGCCGGGTTTAATCTCGGAATACGAACCGACTTGTAGACATCGGGTATATAGCTTTGTTTGCAGCCTAAGCCAGCCTGGTCAACGAGGGCATCCCGCACCTGCGAACGAGCCCCATCCGCCCCCACCATACGGTCAAAGTGAATAGTAGAGGCTGGGCCCAACTGCGGCTGTAGCGTCACTGTCTGACCCGTTAAATCTACAGCTGTACAAGCACGATCAAACTGCACGCTGACCTGCTCAGGGCTGTATCGCTTAAGCAACTGCTCTAAAAGCGCCAAAATCAACTGGTGCCGATCTATCATCAACAGAGGGACCCGGCGCTGTACCTGTCGCGGTGAACCCTTTTTGCGATGCATAAGCGTTCCCTGAGCCAAGATCCCCTTCGCAGCAATGGCGCGCTCCAGACCCGCAACCCCTTGGATGGCTTTAATCCCTCGCAGCTGTAGCGACAACGGAAAGGTACGGCGATGGGACGGCTCCATCTGGCGAGGATCGGGACGACGATCGTAGATCTCAACCCGATACTGCTGTCGAGCGAGCAAATAGTGGGCAAGCATCAGCCCAGCCGGACCAGCTCCAACAATAGTGACCGTTTGCATAGGCTCCCCCAGGGTTCGGCTCAACCTAATATCTCTGTAGACGATAGTAGTGTATCCAACTTCTCCTGAGCGATCGACCTTCATTAATGACCATTGTCTTCACCTGTCGGATAAAGTGACGCCACTTGAATGGTTCTGATGAAGGCATGGGATGAGGAAGGTGCAATCAATGACGCCTCAGACTTCCCTGCGATCGCAAAAGGTATCGCTTTTTTGCAACGGAACCGGAACTCCTCGGATTGAAGCGTTTCCAACAGACCTAATCCAACTGATTCAAAACGGAGGCTCAGCCATCGTTAACTGATGGCTTATTTTGTCGTAAAAGTGTAATCTGAAAACCCCAGTTTTTGCACCATGCCCGAAACTTCGCGACCATCCGAGCGCAGCGCGTCCAGGACAGGGCGGATGGCACTGGTCAGCATAAACCTGAATAAACCTGAATAAACCTGAATTTAAACCTGAACAAATATGACATTTTAGGGATTTTCTCTGCCAGCCATCTCCGACATGATTGAGGCATATCGAACCAGCCAGCCTTTCACCACAGGAGAGATATCATGGCATCCCCGAATTTTCATTTATCGATTGCCCAAGAGAGGCTGTGGTGCCTGTCGCAGATGGAAGGAACCTCGGCTACGTACCATATGAGTCGATCATTTCATATAGAAGGGTGTCTAAATATCAAGGTCTTAGAAAATGCTATCGATGAGGTGGTGCGTCGCCATGCAGTGTTGCGAAGTACGTTTTCTACTCTAGATGGGTTACCGGTGCAAGCGATTGACCCGGCCATAAAGATACCTCTGCAGGTAATCGAGGGGTCAAATCTGAATGGATCTCTTCCCGATTGGTTGAATCAAGCAACACAGCAACCCTTTGATTTGGACGCAGAACCGCTACTGCGGGTGAACCTAGTCCACCTGAAGGAGAAGGAATCCATCTTACTGATCATCATGCATCACCTTATCGGCGATGACGGATCAATGGAGATATTTATTAACGAGCTCGCCAGTCTCTATGCAGCCTATTGTCAGGAACAACCATCTCCTTTGCCCCCATTGCCGCTTCAGTATAGTGATTACCACCTCTATCAAAGACAGGGGTTGCAAGCCGATGTACTCGAGACACAACTGGGGTATTGGGAGCAACAACTCGCAGAGCTGCCAGCATTATTGGAACTGCCTACAGATTATTCCCGACTGGTCATGCAAACCTTTCGGGGGCAGACCCACACCGTACAGCTACCCCTGACCTTGGGCCAAGCAGTCAAAGCCCTGGCACAACAGCAAGGGGTATCGCTGTTCATGGTATTGCTGGGGGGCTTCCAACTGCTCCTCTATCGCTATAGTGGACAGCAAGATATCGTGGTGGGCACCCCTGTTGCCAATCGACAGCGGGCCGAGTTGGAGGCGTTAATGGGTCTATTTGCTAACACCCTGGCCCTGCGGGTGCAGATTGATGAGGGAGAAACGGTCGCGGAACTATTGCAGAAAATTCAACGGGTTGTTTCAAAAGCCTATGCCCACAAAGATGTACCGTTTGAGCAAGTGGTAGAGCGACTGCAGCCAGAACGCAGGTTAGCTCACTCCCCCCTTTTCCAGGCAATGTTTGTCCTACAGAATACGTCAACGGCTTCACTAAAGCTGCCGGGAGTGGCCTTAACCCCCCTGGCAGTAGAGACAACCACCCCTCAGGTTGATTTAACCCTATCGATACAAGAGACAGAACAGGGGCTAGTCGGGTGTTGGGAGTATAACAGCAACCTGTTCAGGGCAGACACGATTGCACGCATCGCGCATCATTTTGAAAACCTGTTGTCGACAATGGTAAAAAATCCCCAAGTGGGTGTGGGTGAATTGCCCTTGTTGAGTGAAGCAGAGCGCCATCAATTGTTGGTGGATTGGAATAACATTGCGACTGAATATCCTCAAGAGCACTGTATTCATCAACTGTTTGAAAAGCAGGCAGAAAAAATCCCCAATGCTGTAGCGGTGGTATTTGAAGATCAGCAGTTAACCTATCAGCAGTTAAATCAAAAAGCAAATCAATTAGCCAATCACTTGCAAAGCCTGGGCGTCGAACCAGAAGTACCTGTAGGGATTTGTGTAGAACGTTCTCTTGAAATGATTGTGGGTCTTTTAGGCATCCTCAAAGCCGGTGGTGCATATGTCCCCTTCGACCCCAATTATCCAGAAGAGCAGTTGAGGTATATGTTGACCGATTCGGGGGTTGGGGTCTTGGTAACCCAGACGTCGTTACTAGACGCTTTACCACCCTACGGCACTGTCCAGTCAGTCTGTTTGGATAGAGATTGGGCAATCATTGAGCAACAGAGTCAGGAAAATCTGAATACTGGAGTATATGGGCATAATCTGGCTTATATCAATTACACGTCTGGGTCTACTGGAAAGCCCAAGGGCGTTTTGATTGAGCATAAAAATGTGGTTCGTTCCTTCACAGCTATTCAGTCCTGGTATCACACACAGTCCTGGCATCACTTTGGTTCAAAGGATGTGTGGACTAATTTCCACTCCATCAATTTTGACTTTTCTACCTGGGAAATCTGGGGAGCCTTAATTTCTGGCGGGCGACTGGTGATTGTTCCCTTCTGGATCAGTCGAGATCCGCAAAGCTTCTACGATTTGCTGTGCTCAGAAAAGGTCACCGTCCTCAACCAAACCCCGCCCGCGCTTCGCCAACTGATTGCAGTAGAACAAGCTGACGACACACCATCACAACTTAGTTTACAGCTAGTTATTTCCGCTGGGCAATCCCTGGAGTTACAGAGCATAAAACCCTGGTTTGAGCAGCAAGGGGAGCAAGGTCCGCAGTTAGTCAATATGTACGGTGCGACAGAGACAGGGGCGGTCACAGGTTTTAGATTAAAAGATCTTCCTAATCATCGGTCATCCCTTTCCCCCATTGGTCGTCCTATC
>JBCBQD010000062.1:0-23910 GCA_039820425.1 Cyanobacteria bacterium J06635_1
CAGGATCTCAAAAGACACGGATGCGGCATAGTCAGGCAAGGGCTGATTACTGGCAGCAGGCAAGGTTGGGTCTAAAATGCTCGGTGGTGGCGGCGTGTCTGGCCGAATAATGGGGGGCTCAGGATTTGGGGGTAAGTTATCAATATCATCCACAATGTCATCAACGATATCGTCAATATTGCCTCTGCCGGGAATACAGTTAGGGCAGGTATCCTCAGGGGTTCTCTGGGCGAGCCAGTTTGGTTGCTCAGCAGAGGGCTGGCTGGGCTGTGGTAGTATGACCTGGGTTGGCGCGACCTGACCTGTCAGCGCGGGTGCGAATGCAAGATAAATTGGCAAAAACACGGGTGATTCCTCCTGCTGATGACTTGACTCACCTTTGGGTGACATTTCCTTCAGGGCACCCCCCTGATTTCCGCACAATCCTTACAAAGTGACATATCGCAAGCCGCACAAAGCTTTGTGCGGCTTGCGAGCCACCATCGCTTTTAGTGCCAATGGGTTTCAAGCTGGATGGGGCTATCTCAAATTATCCAATCGAGGACGGACCAAACCACCCGGTCGCGTACCACCCGCCCGCTGGGGTCTGTACCAGACCGTCTCAAATCGATGACCGTCATGGCCGCCATCAGAGGGCATGCCAAAGCCTGTAATCACACGGGTAAAGTACCCCTGGCTAACCTTCTCTTCTCCAGCCTCCATCGCGGTGCGACCGTCTACATTGGGCAAAAACTCTGCACTGCTGAGGTTAGACCGATAGATGGCCACAAAGCGCGGCAATCTACCCTGATCGTGGGTATATGCATTCACATAGGCCAGTTTTCGGCCTGCGGCTGTTTGTTGTTGCGCAAATTCGCCAAACTGATCGCGGGTCAAAAACGATCGAGAGGCAAAACTTCCTGAGCGCTGTTCGTAAAAGGCGGTGTAAAATCGTTGCTCATTAATAGAGACCACCGAAATGTTGATCGGATCCCAGCCATCCGCCGTGAGTTGATTAAAGCGCGCCTGGTGCTGACTGGCCGTTAAGCCATGGTAGGCCACCTGCGCCTGACAGCGATGCTGCGTCAAAATAAAGGCATACCTCACCCGGTTGTTGCTCAGATAGCTATCAACCCAACGCAGACAATAGTCCCCATCTGCCACATGTTCGTCAAACTGGGTTTGATATTGTTGCGAGGTTTGAGCGTGACGCGCAATCCAGGGCTTGCCCGTGGGGGTACGAAAAATCACATTCATAAAGGCCTGCCCCTCAAGATCATAACCATCGACCACAAAGGGTTCTACCTCATCTGAAAAGGTGTCAAACGCCGCTTGATATTCACCGTGGGAGACCCCAGCCACAACCGCTTCATGGGAGCGCCCCCGTTCGACTTCCCAATAGGCGTGAAAAGAAAACTGCTGAGCACTGGCAACGGCAGCGGGTATCAACGCTGCGCAAACCGTCGCAATGCGAAATAGGGCTTTCATTGGGTATCCCCCTTCTGAGGTTTCATTCCTATGTAATCAAGTCCGCAGGGGACTTGACATCACCTCTTGGGGTACCGATAGTTTGGAGCGGACAGCCTTGGGACACAAACTTGGTTGGTTGCAAACATAAAATACTCGCAAACATAAAATAACGGGGAACAGTCCTACAACTGTTCCCCGTTATCAAACTAACAGCTTACTGTCAGCGCCTAGGTCTAGAAGACTTTCTAGAAAGAAGTGCGACGGTAGTTACCGTTGCCGCCTTCCCTGGGTCCGCGTCCACCGCCAGCGGATTCGGTCCGTGGCTTGGCCTTGTTGACCCGCATTTCGCGCCCCATCCACTCAGCGCCATCGAGCGCCTCGATGACGGCTTCTTCTTCCTTATCGGCAGACATATCGACAAAAGCAAAACCGCGAGGGCGGCCCGACTCCCGGTCGATAGGTAGGCTGACGCGCCCGACCTTGCCAAAATCGGCGAATACACTCTCAATGTCCTCACGAGTGACATCGTAGGACAAGTTACCAACATATACAGTCATTCAGAATATCTCCTGAGTCAAAAACAATGTAGCGAGTTAAGCGGAGATATATCTGTAATCGAAATCAAACCGAAATTGAAACAAGATGATTTTACCGAAAACGAAACTCACGAAAACGAAACTCAAAGCTAACCTGGCCAGTATATCACAGCAAAGTAAAGTTGTGTTGCGTCGTCACCGATAGTCAATCACCTGAGACGCTGGAAAACGAACTTTGGCAAGACTGGCATATTTATCGTCGGCAGCTCGATAGCCTGCTGCTGCCAGGACGACAGAAGCATAGCCTGCGGCAGGTAACCTCAGCACTTCGTCAAATTTGTCAGGCTGAAAGCCTTCCATAGGGCAGGCGTCAACCCCTAGCATGGCTGCGGTGTGCAAAAACATGCCCAGGGCGATATAGACCTGACGGGTGGCCCACCCCTCTAAATCAGGGGCGCGTTGGAGAAACCCTTTGATGGTGTCGGCAAACCCCTGCAAAGTATCCAGGGGAGCCTGGCGCACTTCTGACATACGGGCCACATAGTGATCAACATCGGCGTCATTCAGGCCTTTCTTGATGGCAAAGACAACCAGATGGGAGGCATCGACGACCTGAGTTTGATCCCAGGCGTAGGGCTTAAGCTGCTGGCGTAGCTGAGGATCTCTGACCACAATAAACTTCCAAGGCTGTAGGCCAAAGGACGAAGGCGACAGCACAAGACTGTGTTCTAACAAGGTCCACAGCTTATCTGAAATTTTTTTGTCGGGGTCAAACTGTTTGGTGGCATATCGCCAGTTCAGCTGCTCAAGCACCGACTCCGGCGTAGAAATTTGTGTACTGACCATAGGTTTAGGTTGAAAGATTTCTATAAGATTTAGGCTATGATAGCGAGCCCAGACCAGATCAGACAGCACCCGCGATACTTTTTATCGAACCTTGGCATGGTATTGGTCCCTGCCGACTGAAACATCCGCTACACTGAGAATAATAATTAAGAAATGTAACGTCTCCATGGTTCAATCTAACCGCCGCCAGCGTCCGACCAAAGTTGTCGTCGTAGGGGCCGGGATTGGGGGCTTAACGGCGGCCGCCCTGCTGGCTCGACGGGGATATGACGTCAGCATCTACGACCAGGCGATGGTGCCGGGGGGCTGTGCCTCCACCTTTAGTCGTCGAGGCTTTGTCTTTGATGTGGGAGCCACTCAGGTGGCGGGGCTAGAGCCAGGGGGGATTCACCATCAGATTTTTGCAGAGCTGGGGGTTGACCTGCCGGAGGCGACCTTCTGTGATCCAGCCTGTGCCGTTTTTTTGCCGGGGGAAACTAAGCCCATCAATGTTTGGCGCGACTCCAATGCCTGGCAGACGGAGCGACAGCGGCAGTTCCCAGGCAGTGAGCCCTTTTGGCAGCGGCTGGCAGCTTTGTTTCGCTACAGCTGGCGATTTCAGTCGCGGCAGCCGGTGCTACCGCCCCGTAATCGCTGGGACTTATGGCAACTGATGTCGTCGCTGCGTCCAGATACTTTACTGACGGTGCCCTATACCTTTTCCACGGTGGGGCAGCTCTTAAAGGGGTATGGTCTCCAGGGCGACCGACGCCTCAAAACGTTTTTAGATCTACAGCTCAAGCTGTATTCCCAGGTCGATGCGGATGAGACAGCGCTGCTGTATGCGGCCACAGCGCTGGGGGTTTCCCAGGCCCCCCAGGGGCTCTATCATTTGCACGGCAGTATGCAGGTGCTCAGCGATCGGCTGGTGCAGGCCCTTGAGCGTGACGCAGGGCGGCTACACCTGCGCCATAGGGTGAAGACTATTCACCTCGAAAAGAGCCGACCCCGTCTGGTGCAGGTTGAAAATCAAAAGACGGGGGCCACCTGGCTAGAGCCCGCCGATCATGTGGTGGCAAACGTCACCGTGCAAAATCTGGTGGCGCTGCTGGGGGAACAGGCTCCCCGCGGTTATCGACAGCGGGTAGATAAGTTGCCCCCTGCTTCTGGAGCCTTTGTGGTTTATCTGGGGGTAGACCAGGCGGCGATTCCTGAGGGCTGTCCGCCCCATCTTCAGTTTCTCTATGACTATGGGGGGCCCCTGGGTGAAAACAATTCGTTGTTTGTTTCGGTGAGTCGCCCCGGCGATGGTCGCGCCCCGGTCGGTCAGGCAACCATTATTGCCTCTACTTTTACAGAAGCCCAAGCCTGGTGGCATCTTGACAAGTCTGACGATCGGTATAAAACGCTGAAGCAGCAGTATATGGAGGCTGCGATCGCAAACCTCAATCGTTACTTTGACCTCAGACCAGAACACATTGTCCATGTCGAAGCCGCTACACCGAGAACGTTTGCGCGTTACACTGCCCGACATCAGGGCATGGTAGGGGGCATCGGACAGCGTCTATCGACCTTTGGCCCCTTTGGATTTGCCAATCGCACCCCCATTCCTAAGCTCTGGTTAGTCGGAGACTGTACCCATCCTGGGGAGGGGACCGCAGGCGTGAGTTATTCGGCAATGACAGTGGTGAGACAGATTGAGGCGAGTAGGGGGTAGGGGACGAAGATTTTGTGACAGATCGGGGTAAGGTGAATTAGTGTCATCGCCCCACTTGTGAGTTCTTGCGGAAATCTGCCAACATTTCAAGTAAATAGATGTCAGTTAACTAGATTTTAGTCGTCAAATTGGGAGCCCTAGACATGTCTAAAACCATCTGTCATGGGATTGTTGGCTTAACAGCCCCGCTAGCAGCCAGTCTGTTGGCGCTCCCCAGTGCAGCCCAAACAGCTCCCCCAATACTCGCCCCTCAAACGGCTCCTCAAACAGCAGATATCGCCCAAGCAGATCAGGCAACCCAAGGGACAGCAGCGCCAACTACGATTGGTGAGCCTATGCAGGTGGGGGTGGTAACGCCGGCAGCGTCACCCACCATAGCGCCGACAATGCCTGAAGCTGTGCCCTCCTTATCGCGATTGCTACAAGGTGTCAAACCGATTGAAGATCCATCTCTTTTAGAGCGATTGACAGCTGCCCCGACCGCCGCCCCGGTAGCTCCCCCTACGATTACTCCCATCGCGCCTGAGCCCACGTCCCCTGAGGCCCTGCCAACCTTTTCTCAATCCTCTCCTCAATGGCAGCAAGATAGCAAACTGGCCGCAAAACCCGATCTAACTGAGCGGTGGGCCTTTCCAGTGACCATCGAGGCGGCTGCGCAACAGGTGCATCTAGTGCTAAGTCTGGAGGAGCGGCAGCTCTACGTTTACCGGGGCGACACGGTAGAGACCACGTTCCCGGTAGCGGTGGGTAAACCCGGCTGGGAGACCCCTACCGGCAGCTTTGAGGTTTCTCATATGCTCGAAAATCCAGGCTGGACCAATCCTTTTACCAATGAAGTGGTATCGCCGGGCCCAGACAACCCCCTCGGTGAACGGTGGATTGCTTTTTGGACAGATGGTGAATATCAAATTGGGTTTCACGGCACCCCTAACCGTGATTCGGTAGGCCAGGCCGCCTCCCATGGCTGTGTACGTCTCTACAACGAGCATGTGCGGGAACTTTACGACCTGGTTGACCCCGGCACGCTGGTGACGGTGTTGCCGTGAGTTAAATGACCGCCGACTTGTCGGCGGTCATTTAACTCACATCACCTACCAGAGCGCCCTCGGGTTAGAACTCGGAGTCTCGGAATCTAGCGCTTCGTCCTCAGTAGTCTCTGTTGAGGGGATGCCTTCTTCAGTTGACGGGTCATCAACTGACGGGTCATCAACTGACGGCATTGACTCGGTGGGGGTCTCGCCACTGGTGGGGGTCACCGTTTCATCAGAAGATTCTCCATCGATGGGCTCTCCCATGGAGTCCACTGCCGGTTCGCCGTCGGTGGGTTCGGCTTCGATGGGAGGGACGGTTGGGTCCGTGTCTTCGCTCGACGGGCTGTCGATTTCAGGGTCTGGGGTGACTTCAGGGTCTGGGGTGACTTCTGGGCCTGGGGTGGGTTCGGGGCCACCCTCGAGGCCACCGCCATCAGCGGGTGGGGTGGGGGTAGGCACGTCCTGGGCATAGACCGAGGGGATTGACACCAGCATAAGCCCTAGGGCTGACATCGTCGCCGCCAGCAAGCGGGTCGATAGGGGGCTAAAAAACGATTTTGAAGGGCTTGAATTTGAGAGGCTTGGATTTGAAAAAATCGGAACAGGCATGATTCAATCTCCTGAATGTAAAGATGTGGCATTGCTGAGGGATAACTTTAGGTGTGAGAGGTCTTAAATAGCCATGACTCTAGACCGGAGCATCGCCTAAATCAGCAATTGCAAAGATATTAAGAATCGGGCAGATCTGTCGGGCCGCGATCGCAAGATAGCTCGCTGCCCACCAAGCGTCCCTGTTGCCATATACCTGATTTTGAGGACCCGTCAGCAAATATAAACACGCCCTCGCCATTGCAATTGTTATACTCGAAGTCCCCAACATAGCGGTCACCGTTTTCTAAGAACCAGGTCCCACGACCGCTAAATAAATCGTCTTTAAACTCGCCCACGTAGCGCCGACCGTTGGTAAAGGTAAAGGTTCCGCAACCGTTTCGCCGACCTTTGACATATTTACCGTCGTAGCGGTTGCCGCTGGTGTAAATCATGGTGCCGCGACCATCCGCGGGTTTGCCCTCGATAAATTGACCGTAAAATCGGGTGCCATCTTGATATCTATAATCTGGGTCCGCTGTGACTACCGGAGTTAGCTCCGACTCATTGCACACCATTTCTAACTGTTTGGCCTGGTCCGGACTGGCTGTGCCCACGGGGGTGGCTGCTCCCGAACGGGTGGTCAGATAAATCGCGATGGCCGCAGTGAAGAATGCGATCGCACCTGCGCCTAGGGCCACGGGCAATCGCCTTAGAGATTTGAATTGGGTTACTGCCTGGGAAGGTGGCTGAAAAGCGTTTGCCGGGTTCGGTTTGAGCTGGGTACCCCCTTGCTTGGGGAGGGTATCTGCCGCCAATCGTCTGGCTTTGGGGATTGACGAGCGCTGGGCAGCGGCCCGTTGATCTGAGTCCAGCCCGGCTAATGCGGTAGCTGACCAGCCCTCTATGCGGGCACCGGTCAGACACGCATCATCAAAATTCGCCTCATCTACCACGGCATTAGACAAATCGGCCTGGCTAAAGTCGGCCTCAACCAAATTGCCGCCCCGTAAGTCGGCAGCGACCAAAATCGCCCCCTGGAAATTTGTATTGCTGGCATAGACCCCACTCAGCTGAGCCCCGGTCAGATCCGCCTCGCTCAAATCTGCGCCAATCAAACAGGTTCGGCTCAGGTTAGTCTCTCTAAGGTTGATGCCACGTAAAGATTTTTCAAACAAATAGGCTGTCTTCAGATCAGGGCACACTTCAGGATGCTCTGACCGCCAACGGTTCCAGGCTTCTACGCCCTTTTCAATCAGTTCTAGATAGTCTACAGCTACCATGTCAGGTTTAATGCACCGTTAGGAACATTTGATCCGCATATCAACAACGTCCGAAGCATCTTTACGGAAACTACATCTCAAAAAAGTACGTTCGAGAGCACCCAGCTATGGGCTAAGAATAAACCTAATTTTCAGCACAAATGCTTAAAGATTTTCAGCACAAATGCTTAAAGCCCCCACATAATTTACCGAAAAATCAGCGGAATGCAAGGTTTCAAAGGGCACACACAAAAACTGTCACATTGAGCCATAACCAGAATTCCAACTGCATTAAATCCTGGTTGCGTAGAGCAATCCTGTTTGTAAATACAGTGTGATCCTTTGGGAATCAGTCATCAAATGCCTGTATTACACTGTCGGAAGACTGTACCTAGATATCCATGAGCTATCAGCGAGCGCTGCAAGATATTCAAGCCGGTCGTTTTGAAGCAGCGATCGCACAGCTGGCATCGCTGTTACAGGCAGACCCTGCCCAGTCTCAACTATGGCAAGCCAAGGCCACTGCCCTCCTCAGCGCAGGCCAACCGGAGGCAGCTGTGGTCGCCGTTGAGCAAGCTATTCGCCTCAATCCTCAGCTGGCCACCGCCCACCGCCTTTGGGGCAAAGCCCATGCTCAGCTCGGTGATATCCAGGGGGCGATTGCGGGGTATAAACAAGCCGCCCGCTGCTACCTTGATCAGCAGGATAAAGCCGGTGCCCAGGCCTGTTTGACTCAAATTGAGCAGTTACGGCCTGCGCCGCCCCCTTTGCCAACTGCACCGCCCCAGTCGTCCCTGGGCCGACCGCTGATATCGTCAAAATCCTTTTTAGAGCAGGTGGCTGCTAAGCAGCAGCAGGGCCAATATGGTGAAGCCCTCGAAGACCTCAACTGGCTGCTGCAGTTTGAGGCTGACAATGTAGAAGCTCTGGCCCAGCGGGCACTCTTACGGGCTAAGCTACACAACCGTCAGGCCGCCGTTCAAGATATGGCGCGGGCGATAGAGCTGGCCCCAGACGAGCCGATGCTGCGGCTACAGCGGGGGCAGATGCGCCTGAGCCTGGGGGATGCCCAGGGTGCGATCGCAGACCTCACCCCCCTGCTACAGGTCGAGGCAATCAACCCGGTGCAGGTCTATACCCTGCGCGGTCAGGCCCACCAGTTGCTCAAAGATACCGATAGCGCCTTCAAAGACTTTTCCAACGCCCTTGGGATCGACCCTCAGAATGCCGACTGCTATAAAGCAAGAGGCAGTGTCTACGAGGCCATGGGCAATTTAGAAGAAGCCCTGGCCGACTATCGCCAGGCGGCTACCCGCTACCTTGACCAGGGAGACTGGTTTGCCCACCGGAGCCTACAGCGACAGATCGAAAACCTGCAGCCCGATCTCCAGGCCCAAAAAGACGAAGCCGCCCGCATCATCCGCGTGCCGATCAAATACCTGATAGGCAATACCCCAATTATCGAAGTCATTTTCAACAGTAGCTGTGCTTTTGACATGGTGCTTGACACTGGGGCCAGCGTCACCCAGATCACTCAGACCATGGCGAACCTGCTCAATGTGGTCCCCACCGGGACCAAGCGATTTCGGGTTGCCGATGGCTGGCTGGTTGAGAATCCCGTTGGATTTGTGCGCTCTGCGGCCATTGATCGCGCCCAGGTAGATAACCTGGAAGTGGCGATCTGCTCGACCTCATCCGAGGGGCTGCTGGGCCAAAACTTTTTATGGCGCTACGACGTGCGTATCTTACGCGCAGAGGTAGAGCTATATATGCGTTGAGTGAGGGATGTTTGAACCTCGCAGAATACTGTTTAATGAACTTCTAATTCACTGAATTTCTAAAGGGTAATCATTTTCTGGAGCCGCGGACCACTCCCACATGGAGCCTGCATAGTTTTTGACTGAGAAACCCAGGGTGGTCAAAACCGAGGCTAGCCAGCCCGAGCGGATGCCCCCGGTGCAGTACACCACGACTTGGGTGTCAGGGGTGATACCGACTTCGCTTAGCTTTGTGAGCAGATCTTGCGGTGGCAAAAGGGTGCCATCCTCGCTCAAAAAATCTTTGAAATATAGGTTGATGGCACCGGGGACGTGGCCGCCGCGCTGCTCACCATAGGGGGTACGCCCGGCAAACTCTCGGGGTTCGCGGGTGTCGATAATAACGTGATTGTCTGCACTGAGCTGTGCTCTCAGCTGCTCTCGTTGGATATTCCAATCAAGGTTGCGCCTGACGACAAAATCGCCGGGTTCAGGGGCAGCACTTGTCCCCTGTTGGAGGGGAACCTGGGCGTTGACTAAAGCTTGGAAGCCACCATCTACCATGACGGCTTGTTGATGCCCGAGGGTGCGCAGCATCCAGACAATGCGGCCATCTTCTCCCCAGCCCTTAGGCGGATTTGCAAAGACGACAACGGGGGTCTGAGCTGAGATCCCGAGGGCTTGCAGTTGCTGAGTTAACTGTTCGTCATCATTCAGGAGCCTGCCCCGGATAGCTGTCTCCTGTGGAGAAAATTGCTGCCAGCTGACAGTAACCGCTCCTTGAGGTCGTTTGACAATTAGCCCCTGACCCCTGGCGTCTAGCAGGGTCGCCCCTTGCTCAATCAGCTGCTTAGCCTCAGAAGCACTGACAATCCATCGTTCTTCGAGAGATATTGCCGTCTGGAGGGTGTCTGTCAATGACGGTTGGGTGCCTGCATGGGCTGGTTCTGACAAAGCCAGGTTTTGTTCAGGAGATAGGGTGGCTCTGTGCCACCCTCCGCCGCAATTCGCAAGCAGAACACAGAGTAGGGAGGTGAATAAGCGTTTGAACCACTGGAAATTAATGGTTTGCATAGGTATCCTTCAACTAGCCTTCCTAACTACATTCTTCAATAAAAAAATAAAAGAGGTCATGCAAAGCATGGCCTCTCTTTTTAATTGGAATCAGGATTAAAAATCTGGGTTTCTGAATTTGAATGGGCGGTGTGGATTACACGCCTACAAGGGCAGGCTGTTTAGCAGACCGTACTTGCACTTGGCCGTCATCGTCAAGGTCAAAGATAGCGGTATCGCCGTCTTTGATCGTGCCTGCCAGTAGGGCTTCAGCCAGGTAGTCTTCGACTAAACGCGAAATCGCCCGACGCATGGGTCTGGCCCCATAGCGCTGGTCATAGCCTTCATTGATCAGCCGTTGCTTAAAGGCATCGCTGAGCTCAAACTTGATATTGCGCTCGACCAGGCGAGCACTGACTTGCTTGAGCAGCACCTCGGCAATTTCGGCCACTTCGTCCTTGATCAGCTGACGGAAGACAATGATTTCATCGATCCGGTTCAGCAATTCAGGTCTAAAGAACTGCTTCATTTCCTCATTCACCAGATTGCGGATGTTGTGGTAACGGGAGGTTAGCTCGTCCACAGCGCCCATCTCAAAGCCAAGGCCACTGCCCCCTTTCTCAATCACCTTTGAACCAATATTGCTGGTCATGATGATGATGGTGTTCTTAAAGCTCACCTTGCGGCCTTTTGAGTCACTCAGGTGGCCGTCATCCAACAGCTGTAGCAGCGTATTAAAGACATCGGGGTGGGCCTTTTCGATTTCATCCATCAGGATAACCGTGTAAGGCTTCCGGCGAATCGCCTCGGTTAGCTGACCGCCCTCGTCATAACCAACGTATCCCGGCGGGGAGCCAATCAGCTTAGACACTGACTGGGGCTCCATAAACTCGGACATGTCCAGTCGCATCATGGCGTCTTCTGAGCCAAATACTGCGGCGGCAAGGGCCTTCGCCAGTTCGGTTTTGCCAACGCCCGTGGGTCCCGAGAAAATCAGGCTGGCGATGGGGCGGTTGGGGCTGCGCATGCCCACCCGAGCCCGACGTACTGCACGGGAGACGGCGACGACGGCTTCGTCTTGGCCGATCACCCGCTCGTGCAACGTGTCTTCTAGATGCAGCAGCAGGGCCGATTCCGTCTCGGTCAGACGATTAACTGGCACGCCTGTCCAACTGGCGACGATATCGGCAATATCCTCATCCGTGACCTGGGGTTCTGACAGATCACCCAGGGAGCCAGTCAGTTGCTGGGTCAGCTCAATTTCTTTAGCACGCAGGGTATTGGCCTGGGCAAAGTCTTGGAGCTGTAGCTGGGTTACCATATCAGACTGCACCTGGCGCAGTTCTTTGCGCAGGTCTCCGACGGGCATTTTTTGCGCGTAGCGTAGCTTCACCCTTGAACCGGCTTCATCGATCAGGTCAATGGCCTTGTCCGGCAGGTGACGGTCGGTAATGTATCGATCTGACAGCTTGGCCGCAGCTTCCAGGGCCTCATCCGTGATTATGAGCCGGTGGAACTGCTCGTAGCGACCCCGCAGACCAAATAAGATTTCGATAGTCTCTTCGACTGAGGGTGGGTTGATGGTCACCGGCTGGAAGCGGCGCTCCAGGGCAGCGTCTTTCTCAATGTACTTGCGATATTCATCCAGGGTGGTGGCCCCAATGCACTGTAGCTCACCCCTGGCCAGGGCCGGTTTGAGTAGATTGGCCGCGTCCATGCTGCCTTCCAGGGAGCCAGCCCCCATTAAGGTGTGCAGTTCGTCAATCACCAAAATGATGTCCTGGGCTTGACGGACTTCATCCATCACCTGGGTGAGGCGTTCTTCAAAATCGCCTCGAAAGCGGGTACCGGATACCAGCAGAGCCATATCCAGGCTGATGACACGGCGGTTAAACAGGCTTTCTGGGACGTCCTGGTTGACAATGCGCTGGGCCAGGCCCTCTGCGATCGCAGTTTTGCCCACCCCAGGCTCGCCCACCAAAACCGGATTATTTTTGGTCCGGCGACCCAAGATTTGGATCACCCGCTCAACTTCACGGTAGCGACCCACCACCGGGTCTAGCTTGCCGTCAGCCGCCAGGGCGGTCAAATCGGTACTAAACTCTGCCAAGACGCCCTTGGCAGAGGGCTTAAAAGATTCCGTTTCGCGATTGCCGCTGGTGGCCCCCACAGAGGCCAGTTCGCCAATGGCCCGAATCAACTGCATGCGAATTTTGGACGGCTCAACCCCCAGGTTGGTCAACACTCGATAGGCAACGCTCTCTGTATTTTGGGTCAAGCTCAGCAGTAGATGCTCTGGCTCAATGTAAGGATGGTCAAGCTTGCGAGCTTCTTGAAAAGCTTGCTCAAAAACCTGCTTGACCTTGGGCGTAAACGGAATTTCTGCAGGACCATTGCCCGAACCTCGACCGATAATGGCCTCTACCTCGGTGCGCGCATTGGCTAGATTCACCCCAAAATCGTTCAGCACTCGGGCGGCAATGCTAGAGCCCTCTTTAATGACGCCGAGCAGCAACTGCTCACTGCCGACAAAATTATGGCCGAGGCGACGTGCCTCTTCCTGGGCCTGCATAATCACCGCAATGGCTGTGTTGGTGAAATGTTCAAACATAGTTTTCGATGGACCTCTACCAAGGTATGGGGGCTAAATGCAGTTTGCGAATCATGATCTAGGGCCTGGAGAGGCCGCTGATAAATCGTTAAGTTTTTTTTACTGTGTACTCAAAACTGTACCCATTTTCAGAAAGTTTCGACATTCGGGAGAGCCGAAGTAAACAGGTAGGGTTTCCGTAAACCCTTCTGCTGATTGAGATATTCGTATTAATAGATTTCCCAAGATTGTTCTTAAGATAGAGATCAATATGGAGATTCAGATATTTTTCAGAGAGATTGCTGAGCGGCTTGGTTTATCAGATTGAGTTTGCCAGATGCCTGTTCGCTAGATATCCGTTCGCTAGATGACGTCTGCAAAGTTACATTTGCCCATGATTTTGAGATCAGTCACTCTGATACAAGCAAGCGGCTCACCGATGGGTGAACCGAAACCGAATAGAGGCAATGCGTTAAGTCATACTTGTTAAGTCATACTCTAATGATGCTAAGGGTGTGGCTAAGATCCGGATCTAGATCATTTCCCCATAGTCAGCCTTGCAGGTTTCGAGGATTTGCTGTTCTTGGGCTGTGACTTCAGCAATGGCGTGAAATCCTTGTAAGCCCAAGCTGTCTGCAGCTACACCGGCCACTAGGGGCTGCGTGACCTCCATGGCGATGGAGTAGGGATGATGGGTTTGCTCGTAGCTATCAACCACCGTCAGATCTAAAGCATCGGGGGTGACATTGCCGTAAAAGCAGTCAAACGAGGACGCGGGCATATAAAAAGCTCCGACGGCTTGCTCAGCATTGACTTCAAAAACTAGATAAGCCGAACCCAGCTCGTTGCGATGGGGGGCTTGTCCATATAAGTAAATGCCGTCAGCCAGGGCGGCTAGGGGCTGAGGCCTAAAAGAACGGGCAATGACGCTGGCCAGTGGCTGATTTGCAGAGACGCTGGAGGCAAATAATAGGATCTGGGCAATGGCCAGACTCAAGCCAATCTTGAGGGAGGTATGACCCAGCTGCCAAGTATGGGCAGCTAATCGAGACGGAGCAGACACTACGGACGAAACAACCTGGGACATAAGCTCACCTGTGGCAGACACGATAGTAGAGAGTATGTAAGGTTCTCCGTGTTTTCTCTGTGATGGGTCCCGCCCCCTTGGATGATGCTACCCCCCCTGGGCCGATGATCTAGATCACGAACGATGCGTAGAAAGCGGGTTTCTACGGCAAATTTTGCAGGTGATCAGTGCCAGCCTGTCAGAAACCCGCTTTCTCGGCGTAAGATGGCTTCGCGGGTTAGTCATAATACGTTTCGCAAGTTATATGGATGATCAAGGGCTCCGTCGTACCCTACGCCAACTCGATGGGCAAAGTTATAAAGCTTACAAACAGCTGGCGGGGCACTACCAGTTTCCTGACTTTGACTTAGATATTGCCCATGTCCAGGGCGATCCGTTTGCGGCCCCCAGTCGGGTTTCAATCTGGTTGCCCCACGAAGTGGCTAAATTTCCCGAAGACTGGCGACAAACCCCACTGCGGCGGGTGGCCCTGGCGGATGCCCTACACCGACAGGTGTACCGGATGATTCCTCAAGTGCAGCAGCGACGGGGCTCTGGTAAAAGTGGTCGGCTAACTATTTCTTCAGTGAGTCAGGCGATTCTTGAGCGCACCGCCGTTCAAATTCATGGGGGGTTTATTGAGCTGAGGCTCGGGGTGGGGCTGCCTGCGTTTGGCAGACGCATTGCTGGTCATGAAGCGATTTCACTATTTACTGAAGATATTCCGGAGCTAGTGGCGCAGTGTTTAATATATGCAGCCCTCCCCCAGGCTGAGCTGCTAGGCCAGATTGAAACCCTCGAAGATGCGACCGCTCTGCGGCAGCAGCTGAGTGAACAAGGGTTGGTGGCGTTTGTTGCGAATGGGGCGATTTTGCCGCGTCGCAGCGGGGTGGATCAGCGCCCCCTACAGGGGCACGCCGTCGCGTTTCAGGCCCCAGCTGGGTTAGAGATAACTTTGGATACGCCCCACTCGGGGGCGATCGCAGGCATGGGCATCCCCGCTGGCGTTACCCTAATCGTGGGGGGCGGCTACCATGGCAAGTCGACGGTGTTGCGGGCGATTGAGCAGGGGGTCTATAACCACATCCCTGGGGATGGTCGAGAACGGGTGGTCACCGATGACAGCGCGGTCAAAATCCGGGCCGAAGATGGCCGCAGCGTGGTTGGGGTGAATATTTCGCCTTTTATTAATAACCTGCCCCAGGGGATTTCGACCCAGCAATTTTCTACCCCTAACGCCAGCGGCAGTACCTCCCAGGCGGCAGGCATTATCGAAGCGATTGAGGTCGGGGCCAGGGTTTTATTAATCGATGAAGATACCGCCGCAACTAATTTTATGATTCGCGATCGCAACATGCAGGCCCTGATCGCCAAAGATCAAGAACCGATTACCCCTTTTGTAGACAAAGTCCGGCAGCTTTACGACGACTATGGCATTTCAACCATATTAGTAATGGGGGGGAGTGGCGACTATTTCAAGGTGGCTGACACGGTGATCGCATTGGACAGCTATCAGCCTCGGGTGGTGACCGACCAGGCTAAGGCGATTGCCCAGGCCGATGAGTTCCGACGCTCTGAGGGCGGTGAGCAGTTTGGTCAGTTGACACCGCGCTACATAGATCTATCTGGCTTAGAGCAACATCCGAGGGGCAATAAAGTTAAGGTCCGTGATGTTGATGCAGTTGTGATTGGTCATGAAGCCATCGATCTGCGAGCCGTAGAGCAGCTGATTGAGCCCAATCAAGTCCGGGCCATTGCCCAGGCCATCAATGATTTGCAGCGTCGAGGGGTTGCCCATCAGTATCCCCTACCCGAGCTGCTCGATCGGCTCATGGAGCAGCTTGCCCAGCAGGGCATGGATAGCATTAGTCCTTTTCCGATGGCAGATTTAGCCCTATTTCGTCGATTTGAACTAGCCGCAGCCATTAATCGGCTTCGTCAGCTACAGGTAGCCCCTTGATCCCTTTATGGTTTGTATTTAAATTTTTCAAAAATTTCTGCAACATTCTGTAAAGATTAAACGACATTACCTCTTGGGGAAGTTCAACGTAAATTTTGTCTGCACCCTTGGGTGCTTCCTTAACTAACGCTAAGTTCCAGGTTTCAAGTTTGCTCGCAGACTGCGTATGCGTTTTAGATGCGATGTTTAGTCGCCGGTCTAGTGGGAGTAACCTATGATTTTTTCGACGCCAGAATTTTTCATTTTCTTTGGGGTAACCCTTTGTCTGATTGCCTGGCTTAAGCGCAATCAAAGCAAAAAAATGCTGCTGCTGGCGGCTAGCTATTTCTTCTACGGCTATTGGGATTGGCGATTTACATTTTTGATGGCAGCCATGACTGCTGTCAATTATTACCTGGGGCTGGCCATTGAGCGACTGCCCGCGCGCCGAACGCTTTGGTTGGTGACGGCAATTGTCTTTGACCTGGCGGTCTTAGGCTTTTTTAAGTACTACAACTTTTTTGTTGAGTCAGCAAATACCCTTTTAGACAGCATTGGCTGGACTGTTCCAACTTTGGCAATTGTGCTTCCAGTGGGGATTTCTTTTATCACGTTCCAGGTACTGGCCTATGTGATTGACATCTATCAGGGAGAAACTCACTCAGCCAATAGCATTTGGGATTTTGCACTGCTGACAGCGTTCTTCCCTCAACTGGTGGCGGGTCCGATTATCAAAGCAAGACAGTTTCTCCCTGAACTGCAAAAAAAGGTTGTGTTAAAGCGTGAAAATCTGTTGCAAGGGGGGCAACTCTTCATGCTGGGGCTGTTTCGTAAGGTGATGATTGCCGATCGATTGGCCTTGTTTGTAGATACTGTCTTTGAAGCGCCTCAAGACTTTAGTGCAACCACACTTTGGTTGGCGACGATTGCGTATACTGTCCAAATTTACTGTGACTTTAGCGGCTACAGCGACATGGCTATTGGTACCGCAAAATGTCTGGGCTATGAAATTCCCATTAATTTCAATTTGCCTTACATTTCTCGCAGCATTACCGAATTCTGGCGGCGTTGGCACATTTCTCTCTCAACCTGGCTGCGCGAATATCTTTATATCCCACTTGGGGGTAATCGTAAGGGCAAACCTCGTCAATATTTAAATTTGATGATTGTGATGCTGCTGGGAGGGTTATGGCATGGGGCCAACTGGAATTTTGTCCTCTGGGGGGGGGTGCACGGGGCCGCACTGGCCACCCATAAGTTTTATGCTGACAATTTGCGATCGCGGGTCCAAATCAACCCTCTGATTTACAGTGTTGTTTCGTGGACGGTAACGCTATTATTTGTATGTTTGACCTGGGTCCTCTTTCGGGCTAGTGACTTTGCGATCTCATCTACCATGCTGCAAAAGATGTTTGCTATGACTGATACGGCAGGCATTAACTGGTACGCGACGGCCCTCTGGTTGTCTTTGCCAGCGGTGGTGGTGGCCGACTACTTCGGTGTTTTGATCAACAAAGGTATCTGGCTTAAATTCAACAAATTCAGTGAATGGTTCTGGTTGTGCTTCTGGCTGTTGGGCTTCTTATTCTTAGCGCCTAACAACCCACAGCCATTTGTCTACTTTCAGTTTTAATGCTTCTGGGGGTCTTTGTTATGGTGAGTAAGAATCTCAGAACTCTGATTAAAGCAACCTCATCTTTTCTCCTCGCACTTTTGCTGTGGGAGGCCATTTTGCGTAACCTGGTTGAATCGAGCCCTGGTACTAAGACTCATCCAGCCCTGGGGGTGATCAAAAAGTTAGGGACATCGCTGCAAACACAGGAAGGCATTGCTAGGGCGAGATTCAATAGCTTGGGCATGCGCCATCCAGAGATCCAACCTAAACAGCTAAATGAATATCGAGTTTTAGTGTTGGGTGATTCTTACACGCTGGCTGAGCAAGTAGCTGACCAACAGACATTTACGGCACTGACAGAATCCACATTGGCGAAACCGTTTTTGAACTCGGGCCGACAAATTCAAGTGATTAATGCGGGGAAACCGGGTGCATCGCCTGCCAACTATCTTCACGCAGCAGAATTTTATAACTCAAAGATTCATCCTGATAGCGTGGTTGTTCAGCTGGTCCCCTCCGATTTCTCTCTGCAGTTGACAAATTCTACAGAGGAGTTTTACGTTGCTGAACAAGATGGACAACATCGGGTGATCCATAACAAATCCTTTGGTAGCAGTGAACCCCTGACTCAGCTGCTGTTAAGCCGGTTTCCTCAATTTGATGTCTTACTCCAGATGTCGGTCTTAAGAGTTGGTAGCCGACAGGCACAACAACTGTTTGCTGATACGGGTGGGGAGATCACGCCAAGCGCCATTGCAAATAATGCACAAACTGAGTCCAAGACGGAACCAAGACTTTCACATGGGGAAAAGGCATCGCTGGATTGGACGATTCAAAGCTTAAAGCGGGCTTTTCCTAATCTGGTCTTTGTCTATATTCCGGCTATTAACTACGAAGACTATAAAGCAGGTCGTTTGGCCGATCGGACAAAGCTGTCTGATAGTGCTGTTCATAACCTTTTGATTGAAGAATATTTAGAAGAAAAAGCCGAAGCATATCAGATACCGATGGTGAATATGAGATCGGATTTTGTTGCATTTTATCGCGATCGCAAGACGGCGTTGCAGGGATTCAATAATACCCAACCAGGGTTAGGCCACTTGAATGCCACAGGCCATGAGCTGATTGCAGAAAAGCTATCGGACTTCTATAAACAGGCCAAACTCTGATTTTTATCAGTTTCCTAGGGAGCAATGACGCTGCCCCCAGCCTTGCTGGGATAAAGTTTCGAAGCTAGCCCCTTGACCCTCTAGCTAGATGGAGATTTTAGTCTGGTAGGGTCAGCTAGAGGGTGCCAAGATGGAAACCGTGCGTTTGCAGCTAGAGGGTATGAACTGTGCGGGCTGTGCCAATGCGATTGAGCGTGCGCTTCAGAATGTGGATGGCGTGGCTGAGGGCAGCGTGAATTTTGCGATAGAGCAGGCCATGGTACGCTACAACCCCAATAAGACGGGTATTGCAGCACTTCAAGCTGCCGTGGCTGCTGCTGGGTATCGGGCTAAACCGATACAGTCATTAGAAGCTCAGCAGGCGGAGACGGAGATTGCTAAGCAGGCGGCGCAGCAGAGGCTTTTCCAAAAAGTCGTCGTAGGCGGCATCATCAGTGCGATTTTGGTGGTGGGGTCTCTACCAATGATGTTAGGGCTTGCTATTCCAGGCTTTCCCCGATGGCTCCATAACCCGTGGCTACAGTGGGTACTCACGACCCCGGTGATGGTGTGGTGTGGCCAAGGCTTTTTTGTCGGAGCCTGGAAAGGTTTGCGCCACGGTACCCCTGATATGAATACGCTGGTAGCCTTGGGCACTGGGACCGCCTACCTCTATTCAGTGGTGGTCACCCTGTTTCCCCAGGCGTTCACTATTCAGGGGCTGCAACCCGAGGTTTATTACGAACCAGCGGCGGTAATTATCACCCTGATTCTGCTGGGCCGCTGGCTGGAGGCCCGAGCCCGGGGGCAAACCTCTGAAGCAATTCGCAAACTGATGGGACTCCAGGCCAAGACAGCACGGGTTTTGCGGGCGGGGCAACCGGTAGATATTCCCATTCAGGCCTTGCAAGTGGGGGATGTGGTGTTAGTGCGACCGGGGGAAAAAGTCCCCGTTGATGGGATCATCCTTGAGGGCAGCTCCGCCATCGATGAATCCATGGTGACTGGGGAATCAGTGCCGGCTGAGAAAAGTTTGGATGACGAGGTGATTGGTGCGACCCTCAACAAAACTGGGAGTTTTACGTTCCGAGCCTCACGAGTGGGTCAAGAAACGGTGCTGGCTCAAATTGTGCAGTTGGTGCAGGCGGCCCAAGGCTCTAAGGCCCCGATTCAAAAGCTGGCCGATCGGGTGATTGCCTGGTTTGTGCCGGTGGTGCTTGCGATCGCACTGCTCAGTTTTGTCCTCTGGTATCTATTTACGCAAAACCTCACCCTCTCAATGGTCACCACCGTCAGTGTCCTGATCATTGCCTGCCCCTGCGCCCTGGGTTTAGCCACCCCCACCTCCATCATGGTGGGGACTGGCAAGGGGGCTGAGCACGGTATCTTGATCAAAAGTGCCGACAGTTTAGAACTGGCCCACCGCCTCCAAACCATCATTCTCGACAAAACCGGCACCCTCACCCAGGGGCAGCCCACTGTCACCGACTACATCACGGTTAACGGCACCGCCAACCACAATGAGATTAAACTGTTGCGTCTAGTAGCTGCGGTTGAACGCCACTCTGAGCATCCCCTGGCAGAGGCCATGGTGCAATACGCCCAGCGACAGGGGGTTGCCCTGACCAAGTTGCCCAGTGCCGAACAGTTTCAAGCGGTTGCTGGAAGGGGGGTGCAGGCCAAAGTCTCCGATCGTCTAGTGCAAATCGGCACCCGGCGCTGGCTAACCCGGCTGGGCATTGAGACAACTGCCTTTGAAACTCGCCAACAAGCCTGGGAAGCAGACGCTAAAACCACAGCCTGGATCGCCATTGATGGCCAGGTCGAAGGATTATTGGGTATTGCTGACACCCTCAAACCCACCTCTGGCCAGGTGGTCAAAACACTTCAAAACATGGGGCTAGAAGTTGTCATGCTCACGGGTGATAACCCCCAAACCGCTGATACTATTGCCCAGCAAGTGGGTATTCGACGCGTGGTGGCCCAGGTGCGCCCCGACCAAAAAGCGACTCAGGTGCAGGCCCTACAAGCCGAGGGCAAGGTGGTTGCGATGGTGGGTGATGGGATTAATGATGCCCCCGCCCTCGCTCAGGCTGATGTCGGAATTGCGATTGGGACCGGGACAGATGTTGCGATCGCAGCTAGCGATATCACCCTAATCTCTGGGGATTTGCAAGGCATCGTCACCGCCATCCAACTCAGCCGCGCCACCCTGCAAAATATTCGCCAAAATCTCTTCTTTGCCTTTATCTACAACATAGCGGGTATCCCGATCGCAGCTGGGGTGTTATATCCCCTCGTGGGTCTGTTGCTCAACCCAATCATCGCAGGTGCGGCCATGGCCTTTAGCTCTGTCTCAGTGGTCAGCAATGCGCTAAGGCTGAGAAAGTTTCGTCCCAGGTCTCAAGAAACATCATCTGGTGCCAGACAAGGCCGTTTTGACGACGCTAGATCCCAAACTTTCACGGTGCCATCATAGCCACCGCTAATCAGCGCACTCCCTTCGGCGTCAAATTTGACATCATAAACAAAGCCAGAATGCCCCCTTAAGGTACAAATCGTTTTGTTTTGTTGCCAGTCCCATGTCTTGACAGTTTCGTCAAAGCTACTACTGGCCAGCGTCTTACCATCTGGGCTAAAAGCTACCCCAGAGACAATGAAATTATGCCCCTTGAGTGATTGTTCCAACTGACCCGTTTGCAGATCCCAAACCCGAACCAGATCGCCGTAGCCACCGCCCGCCAACCATTGACCATCCGGGCTTACCGCAATGCTGTTAATCCGCTCGCTCCTGCTTTGAAACTCATTGATGGGTTGCGGCTGTTGCAGATCCCAATGATAAATCTTCCCAGCTTGATCACCGCTTACCAACTGTTGTGGGTTGGTGGGTAAAAAAGTCAAGCTGTTGACGGGCGGCCCCGATGCTTTGAGGGTTTTGTGTTCTCGTCGGGTGGCTAGATCCCAAATTTTAATAGTGCCGTCACTGCTGCCGCTGGCTAAATAAGCACCATCAGGGCTAAGGGCCAGGCTAACAATTCTGCCAGAACGGCCTGCGATCGCAGCGTCTTCTTGCCCAGAGGCCAGGTTCCAAAATGCAATTTCGCCATCCCCGCTACCGGTAATCAGCTGGGTTCCATCTGGGCTCACTAAAAGGCTATTCACCCGTCCACCATGCTCAAAGGTGCGTTGCAGTTTTCCCGTTTTAGGATCCCAAATTTTCACCGCTTGATCATAGCTACCGCTGGCTACCAATAAGGCATCTTGCGAAAACGCAACACTGAGCACAGAAGCAGAGTGCTTAGCCAGGGATTGTTTCGGTAATATCGAGTTACCGACCTGTGGCTGCACAGCCTTCCCACTTGAGGGGGTCCCCCGAGATATCCACCACAGCGAGCTAAAAACACTGCCAATAATGCCCAGTGCCAGAAATAGAAAAACTACGGGAAAAATCTTTTCATTTCTTTGACTCATTTTTTATGCGGGATACGTTTCAACCCCTTACATTGATCTACCTCTAGGATCAGGATGTGGCAAAGGGTCTTAACAAAGCATTCATGACGATGAATGAGTCACAATTGACCTGGCAACCGCTTCACTCTTCAACACGCAAAAAAGTCATAGAAACCAGGTCTTGAGATCAGCCTTTTAGCGGAAAAACATCATTACATATGCATAATTTCACGGCTTGAACGCCCGTGAAATCAAAAAAGATCTCCGAGACCAGGCGCATGCCTTATATGTTCCAAATCAAGACTTGATGGTAAAGCAGCATGATTGACTCTCATACAAATAAAACTTGAATGAGTATCGAAAAAATCATGAATTTGACTTTTTGAGTGTGAAGTAATCAGTACAACGGAATCAGGGCAGAATCATGGCTAGAAGCTTGCTGCGACGATAGCGTTGCATCTACCTAGGGCAACTAGATGCGAACCCGCACTCTATCTCACATAAATCTGCACTAACCTAATCTGCACTAACCTAACTATCATGGCCGAGCAACGGCGTGATTGGACTGCCTTTGGAAGAAAAATCGGACAAAAATGCGCGCCTGTCGTGGGTGGGTTCGTAGGTATATGGGCTGTTTTGAGCCATATTGGCGTTAATTTTGGCCCAGATCTTTTTCCCAGCTTTGGCAAATCCGCTGAAACCTCGGAAATCGTAGCTCCCGAATCTGACGAGGTAGAGACACCTGTTAAGTGTCAGCTCATTATTGGCGATGTCCAAGACAGCACCATCAACATCGATGAAAGTTTCAAATGTGAAACAACAGTGGTCAAGCCTGAAGAGACCGCTTTAGTTGTGCCTGCTATCGTGCTGATCGAACGTCAGGATGACGCCATTGACTGGACACCTAAAGTTATCCAAGAATGGCTGAGGGGGGAACGCGAAAGCTTACCCAGCCCTGAAATAGCTGTGGATTTAAAGCTGAACTTACCGTCACAGACCCCTGATACCCCTGACAATCTAGTGCCCTTGATTCCAAGAGCAGTGACGGAGTTCGACTTCCTACCCGAGGATATTCCCCGGTTGTTGAGGAACCATGGGGGGGTACCTGAAACGCCTGATTGCTTTAACGCTGAAATTTTGAATGATGGAAGTGACTGGTGCTCACCAGAATCACTCAACTTTTAAGAGACGTTTTCTAAACAGCCCCCCTTGGGATTATTTTTGATGCTGCCTGCTAGCTGTCTCGAACCGACCTACCATATTAGCTACTTTGATGATAAAAGTCTCCCACCGGGTGCTGTCAGGGTCGGTGATCTTCTCCCTGCTAATCACATCGCAGTCTCTGTCAGTTTTGGATTAGGGAGTCGCAGTGAAATCAGCCCCGCCGCCAAAACAAATATCATTGAGACCCACAGACATCCCACCAGACCAAACAACTGAAAAATTAGGCCCGACAGTACAGTACCGGCCAGTCGACCCCCGGCATTAGCCATGTAGTAAAACCCCACATTCAAAGCCACTTTATCGTCGTCGGTGTAGGCCAACACCAGATAGGAATGCACAGCAGAGTTAAAGGCAAACACCAGACCAAAGACCATCAGTCCCGTGATGATGGTTGGACCTGGGGGCAGGTTGGCCTGTAGTGCAATCGCAATCGCCGCCGGAATCGCCGTCAACAACAAAGTCCACACCTGAATTGTCTTTGCCTGGGGGGGATGCCCCGACCCAAGCTGTCTCAATAACCCTGGTGCCAGGGATTGAATCAGGCCATAGCCAATCACCCAGATCGCCAAAAAGCCCCCCACTTGTGCAAAGCGCCAGCCGAGGGTGCCATAGAGAAACACAGGTAGCCCCACCACAAACCAGACATCCCGCGCCCCAAAC
>JBCBQD010000063.1:0-23642 GCA_039820425.1 Cyanobacteria bacterium J06635_1
CATTTTCTTGCAAGAAAATGTGTGAAAAGTGCCGAGTCATCCGTCGACGCGGTCGCGTCATGGTGATTTGTCCTAATCCCAAACATAAGCAACGTCAGGGTTAGATACGCACAGCACAAGGCAACGAGCAAGTTAGGGAGAAAAATCGGTGGCACGTATTGCGGGCGTTGACCTTCCCAGGGATAAGCGCATTGAAATTGGGTTAACCTACATCTTTGGGATTGGGTTGAGCCGCTCTAAGCAGATTTTGGCAAAAACGGGGGTCAACCCCGATATTCGGGTGCGAGAATTAACAGATTCTGACGTTGCCAAATTGCGAGAGGTCGTCGAGAACGACTATCAGATCGAAGGGGATCTGCGGCGTTGGGAAAATATGAACATCAAGCGATTGATGGATATTGGCTGCTACCGAGGTCGTCGCCATCGAGCCGGGTTGCCGGTTCGAGGACAGCGCACCCGGACCAATGCCCGGACCCGACGAGGCCGTCGGGTCGCGATTGCAGGCAAAAAGAAAGCGCCTAAGAAGTAGACTTTAGCGCCTCTAGCCCAATGGGCGGGGCGCTCTTGATGAAATGCGATACGGTTCGACCAGGCTGGTTGAGGTCATCGCATTTTTGTGTGTTTGAACTGTGTGTTTGAACAAGTATGAGCAGATAGCTTTTCTGGAAATTAAGGACTATGGCAAAAGGTGTTAAGCGGGCAGGCGGGCGTAAGCCTAAGAAAAATATTCCCAATGGGGTTGCCCACATTCAGTCAACCTTCAACAATACGATTGTTACGATTACTGATGCCAATGGTGGGGCAGTGTCTTGGGCATCAGCGGGCTCTAGCGGCTTCAAAGGGGCTAAAAAAGGCACCCCGTTTGCAGCTCAGCAGGCAGCTTCTGGAGCTGCCCGCCGAGCCATGGATCAAGGGATGCGCCAAGTTGAAGTCATGGTCAGTGGCCCCGGTGCGGGACGCGAAACCGCTATTCGAGCGCTGCAAGGTGAGGGCCTTGAGATTACACTGATCCGCGATGTGACACCTATCCCTCACAACGGTTGCCGACCGCCTAAGCGACGTCGGGTCTAACAAACATTACTAAGCGCCTCATTAGTCATCAGAAGACATCAGCGGGCATATCTTGTCGAGGGCATATAGGGAGGTCACCCAGTGACACAGTTCCAAGTTGAATGCGTAGAGTCCATTGTTGAGGACGATCAGAGTCAGTACAGTCAGTTTGTGATTGAGCCGTTAGAGCGTAGCCAGGGCACCACGGTGGGCAATGCACTGCGGCGGGTTTTGCTGTCCAACCTTGAGGGGGCAGCCGTCACGGCGGTTCGAATTGCCGGAGCGAGTCATGAATTTGCGACCATCCCCGGTGTTCGAGAGGATGTCTTAGATATTCTTCTCAACATGAAGGAGATTGTCCTTAAGAGCTATTCTAGCCAGCCTCAAATTGGCCGAATGGTGGTTCAAGGGCCTGCCAGTGTGACGGCAGCAAACTTTGAACTCCCGTCAGAGGTTGAGCTGATTAACCCTGACCAGTATGTGGCCTCTGTCTCAGCTGGGCACACTCTGGAGATGGAGTTTCGCATCGAGCAGGGACGGGGTTATCGGGCCGTCAGTCGTCATCGAGACGAAGCCGCTGCGCTCGATTTTATGCAAATCGACGCCGTGTTTATGCCGGTGCGCAAGGTGAACTACACCGTTGAGGACACCATTGTTGGCGGGTCTACCCAAAAAGATCGACTGATGATGGAAATTTGGACCAACGGTAGTTTGACACCTCAGCAGGCGATGAGCGAAGCCGCTGTTATTCTCACCGACTTGTTTAACCCGCTCAAGGATGTCACCCTTGAACCGAAGCGCGATGAGGATACTAAGGAAGAGGATCCAACTTATCAGATTCCCATTGAAGAGCTCCAGCTATCGGTACGTGCTTATAACTGCTTAAAGCGTGCCCAAATCAATTCGGTGTCAGATTTGCTGGACTACAGCCAGGAAGATCTGCTGGAGATCAAAAACTTTGGCCAAAAGTCCGCCGAGGAAGTGGTCGAAGCCTTGCAGGAAAAGCTCGGCATCATGCTACCGCTTGAGAAACCGGCCAAGTCTTCTTAAAGGCTGGCAATTGCCTCTTTCTGGAGGTTATCTCCGAAGCAACCTGCTTCGGTTTTTTTCTGTCCCGGTTTTTTGCCCATCATTTGAAGTTGTTGTTTGAAACTGTCTGTCGTTAAAAAGAGGCTGCCATGCGCCATCGTCGTCGTATCCCCCAACTGGGCAAACCTGCTGACCAACGTCGTGCGCTCTTGCGATCGCTGACGACGGAGTTAATCCGCAACGGTCGCATCAAAACCACCCAAGCTCGTGCCAAAGCAGTGCGATCAGAGGCTGAGCGGATGATTACCCTCGCCAAAGAAGGTTCACTCTCAGCCCGTCGCCGTGCCCTCGGCTATATGTATGACAAAGACCTGGTTCATGCTTTATTTGAGCAGGTGCCCGATCGCTATGCCGACCGCAATGGTGGGTATACCCGGATTGTCCGCACAGTCAGCCGTCGCGGTGACAATGCGGCCATGGCCATCATTGAGCTGACCTAGGTTAGCCCATTGAACTTAGCCGATTAAACCATGTCTGACGGGACCTCCACGATACAAAAGCAGCTGCTCACCGCAGCAAACACCAAGCGCCAAGTCATTCAGCGCGTCGCCTTGGTGATTCAGTACTTGGGGACGCGATTCCACGGCTGGCAGCGCCAGGTAAAGGAACGCACCGTCCAGGCAGAAATTGAGGCCGTCATTCAGTCAATTTTGGGCTGCTCAACGACGGTTCACGGCGCGGGGCGCACAGATACCGGCGTCCATGCAGCGGCTCAAGTGGCCCATTTTGATGCCCCCGAGATGATTCCAGCCTATCGCTGGGCAGATATCCTCAACCATCGGCTGCCTGACGATATTGTCATTCGGGCTTCGGCCCAAGTGGCTGATGATTGGCATGCCCAGTTTTCCGCCCAGTGGCGGCGTTATCGATATATCCTCTACACTGATGCCCGACCTAATCTGTTTATTCGGCCCTATGCCTGGCACTTCTATTACGAACCGCTAGACATAGCCTTGATGCAGTCGGCACTTTCGCCTTTGGTGGGGTATCATGATCTAGCCGCTTTTCAACGGGCAGGCTCGAAGCGTGCCCATTCCTGGGTTGACCTGCAAGCTGCTGAATGCATTCGTCAAGGGCCATTTGTGCAGGTTGAGCTACAGGCTAAGGGCTTTCTATACGGCATGGTCCGTCTGGTGATGGGACTGCTGGTACAAGTCGGTCGGTCTCGACTCACGCCGGGGGCTTTTACCGAACTATGGCAGTCAAAACGGCGCGATCTGGTTAAGTACGCTGCACCTGCCCAAGGGCTCTGTTTACTACGGGTCGGTTACAAAAATTTTCCATTTCCACCGGACGTGTGGGTAGATACCCAACCTCAGTTTTTATTAACAAATCCGGCGGCGGTTTAGAGCTTGAAAGCAAACATCTCATCGATATTCAGAGTCTGGGGAAACTGACAATGACTAAAACTTACGTTCCACCTGTGAACGAACTCAATCAAAAATGGTACGTGGTGGACGCAGCTGATCAACGCCTGGGGCGTTTGGCAACGGCGGTGGCTGAGATCTTGCGGGGCAAGAATAAGCCTACCTATACCCCCCATATGGACACCGGGGATTTTGTCGTCATTATTAATGCTGACAAAATAGATGTAACAGGTAACAAGCGATCACAAAAACTCTATCGTCGTCACTCGGGTCGTCCGGGTGGGATGAAAGTAGAAACCTTTCAACAGCTGCAAGACCGTATCCCTGAGCGGATTGTCGAAAAAGCTGTGAAAGGAATGCTTCCTAAGAACGCACTGGGTCGCAAGCTGTTTACCAAGCTCAAAGTTTATGCAGGCCCCGAGCATCCTCATCAAGCTCAACAACCTGAAACCCTCATCATCAATACCCTTCCTGGAGGACAGAACTAATGGCAGAGCAGTCTGATCGCGTTGTTTATTGGGGCACAGGCCGTCGCAAATCGTCGGTGGCCCGAGTGCGGCTTGTCCCCGGCAGTGGCGAGCTCAAAATCAATGGCAAACCAGGGGATAACTATCTCCAAAACAATGCCGCTTATCTGAATGCTACCAAGGCTCCCCTCGAGACACTAGGGCTCGAGAGCGACTACGATATTTTGGTCAACGTGCGCGGTGGCGGGCTCACCGGCCAGGCCGATGCTATTAAGCTAGGGGTCGCCCGAGCCCTGTGTGAGCTTGACCCCGATAATCGTCAGCCATTAAAAACTGAGGGCTATCTGACCCGCGATCCCCGCTCCAAAGAACGGAAGAAATACGGTCTCAAGAAAGCCCGCAAGGCTCCTCAGTTCTCGAAACGATGATTTCATAGACAGTACCCTTACAGCACAAGCAATTTAGGAAGATGGCAAAATCTGGTATTCACCCCGAGTGGTATCCCGAAGCAAAGGTCTATTGTGACGGCAAGCTGATTATGACCGTTGGATCAACCCAGCCGGAGCTGCACGTCGATGTCTGGTCAGGCAACCACCCCTTTTACACTGGCACCCAAAAGATCATTGATACCGAAGGTCGCGTTGAGCGATTCTTACGGAAGTACGGCATGACCGACGCTAGCACCGACACCCAGGCTTAGCGATCGCAACGTCAACGTAACGCCGAGTGGCTTCTTAAAAAGTCGCTCGGACGCTTGTTTTTGAGGTTGTGGGCCGATCGCCCTGGGAGTATATATGGCTGAGCAATATTTATTAGACAAGCTAAAGTCGGTTGAGCAAACCTTTGAGGAGCTCACCAAGCGACTGGCGGACCCGGATGTTGCCAAAGATCCTGACGAGTTTCAGAAAATCGCCAAGATGCGCGCTTCCCTGGAAGAAACCGTCATTACCTACGGGGATTGGAAAAAAGCCGAGGGCGACCATGCAGGCGCTCAGGAAGTTTACAAAGAGGCCGCAGGCGATCCCGAGCTGCGGGAGATGGCTTCTTTAGAAGTCAATGAGCTAGAAGAACAGCTCACCCAACTAGAGCAGCGCCTCAAGATTTTGCTCCTGCCCCGCGACCCCAATGACGACAAAAATATCATGCTAGAGATCCGCGCCGGAACCGGCGGTGATGAAGCTGGCATCTGGGCAGGGGATTTAGTGCGAATGTATTCTCGCTACGGCGAGGGCCAAAGCTGGCGAGTCAAGATGCTCAGTGAATCGACCGCCGATATGGGTGGCTTTAAGGAAGCCATTCTCGAAATTAAAGGCGATCAGGTCTACAGCAAGCTCAAATTTGAAGCCGGGGTCCATCGAGTGCAGCGCGTACCCCTGACTGAGGCTGGTGGTCGCGTTCATACCTCTACCGCCACGGTGGCGGTGATGCCCGAGGTAGACGACGTTGAAATTAAGATCGACCCGAAAGACATTGAAATGTCAACGGCGCGCTCCGGCGGCGCAGGCGGTCAGAACGTCAACAAGGTAGAGACGGCCGTGGACCTGTTCCACAAGCCCACGGGTATTCGAGTATTTTGTACCGAGGAGCGATCGCAGCTGCAAAACCGGGAACGGGCCATGCAGATCCTCCGGGCCAAGCTCTATGAGATGAAACTCCGAGAGCAAAAGGAGGCAGTCACCTCGATGCGCCGCTCCCAGGTGGGCACCGGCTCTCGGTCTGAAAAAATTCGCACCTATAATTACAAAGACAATCGGGTCACCGATCATCGTCTGGGGCAAAACTTTAGCCTCAACCCAATCCTGGAGGGCGATATTGAAACCGTCATTCAGTCCTGCATCACTAAAGATCAGCAAGAGCGCTTAGAAGAATTGGCCGCAGAAACGACTGGGGTACCCGTATAAGGTTAGCCCAATGCCAAAATTTCTTCACCTGGCCGATATCCATTTGGGCTTTGATCGCTACGATAGCCCAGAGCGCACCAAGGATTTTTTCTTTGCGCTTCAGGATGTGATTGAGACATATGCCATTGGTGAATCAGTCGATTTTGTAGTGATTGCCGGTGATTTATTTGAGCATCGGATGATTCAACCAGCGGTGCTCAATCAGGCTCAACTCTGCTTACAAAAGCTCCAGGCCCACAACATTCCAGTCCTCGCGATTGAGGGCAACCACGACAATCGCCCCTATGGCACTAAAACCAGCTGGCTGCGCTATCTATCTGATTGGGGGCTGCTAAAGTTACTCGAACCCGGCAACGTCGCCGCAGGTGAGGCCTTTTATTCGGCTTGGGATGGCCAACGCGGCGGCTATATCGACCTGGACTGCGGTGTACGAGTGCTGGGGGCCAATTGGTATGGGGCCGCTGCGCCCAGGGCGATAGAACAAATTGCAGAGGCCATCCCCCCCCTACCTAGCGGCCCTCAACACACCGTCTTACTATTTCACCACGGTCTCGAGGGGCAAATTGCCCGCTATGCAGGAGCCCTGCGCTATAGCGATCTGCTGCCGTTGAAAACGGTCGGGGTTGACTACCTGGCCCTGGGGCACATCCATAAGCATTACTCGGTCGAAGGCTGGATTTTCAACCCTGGCTCTCTTGAAGCCAACAACGTCGAAGAAGCCGGCTTTGAACGGGGGGTATTGCTGGTCAACCTGGATTCAACCGGCATTCGGGCTGAGCTAAAAACGGACTATCGACAGCGACCGATTGTGCGCCTGCGGATCACGGCTAAGGGGCAAGAATCTATCGAAGACATTACCCAGAGCGCGATCGCAACCCTTGACCAGGCCAATCTACCCACCGCCCCCCAACCAATCGTCGAGCTGCGCATTGAGGGTCAGGTCGGCTTTGACCGCCTCGAGCTTGACACCCGCGCCCTGCAGCAAACCCTGCAAAGCCGCAGCAATGCCCTGATCTTTTTGTTGAAATATGACGTAGACGAAGTTGCCTATGCAGAGCCCCTAAGGGAAGAAGCCAATCGCCTCGAAATTGAGCAGACAATTTTTACCGATCTGCTCACCGCCAATAACGTTTACAAAAAACGGGCCGAGCAGCTAGCCCAGGGCCTAATCGACATCAAGGAGCGCCAGCTCTCAGGCCAGTCAGAAGAAGACATTTATACCGTCATAGAAAACTTGTTAGAAGCTGAATAAGCCTAAAAACTCAATAGCGCCCGCTCTTGCCAGAGGGTAATCAGGCCGCTAACCCCAATCAGCAACAAAACCGAATGCTTAAACTGCTGAGCACTCATAGTTTGCAAAAAACGGTTCCCCAACCAGTTGGCCGGCAGCGCCACCGCCCCAATCACAACACCATACCCGACAATCTCTGGCTGCAGCACCCCGAGACTGCCATAGGTAAGCAGTTTGACACAGTGACCCAGGACGAGATTGATCGATTTGGTTGCCACCATGGCTTCTTTATCCAGACCATAGCTTAGGTAGGCTGGGTTCAAAATTGGGCCAGTGGTGCCTGCTAAACCAGACCCCACTGCATTGAGAAACCCCAGAGGTAAAAACTGCCAGGCCCTGATTTCCCAACAAGGTAGGCGTACGTGCTGACTCAGCCAACTGTGCAGAGCCATCCACAGTAAAACAAATGCGATCACTAACTGCAAGCCCTCGGCTCGAATCTGAGTAAATGCGATAGCTCCCAACAGTGCCCCAACCAGTACGCCTGGCACTTGCCAGATGGTTACCCGCCAGTCAATATGCTGACGCAATAGCCAACAGCGCTGCAAATTCCCGGCCAGCAACCCGACGGTCAGGACTGGGGCAACTGCCTGAGAACCCAAAAGCAAATTAATCGTCGGCACCAGCAACAGAGGACTACCGCCCCCCGCTATCATGCTGACAAACCATGAAATGAAACTGGCAATGGATAGCAGGACGATAGGCATGCAGGGCAACGATTTTCGAAAGTTAAATAGAAATTAAGCTTATTAAACTTCTCTTAACCATCATACGACCCAGCTGTCCCCATCAGGTCAGTTGTCCCCATCAGACTAGGGAAGGGGCCTGGATACGTGGCAAAATCTGCGTAATCTCATCTGAAGCTCAAGATTTTTGGGTAGCTTTGTTAGTTGGGTAGCTTTGATTGATAGAGGTCTACGATCTGAGATTTACGAAAGGAGGGGCTGCATGACACCGGAACTTAATCCCGAACAGGTTCTCAAAACTGGGGTGAGGGCACTAAAACAGCAAGATTATGGGCGTGCGATCGCAATCTTCGAAGAGCTCAGTCAGGCCGACATTCCCAAGGCTTATCAGCTCAAAGCCCAGATGGGGCTCGTCCGCACCTACGAAGCCCAAAATCACTGGCAACAAGCCCTGGCCCTCTGCGAAGCCCTCACCCAAAGCAGCAGCAGTCAGATCCGCGACTGGGCCAACACCAAACAGCGAGAGCTTACCCAAGCCCAAAAAGCACCCGCCTCTGATCTCAGCGGCTTTCAACCTTTAGAGACAGGCTTTCAACCTTTGGACACAATCCAGCCCAGCGAGGTTGCTCTGCCCCCTAGCCCATCAGCCAAGATTGAGGACCCAGCCGCTGAGATAAACCATCCTCCAGTCTCCGAGTCCATCGCTTCCAGTCCCGGTGAAAATCCTCCCAACCCAGACTTAAGCAACCCGCCCCCTTACGCAGAGTCCCCCCTAACCCAAGACACCACCGATAACGCATCTACCCCCTCCCTATTTCATTACGAATCTCTCAACCAGAGCCTCCCCCCCTCTACCCCCTCTGGCCCCTCCGCCCCCTCGGCCTCCCCATCTCCCCCATCTCCCCTCCCTAAGGAAACCGAAAAACCTGAAGAAACCACCGCCCTCGCCCAATGGCGCTACGCCGAACGCCTCAAGACGGGCCGTTCACTGGGTAAAGTCAAGCAAGGCAAACTATGGCTTGCCCAGGGTCTCACAGCACTCTTAACCTTTGGCTTACTCCGCTTCTTGCTACACCTGAGCCTGCGCAGTTTCAATGGCTACCTACGAATGCTCGATCGGATTTTGCCTTTGGATATCAGACCGATCCGGGCCTTTGAGCAAAACCAAACCTGGCCCCTGCTGATTGTCCTGCTGGGCTTGGGCATCGCTGCGCCCTGGCTATGGGATTGGCTGCTGCGACTAACGGCAAACATGCGCCCTTTCTCAACCCGAGTCATGATCAAATCCAGTCCCGAGGCCGTCAAGGTGCTTCGACAAACTTGCCTCAAGCGCAACTGGCAATTTCCGACGTTGGGGCTTTTACCCACAGAGATACCGCTGATTTTTTCCTATGGCTGGCTGCCGCGCTACGGTCGACTGATGGTCAGCCAGGGCCTACTCGACCAGCTCGAGGATGACGAAATCGCGACGCTGGTTGCCTATGAAATGAGCCACTGGCGACGTTGGGACTGGCCCCTGGTTTCACTACAAGGTCTGCTGCTCTATGGCTTACACTGGCTGTACTGGCGACTGGCCCTGTGGGGCAATAGACAACCGCCGATGGTGAAATTTGCAGCGGGACTGGGGGCCACCCTGAGCTATGGGGTCTTTTGGCTGGTGCAAAAAGCAGGTAGCTGGCTCAGTCGCCTGCGAACGTATTATCGCGATCGCACCGCCACCGAGATCACCGGCAACCCCAACGGCCTGGTACGCGCCCTCGGCAAACTCACCCTGGCTCTCAATCACACCGTCGAAAACCACGGCTATACCCCTCCTATCGTAGAGCGGCTTACCCTGCTATTGCCGACCCACGCCGCCGCCAGCCCCCTGCCAACCGCTGCACTCCCCCAGCACTTTGTCTGGGATGTCTTAAACCCGTTTCGGAGCTGGCTATCTTGCAACCAAAGTCACCCTCCCCTGGGCGATCGCCTGCAGTTGCTCACCGTGTATGCCCGCTACTGGAAGCTCCCCCCCGAAATTAACTTTCAACCCTTGATTGATCGCTACGCGCCGAATAAATCTCAAAAAGGCGACGCGTTGAGCCCATCGGAGTGGAAAACCCTGCTACTGCAAGGTGCCCCCTGGTTTGGTCTCGCCATTGGGGGTCTGATCGGCCTGTTACTTTGGGGCATTGGGGCTGCAGCAGCCACCTTTAAATGGACATTTTTAGACTGGCTTTACAAAGACCCCAGCGTGCTCAAAAGCGCCTTGCTACTGGGTCTCGGCACCGGCATTTTGCTGCGCATCAACACCCTTTTCCCAGACTTAGATCCCAATCTAGAGCCGTCAGACACTCAGATCGCTGACTGGGCCATCACCCCTGACCTTATCCCGGCAGATAGCCTTCCCATCAAGCTATCAGGCCAGCTGCTTGGTCGCCCGGGCATCGCCAACTGGCTGGGACAAGAACTCTTGCTAAAAACCCCCCAGGGGGTGTTTAAACTTCACTTCTTCTCAATATTTGGCCCGATCGGTAATGGCCTCAAACTAAGCCCCCGCCCAGTTCAATACCTTAATCAGCCAGCCCAACTCTTGGGCTGGTTTCGACGAGGCCAGCAAATCTGGATAGACATCCACCAAATCAAAACTCACACCCAAACCATTCAGGCACAGCACCCACTTTGGTCAGCAGTCATCCTTGCCATCTCATTCATCGGGGGCTTGTGGATTTTGACCCGAGGCTGAAAGATTGCACATCCAAGAAATGGATGTTAAGTTTTATTACAGAGTCTACACCCCTACCTTGCGTTCCACTTCAGAGTGGCCGATAGGGTCTAGCTCAGGCCCTGGGTAATGGGTTCTCCTACTCTCAACACAGCAAATTAGGCCAGCCCCTTGGGGCTGGTTTTACCTATGAATAGCCTGCTCAATACATCCACCTAAATTTTCGCACTTGTTTAATCTTCGCTTAATCGAAAATCTACCTTCAAGACTGGTGTGGCTCGTGGTGCCGTGATACTTTAGTAACAGGTTTATCTAGGAGCGGGCCCAACATCGTCTGATATCACTCCACATTGATAATTCTTCCCTTCTTCCACCCAATCCCAAAGTGTTGTCAATGGTTTGACAATGGCAAGGCAGGAAAGAGATAAAGCGATGTTGAGTTTATCTAAAGTTTTGTTCCACTTTTATCAGCTTGCCAGCTGATAGGCATAGCGTGAGAGAGATATTAAAAATGTCCATTAGAGATTGCCGTTAGCTCCGCTGATGTAAACGATTTTTCCGCCTATTGGGGTTTGCTTTTTACAAGTGTTTAATTTAGAGGTGTCTTAATGTCGATTCGTTTATATATTGGCAATTTGTCTAAAGACTTAGAACGCCAAGAGTTTGAAGCTGTTTTTGCAGAAGAGTCGGAGGGCGTGGTTTCCGTTAAGCTAATTGCTGACCGCAAAACGGGTAAATGCCGCGGCTTCGGTTTTGTCACGGTAAAGAGCGATGAAATTGCAGATGCCCTTGTAGAAAAATACAACGGCTACATGCTACAGGACACTCCCATCAAGGTTGAGAAAGCCCTTCCCCGCAGCAAAGGGAGTGAAGAAGCAACTGAAGCGAGCAGCCATGACGGCAACCGACGCAGTAACAAGAAGGGTCGTAAAGGCGGCGGTAGTACCACCCATGCAAACAGTGGGCAGGCGGCGGCCCAGCCTGATCCACGATGGGCCCAGGAGCTCGAAAAGCTCAAGGAGTTATTAGCAACTCAAACTACTGCGTCCTAAGCTTGCTGGCCGAGTTCGTTTAGCAACTCGTTGTTTGAAACAGTTAAAACCGCCAATGTTTAACGTGACATTGGCGGTTTTTAAGAAACACGGGCACGGATTAAAGCACTGGGTAAGCACAAAACCTTACCCAGGGTCGGTACAAACGCTCGTCGATTGAAAACATCGTACTGATTGTCAACAATCACATCAAGAATTTTGCGATAAAGCATCAACGCAGACCAGACTGGCCATCGAGCATCTGGATTGAGAACACTGATACCCTTTTCGGCTTCTCCATAAAACTTAAGCGCTCGTTGAATCTGAAATCGCATCAACGCTTGCCAGCGCTCGTCAACAATGCCTTTCAACAAATCTTCTTCGCTGTAGTTAAATAGCGCTAAGTCTTCGAGGGGGATGTAAATCCGCCCACGGCGGGCATCTTCGCCCACATCTCTCAGGATATTGGTGAGCTGATTGGCAATGCCCAAAGCAATGGCCTGTTGGGTGGGGTTAGGCAGCGGATGATTGCGCGCCCACGGTGCTGTATTGTATTCGGGGTCTACCCCCATCACGATGGTAGACATCAGACCTACCGTACCCGCAACCCGATAGCAGTAGAGTTTGAGATCTTCAAAAGTTTCGTACCGCGAACGACTCAGGTCCATGCGCTGACCCGAAATCATGTCTCGAAATGGCTGCATATCCAGAGGGAAACGATCAAGCGTGTCGACCATAGCCACATCAAGGTCGTCCAAGGGGTTACCCGCAAACACGGACTCTAGTTGGGCCTCCCAATCATCTAGGGTGCCCTCGGTGGCCAAGTGACCTTGGGGACCATCGATTAACTCATCGGTGCGACGGCACCAGACATAAATAGCCCAAATTGCTCGCCGCTTTGCCTCAGACATGAGCAGCGTACCCATGTAAAACGTTTTAGAAAACTCCGCCGTAATCTGACGGCAGCGTTCATAGGAGGCTTCCGCAGAGATCAATGACTGAGTTGTTGGAGAAGTAAATAGCTGAAGCATTAATGCCTCCTAGGCAACGGCGAGCGTTGTCTTAGAAAGGGTATCTGCATTACGCACAATAGCCTGAGCAGCGAGCTTGCCAGACAAAACGGCCCCTTCCATGCTGCCGAGATATCGTTGCATTGTATAGCTACCCGCTAAAAAGAAATTATGGATGGGTGTGGACTGCAAAGGCTTATAGGCTTGACGCCCAGGCGACGCAGTGTACACCGACCGGGGCGTTTTAACCACTTTATACTTCAGCAACTGAGCCGGACTATCCGAATCAAAATGCTGGGGGAAGAGTTTTTTTAACTCCACCAGGGTGGCCTCGACAATGTCTTCGTCAGAACGATCAATCCAATCTTTTGCAGGCGCTAACACTAACTCCAGCATAGACCGATTGGGGTCCTCATACTCACGACAGGCATTGCTCATGTCGGCATAGACACTCAGCAGATCAGATCGAGAAAACAATAAGTGGTCGATATCTGTCAGTTTGCGATCAAACCAAAGATGGAGATTGATGACGGGCACCCCCTCTAACTCATCCAAATTCTTAAAGAACTGGATACTTCGCCAGGGTTGGGGCATCAGCACCTTCATCACATCAACTGACGTCGCTGAGACGTAGCAATCGGCCTCGAGTACCTGATCAGAGGCCCCATTAATCCCCCGGATAATAAAATGTTGTACGGTGCCATCCTCATTGAGCACGATTTCTTTAAGGGGTGAATTAAGGCGGACCTCGCCCCCACCCTCGGTCACGTAGTCAACGATGGGCTGACAGAGCCGCTCAGTAGGAGACCCATCTAAAAAGGCAATCTTAGAGCCATAGCGTTCTTGCAAAAATCGGTTGAGGGCCGTCAAAATAATCGTTGCCGAGACATCTTCGGGGTTGATAAAGGTCAGGGCTTTGGACGCTGCAATAAATACATCGCTATTGACTCGATCGTCAATGCCATGAGCACGCAGCCATTCTAAAAGGCTGTATTTGTCCATATCCTCAACATACTGCTGGCCCCGCACCACCGCTGGCAGCAGGCCAATCGCAAATCGGGCTTTTTGCTCCCAGCTCAACATGTCATTGTTTCGAATGATCGACATGATCACATTAAAAGGAGCCGGAATATCAGGCACATCAAACCGTGACAGGGTCCCGGGTTTCTCAGGTTGATTAAAGAGCAATGTGTGTTTTTTCCACTGCAGGCGATCTTCAATCCCTAACTCGCCCAGCAGCTGAAGCATGTTGGGATATGCCCCAAAAAACGCATGCAGCCCAGTTTCATACCAATCACCATCTTCGTCTTGCCACGCAGCCACCAAACCACCCAGCACATCTCGGCTTTCTAGGACAACTGGCCTGTGACCTTCATCAACCAAATACTTTGCACAGGCTAGTCCTGCCAAACCTCCGCCTGCGATCGCAACCCTCATCCTTAATCCTCTAACGATCTTTCCAATGTTTGATCTCAATGATCTCAACCATTATAAGTTTCAAACCGTTACATTTCGATACGAAAACCCAATTTCCACCAAACTTCACTTTGGACTTAAGGGTTATTTAGATTTGCAAGGTTAAAAGTTTTGGGTTGAAAAGTTAAAAGTTTTGGGTGAGCCTGATCGCCCCTCAATCACTTCAGAACACAAATCCCCCCTCTCTGTGGCTTTCCTCGCCTTTACTGGCTGCCCCCCTCCTGCGCCCCTCTGTCCATCTCCCCCATCGATAGCTATCTATTACCCTCCCCCATCGGTCAGGCCTCAATAGCACGCTATGATAAGTATCCTGGAAATAGGCTTTGGATTGGCCCATCCTTGGACGTCTTACTGGGTAGCTTGAGAGTTCAACGATTATGACATCGACAAATTTCGACTTTTTACAGCAAACTGATCCTGAAATCACTGCAATTATTGGCCGCGAGCTGCAGCGCCAGCGCGACCATTTAGAACTCATTGCCAGCGAGAACTTTACCTCAGCGGCTGTGATGGCAGCGCAAGGGTCTGCCTTAACCAACAAATATGCAGAAGGTCTGCCCAATAAACGCTATTACGGCGGTTGTGAGTTCGTTGACCAGGCCGAGCAGCTGGCCATTGATCGCATTCAAACCCTATTCGGGGCAGCCCACGCCAATGTGCAACCCCACTCCGGAGCCCAGGCTAATTTCGCCGTTTTTCTGGCGTTGCTGCAGCCCGGCGACACTATCATGGGCATGGATTTATCCCACGGCGGACACCTCACCCACGGTTCGCCCGTGAACTTCTCAGGTAAGTGGTTCAACGTGGTCCAATATGGCGTCAACCGCGAAACCGAGCAGCTAGATTTTGACGAAATTCGTGAGATTGCCCGACAGCATAAGCCAAAGCTAATTATCTGCGGCTATTCCGCCTATCCCCGCACCATTCACTTCGATCAGTTTCGGGCCATTGCCGATGAGGTCGGTGCTTACCTGATGGCTGACATTGCCCACATTGCTGGGCTCGTCGCCGCCAACCTGCATCCTGATCCGATTCCTCACTGTGATGTGGTCACCACTACCACCCACAAAACTCTGCGAGGCCCTCGGGGTGGGTTGATCATGACCCGCGACCCCGCTCTGGGTAAAAAATTTGACAAAGCCGTTTTTCCTGGCAGCCAGGGCGGCCCCTTGGAGCATGTGATTGCGGCCAAAGCGGTTGCCTTTGGCGAAGCCCTCAAGCCCGACTTCAAAACCTATTCTGCCCAAGTGATTGCCAATGCCCAGACCCTGGCAGCCCAGCTTCAAAGTCGAGGCATCAAAATCGTCTCCAACGGCACCGATAATCATTTAGTCCTGGTTGATTTGCGCTCGATTGGCATGACCGGCAAACAGGCCGATGCCCTGGTCAGTGAAGTCAATATCACCGCCAACAAAAATACGGTCCCCTTTGATCCAGAATCTCCCTTTGTTACCAGCGGCCTACGGCTCGGCTCCCCGGCCATGACCACCCGTGGCATGGGCCAGCCAGAGTTTGTCGAAATTGCCAATATCATTGTCGATCGGCTGGTGAACCCGGATAACAGTAATGTACAGACAGACTGTCGGCGTCGAGTTGCGGCCCTCTGCGATCGCTTTCCGCTATATCCACATCTAAGTGGGGTGACCCCCGCTCTGGTTTAAACCTGTGCCTGACCGGTCCAGAGAGCACCTGAGGGAGGTACATGCCTCCCTCAGGTGCTCAAGAAAAAATTGCTCTATGTAGAAAAGAACGGGTTATACTAACGCCGAATGGCTTAGTGCAGCCCAATTTTGCATAGAGCTTTTGTATGATCGATAGCCCGTTGGGAATGCTTGCAATCAACTTCCCTGGGGTCTGTGAAAGATGTCGATTGAGGCCAGAACATCCTAGAAGCTTGTTTTTTGAAGCTTGTTTTTTATAGATGTCTGCCTAACGGCATCCCCCTGTCGACAAAAGGCACCTTCAAATCTGTTTTGCAGAAATGCAAAAATAGTTTTTGATCTATCACCGGATAGCTGCCCGTCTAAACCGAAGACATTTATTGACAAAGCCGCATTTCCTGTTTAAGGTCTTTGCGGGCTTTGTTAACTCACATCCAGTGAAAAACCTTGAGTTTTTATCTGAAGGCCAACTGTGAATCTGGTTGTCGCCAAGATTTGATCATATTTGTCGCTATCCCTTTACGACCCTAATGCTGTCTCAGCTTTACCCCCTACTGACCTTTACACTGTCAGCTCTCATTGTTTTGACCCTGACACCGATTGTGCGCAAGCTGGGTCTCAGTAGCGGTCGCTTTGATATGCCCGGTGGGCGGAAAGTTCACAAAGCGCCCATGGTCCGCTTGGGCGGCGTTTCAATTTTTATCGGGACGGTCGTTGCGCTGCTGACCGTTTGGGGATTGGGTGGTTTTGTCGACATCCAGGGTAACCCTCTCAACCCGGTGGATGAGTACGAAATCTGGGGTGTCACCATCGGCGGCGTCGCCTTCTTCTTAATCGGATTGATGGATGACTTATTTGGTCTGTCAGCCATCAGCCGTCTAATTATGCAAGCCATTGTGGCGGCCCTGGCCTGGAAAGTTGGGGTAAATATTGAGTTTTTATCTATCCCAGGCTTTGGGATTGTGCAGCTAACTGACTACTGGGTGAGCTTACCCATTACTGTAGTTTGGCTGGTGGGCATGGCTAATGCCATTAATTGGATTGATGGCCTGGATGGGTTAGCGGCCGGGGTATCCGGCATTGCAGCCATTGTCATGATGGTCGTGGCCTTGTTTATGAACCAGCCAGCCGCTGCCCTAGTCGCCGCAGCTTTAGCTGGGGGAGCTCTTGGGTTTTTGCGGTATAACTTTAACCCGGCTCAGATCTTTATGGGCGACGGCGGAGCCTATTTTATGGGCTTCACCCTGGCGGGCGTTGGGGTAATTGGCCTGGTTAAAGGGGTGACCACGGCTGCAGTCCTATTCCCCTCATTAGTGTTGATTTTAGCTGTACCGATCTTAGACATGTCGGCAGTTATATTAGCACGTTTACGCCGGGGGCTATCCCCATTTGTTGCGGATAAGCGACATTTGCACCATCGCCTTTTAAATGCGGGCCTGTCTCACCGATTTACCGTGCTATTCATCTATGCCTTAACTTTATGGGCTGGAAGTTTGGCACTGGCGTTTTCAGGCATGCCCAGCGGCGTCATTTATGCCCTGGCCGCTACGGCTTTACTAAGCTATACGGGGTGGCGAGCCCGCCGCCATGCACGTTGAGGGGGTAATGGGTAATGGGTAATGGGTAGCGGGCTGGCGTATTTGTCTTGGGTCTGCATTGAAGGTGCTTAAGGATAGGGATAGGGGTAGTTTTTTGTCAGCTGACCGACTTGATAAAGATAAACGGTCTCGGTAACCGCGCCACTTCGCGCCAAAGCCACCGTGTCTAACAGCTCAAATTGACTGAAGTAACTCTGATATTCGGCTTTGAGGGCCGTTTGATCAAAGTCAGCAATACTGATAAAAACAACCTGCCGCCCGCGCCAATTTTCTGGGTTAAACCAGAGTGCATGTCCCCGAGGGTCTTCGGTAAAGGCTGTCACAGGTGCATTGGTCATGGGGCTAATCGCCATATCCACATAGCCACTGAGCCAAAACTCATTGGTCACCAGGAAATCAGCGTTTGCGATCGCAGCCCGCACCCTCGGCCTCTTTTGAATTTGCCGCCTGAGCTTAACCACATCAATCAACGTCGCCGTCGGATCGCTATCCGCAGAAAATACCCCACCGAATAACGCAAATCGACTTTGCTGCTGGAGGGTGCCCAGACTGACATGGAGTAGTACAAACAGTAAAAATGCCCCCAAAACCATCCCGGTGCCACCTAGCCAGCGACGCAACCTGGGCTCAGGCCATTTTGCCGCCGAGCGGGCCAGCAATAGCGAGAGACACCATAGCCCTGGGGCGGGCCAGGCTGGGTAGATATGGGTGACTCCGCCCAATAGCGTAAACCCCACTACAATGGGCAGCCCTAACCACAACACAAATGCCTGCGGTGACGAGCCTGAACCTTTAGCCCCTGACTCCTTGACAAAGCACTGACCTATCGACTTAACGGTGATCCACCACAGCGGAAACCCAATAGTGGGAAATAAAAAACCGACCTCCGCCAGCCACACCCACAATACATTCAAAATATTAAACCCAGTGGCCCCACCGCCCTCAAACCGGGTCGAAAGATGAAACCCAAATGAAATCCAATCGTGCCGAATATTCCAGTACACCAGGGGTGTCAGTGTCAGCGCAAACACCAGCAAACCCACCCCCAACCATGGGGACGCCAATACCCGCCGATGGCGCGAACTGCTGAGACAAAAACCCACCAGACTAAGCCCGAGGACAAACCCATGATATTTACTTAAACAGGCCAGCCCCAATAGCGCCCCAATAATAACAATCCTGTAGGTTGGCCAATAGGTTGAGCGGGCAAAATCATCCCCAGACCCAGTCGGGAAAAACTCTAACGCCGCCACCGACATCACCGCACTCCAGAAAAAGATCAGTCCATTATCTGGGGATGCCAGGGTGCCGAACCCCAAAAAAAATAGCGGTGTGACGGTTGCGATCGCAGCTGCCAAGCGACCCACTGCTTCACCAAACAAATGCCGCCCCGTCAGATACAGCAGCCCTGTACTCGCGGTATATAGCAACAGCCCCCCCAATCGCAGCGTCAGCGGCGTGATCAGCCCCGTCAGCCAAATCCCTACCCCACTGCTCAAAGCCACTATCACCGGGTGATCAAAATAGCTCCAGTCTAGATGCTGCGTGTAGAGAAAGTAATAAGCCTCATCAAAGCCAGGGGGGAGCAGCCAGGCGATCAGGGTGCGGGTCAGGAGACCGAAGAGGAGGAGGAGGGGGAGGTAGAGGGTAGAGGGTGGAAGGGGGAGTGACATGGGAACGGAGGCGAAAGGGAAAAGGCGAAAGGGATTAAGGCAAGGGGCGAGTAGGGAGCAGGGGAGGCTGGGGGAGATGGGGGAGAAAGACGCGGAGACAGGGAGATGGGGGGACTAAGGAGCAAACCCGTATGGTTGCCCTGCGGCCCATGTTCTCATTCAACTGGCTCCCAAAAGTCACCTTTTCTCCGGTTCGCCCTTCCCCCCTTCCCCCTTAACCCTTCCCCTTTCGCCTTTTACCCTTCGCCCTTTACCCGCCACCCATCACCCAGCACCCAGTACCCCAAAATGCATTACCATCAACCCATACACTTGCCATCCACTGGGCTAACCATCCATGAATCGGAGTGCTGAAATCATTTGCGTGGGCACAGAGCTATTGCTAGGGGATATTCTCAACAGCAATGCCCGTTACCTCGCCCAGCAATTGGCCCAGTTGGGCATTGCCCACCACTATCAGACCGTTGTGGGAGATAACGTACTGCGCATTAAGCGTGCGATCGCAATTGCTTGTGAGCGCTCCCGTCTGCTGATCTTTACCGGCGGGCTGGGCCCCACCCCCGACGACCTGACCACCGCCACAATTGCCGATTTTTTTGACACCCCCCTGATCGAAAACCCAACTGTCATCGCCGACATTGAGGCCAAGTTTGCGCGGCGCGGACGGGGGGAGATGAGTGCCAACAATCGTAAGCAGGCCCTGCTGCCCCAGGGGGCTGAGGTGTTGCCCAATGCCCAGGGCACCGCCCCGGGGATAATCTGGCAGCCCAGGCCTGGGCTGATTATTATGACCTTTCCAGGAGTGCCTCGGGAAATGCACGATATGTGGGAAACCACCGCGGTGCCCTATCTCAAAGTGCAGGGCTGGGCCAATAGCGTGATCCATAGTCGTACTCTGAAGTTTTGGGGCGTCAGCGAATCCGGCTTAGCGGAACGGGTTGCCCCTTTTTTGGAACTGGCCAACCCCACCGTTGCCCCCTACGCGGGCAAGGGCATCATCAAACTGCGGATTTCGGCCAAGGCTGAGACTGTTGCGGCAGCTGATGCCCTGATTGCCCCTGTTGAAACCCAGCTGAGGGAGATTGGCGGACAGGACTGCTTTGGCACCGATGACGAAACCCTGGCCCACGCCGTTGGTAACCTGCTCAAGGCACAACAACAAACCCTGGCCGTTGCCGAATCCTGTACTGGCGGAGGACTGGGCAAAAACCTGACCGCGGTCGCTGGCAGCTCAAGCTACTTTTGGGGCGGCATCATCGCCTATGACAATCGGGTTAAAGAAAATTTACTCGGCGTAAAAACCGATACTCTCAAAAAAGTAGGCGCGGTCAGTGCTGAGGTGGCGGAGCAAATGGCCATGGGGGTACGCCAGCGGCTGGGCACTGACTGGGGGCTCAGCGTCACTGGCATTGCTGGCCCCGCAGGCGGCACCGCCGATAAACCTGTGGGTTTGGTTTTTATCGGGCTTGCCGATGCCACCGGGGTAAAACATCTCGAATGCCAGTTTGGCAGCTATCGAGGACGCGACTGGGTGCGTTTAATGAGTGAATGTACTGCCTTAGATTTGCTCCGACGAACAATTTTAAGTTCAGTGATTTAAATCCTTCAAAATCAGGCACTGTAGCAAACGGTGAACTTTTATCTGGAGGTAGAAAGCACAAAAAGTAGGGAAATCCCCTGGTAATTTTCTTGATCATTTCTCACGATTCGTTATCATGGATACAAACTTACAGATTGTTAAGAAAGTAACAAAGTAAGTTGGCATTTACTGCCGCCTACGTAAAAATATTCGAATTAGGTGAGATAGGAGATTACCTGGCTCATGGATATCGACAACATCCTCGAAAAGCTGAAAGAGTGGTTTAACAAGGTGTTAGATGCATTATTGGGGCCACAAGCTCAGCCAGAGAGGGAGCCAATTCCTGTACCCGTCGAGGAGCGACCATACCGTCGCCGCTGATTTGCTACTTTAATCCAACCCTGTTAGCGTGCTAAGCATTCTCGTCTTGAATGGTCCCAACTTAAACATGTTGGGTAAGCGAGAGCCAGCAGTATACGGTTCTCAGACACTTGAGGATATTAGCGCAGCCCTTGAAAAACAGGCGAATTTACTCAATGTAGATGTTGAGTTTTATCAATCAAATCATGAAGGTGCCCTGGTGGACCGCATCCAAGCTGCTTGGAAGGTCCACCAGGGTATTTTGATCAACCCTGGCGCGTATACCCATACCAGCGTGGCCATTCGGGATGCGATCGCAGCCGTCGCAATACCCACCGTCGAAGTGCATCTCAGCAACATTCACAAACGCGAAACCTTTCGCCACCATTCCTACATTGCCCCGGTCGCGGTGGGACAAATTTGTGGGTTTGGGGCCGACAGCTATCGCCTCGGGCTAGAGGCCCTGGTGCATTCTCTAAACCAGTAGCGATTTCATCCAATCAATCACGGGTTGAGATCGTGCCGTAAACACGATCTGGCAATGCGCTGTGTCAATCTTAGACTGGACCTTGGCGTAGATATCGGCCTGGGCCACCTCTTCCGGCGCGTTGGGGTTCTGTACACTCAGGCGGAGGTTGGTCAGTTTTGTCAGGGCGCGATTACCCATCAGCGGTTTTAACCAGGCCCCTTTATCCGACAACTTAACCAGCAGACCTTGGGTGGTTTCGTCACTGACCTGCTTACCGTCCAAAATGGCATAGGCCACCGCGATAGGCTCAGCGAGTGTCACCATCTGCATCGTGGCGGCGGCTAGGGTCAGATTGTAAGGCCCCCCCACGCCAGTAACATCATAAATCGTCAAGGGTTGCTTGACCCCTTTAGGATGCACCGTCTGCTGGTCTTGTACCTGTACAGGGCTGACTACCTGTTGCAACGTATGATCAGAAATCAAAATCTGGCCGCCGGTGGTGTAGGACTCAATCCGGTAGGCCAGGTTTACAGCACTGCCAATGACGCTGTACTTCGTCCGTTTTTCTGAGCCGATGTTGCCCACCACGACTTCCCCTGTATTAATGCCGATGCCCATTTCCAACTCTGGGAAGTTGCGATCGCGCATCACCTGATTGACCTGGGGCATCACCTGCTGCATTGCGATCGCGCAGGCCACCGCCCGATCCGGCGCATCGGGCTGGAGATTGGGGGCTCCAAACAGCACCAAAATACCATCCCCCATAAATTCGTCAATGGTGCCGCCGTAGCGGTTAATCACATCGGACATAAAGCCGAGGTAGAGATTGAGCACCTCCACTACCTGTTCCGGACGCAACCGCTCAGACAGGGAGGTAAACCCGCGGATATCGGAGGTTAGTAGGGTGATCACTCGGTTCTCACCCCCCAGCTTTAGTTTTTCAGGATATTCCAACAGGTTGGCCACCACCTGATCGCTCAAATAGCGCCCAAAGGTCCGCCGAATCTGATTGGCCCCGTGGGCGAGGTAGGCTATCACCCCAATCGAGGCCCCGGAGAGGGCAATCAGCGGTGGCACCACCGGCACCCACCAGCCCAACACCAGCAGAGCATGGGTCACCGCCACCAAACTCAACGCCGCCAGACACAACGCCGCCACCCGCTGAAACCGGAAGCCGCTCGTCGTATCCCGCTGAACCCAGGTCAGGATAGCGCCCAGGGCCGTCCAGCCAATAATCCAAAGGATTTCTAAAAGCTCAGGCCAGCTGCGGATCAGGGGGCGACCGTCGAGGGCCGCACTGATGATTTGGCTGGTGAGATTGGCATGGATTTCAACCCCTGCCATTTGCTCAGGTATCCCCAACAGATCAGTACTGTAGGGAGTAAAGTAAATATCCTTAAAGCTTTCACTCACCGGACCAATCAAAATGATTCGATCGCGACCCCAGTCGGGCGGCAGCTGATCGTTAAGCACGGTCCGCAGCGGCACCGTCTCAAACAGTTGCGCCCCCCCGCGATAGTTGATTAAGGTCTGATAGCCCTCGGCATTGGCTCGCACATAGGCCCCGTCGTTGGCCTCAAAGGGTTGAAAAGTGGTCTCCCCCAGCCGCCACATATCGGTATCACCTACCATTTCAGGGCCAATGCCTTCGGCTTCGAGGTACAACAGCGCCAAATAAAGGGCAAAGCTAGGTAATGAATACCCATCGGGGCCAGTGGCCTGCAACATGCCCCGACGCACCGTATTGTCAGTATCCGCCAACAGATCATTAATGCCAATCTGACCCAGCTCTGCTAAGACAGGCGATGCCGCCACCGTATCCCGTCCGGCTTCTCCCACCAGTTTCCGAATACCCACTAAGTTAGGCGTATTTCTAAACACCTCAACCAACTCAGCATGACCCGGCTCAACCGGCACATCGCGATAGATGTCGAGACCGATTGCACGGGGCTGCTGAGCACTCAGGGTTTGGATCACCTCTGCATAGATCGCATCAGGCAAAATCGATTGATTTAGAGTACTGACATCTGTTTCGTCAATGCCCACAATGGCAATGCGAGCATCGGCCTGCTGCGGTCGCCAGCGTAAAAACTGATCGTAGGCCCGCCACTCCAGGGCCTGCATCAACCCCGCAGCCCGCATCAGGAGAACCACCAGCGCTACGGTGGGGGTTGCGATCGCAACCCCCCGCCATTGCCAAAACCAGTGTTTCCATTGACGGTTCATTAAT
>JBCBQD010000064.1:0-23559 GCA_039820425.1 Cyanobacteria bacterium J06635_1
ATAACAGCATTTATCAAATTGTGCCCCAGGCGGTGATCCATCCCCGCACCACTGAGGATGTGGTGCAGGTGTTTCACCTGGCGACGCAACCAGAGTTTCAATCCATCACCTTCTCCCCCCGGGGCGGTGGCACTGGCACCAATGGTCAGTCGCTCTCTCCGGGGATCATTCTCGACTGTTCGAAATATATGCGCCAGATTTTGGCGGTCAATCTTGAAAAGGGTTGGGTGCGGGTGCAGCCAGGGGTGGTGCTCGATCAGCTGAATGCTTCCCTAAAGGCGGAGGGTGTTTTCTTTGCGCCAAATCTGGCCCCCAGCAGTCGAGCGACCTTGGGCGGCATGATCAACACTGATGCCTGCGGCAAGGGCTCTCGTATCTATGGCCGCACTAGCGATCATATTTTAGAGCTGACCTGGGTGCTGACGGACGGCACGGTGGGGCAGTCCTCGGGGATATCTAGTGAACAGCTTTCTCAACAGAAAACTCTGCCAGGTCGTCTTGGGTCGATCTATCGTCAGGTGGATGACAGCGTGACCCAGCATCGGGAGCTGATTGCCCAACAGTTTCCCAAAATGCCGCGCTTTTTAACCGGCTATAACCTGGCCAAAGTCTATGGCTCAAACGGATTTGATCTCAATCGTATTTTGGCCGGTTCAGAGGGAACGCTGGCAGTGATCACCGAAGCTAAGCTCAAGCTCACCCCCATTCCCCACCACAAGGTATTGTTTGCAATTCACTATGGTTGTTTTGATGATGCGCTGAACGCGGCTCAACCGTTGCTTGACAATGATCCTGCGGCTATTGAGACCGTTGACGATACGATTCTCGATCTGGCCCGCCAGGATGAGATTTATGATGCGGTCAAAGATTTTGTCGGGGATGCCCACGCCATTAATTTGGTTGAATTTGTAAGTCACGACTCGGATCATCTCTTAAAACAGGCAACCCAACTGCAACAACATATTGAACAAGTCGCAGGCCAACCCAATCAACCAACGGGCCACTATCGGACGAGTGAGCCTTCAGAAATACAAGCTTTATGGGAGCTGCGTAAGCGAGGGGTAGGCCTCCTGGGGAACCGACAAGGCCCGCGCAAGCCCGTGGCTTTTGTGGAAGATACGGCGGTGCCCCCTGCCCAACTTGCCAGCTACGTTCAAGAATTTAAGGCGCTGCTCGATCGCTATGGCCTGGACTATGCCCTGTTTGGTCATGTCGATGTGGGGTGTTTACACGTTCGCCCTGCCCTCAATTTGCAAGCGCCCCAGGATGAAGCCCTGATTCGCGAAATCTCCGATCAGGTGGTGGCTCTAGTCCGACGGTATGGGGGGGTGATGTGGGCGGAGCATGGCAGAGGGTTTCGCAGTGAGTATACGGTCGAGTTTTTCGGGGAGACGCTCTATCAAGAGTTGCGTAAAATTAAGGCTGCGTTTGATCCGGATAATCGATTGAACCCTGGCAAAATTGTGGCCCCCCTGGGGACTGATGACCAGATCGTGCCGTTGGAGTCACCCCTGCGAGGGCAGTTTGATCGCCAGGTGCCAACCGCTTCTCAGTCTGCTTATGAGGTCGCTTTTAGCTGTAACGGTAACGGCGCTTGTTTTAATACTGCCCCAGAGCAGGTAATGTGCCCTTCTTATAAAGGGGGTCTCGATCGAATTCATTCCCCTAAAGGTCGAGCAATGCTGCTGCGGGAGTGGTTGCGTTTGTTGGCAACTCACCCATCCTCAGATAAACCCGGTAATACTCTCGTCAAACTTTGGCATACCTTCGCCAAAGCCAGCGGGCGTTATGACTATTCTCAAGAGGTCTATGACGGGCTGCACGGGTGTTTGTCGTGTAAGGCCTGTGCAACCCAGTGCCCGATTCATGTGGATATCCCCAGCCTTAAGGCGCAGTTTTTGCATCATTATTACGGGCGGTATGTGCGATCGCACCGCGACTACCTGATGGGCCATATCGAAACCTTAGCCCAGTGGCAGGCAAACCTGCTGCCTCAGCTCACAAATACACTGCTGCAAACGACTTGGGCTCGGGGGTTACTGCGCACCCTGATTGGCATAGTGGATGCGCCCCCCGTCAGTTTGCCCACGGTGGCAGATGCCCTGGCAAGCCGTAACGCAGCCCTTCTCGACCCGCACAACTTGGCCCAACTCAGCACCGCCGACCGTCGCAATGGGGTTGTTCTCTTACCCGATAGCTTCTCTTACTTTTACGAAGCACCGTTGGTGATCGCAACCTACGATCTGTTGACCCGGTTGGGCTTTCGAGTCTACCTTACCCCCCCGATAGCGAGTGGGAAACCCCTGCATGTGCTGGGTTTTCTCGAACGGTTTGAGACCGTAGCACAACACACTCGCACCTATCTTGAGAAGATCCAGGCGATGGACCTGCCCCTTGTCGGCATTGAGCCCAGTATTGTCCTCACCTTTCGAGATGAATATGCGCAGTGGGGTCAACCGCTTAAGGTACAGCTCCCTCAAGAGTTCTTACTTGAGCATCTTGAGCGACTGCCTCAAACAACTGTATCTACCGCCTATACTCTGCTGGGACACTGTACTGAGAAAACCCTGGCACCGGCTGCGCAGACTCAGTGGCAGCAAATTTTTACAGCAGCAGGGCTGACGCTCAACCTGCAAGCGATAGGCTGCTGTGGCATGGCCGGTCTCTATGGCTATGAGCGAGAGCATTTGGAAACGTCGCGCCGTATTTATGACCAAAGCTGGGGGCAAATATTGCCCAAAACACCACAGCGACAAAAATACTATTTAGCCACAGGATTTTCTTGTCGAGCCCAGGTAGAGCGCTTTGCCGGTTGGCAGCCTCAGCACCCAATCCAGAGCCTACAAGCAAACCTCTATTCCTAGAATTGTAGACGTGCACAGATTTCAAAGACTACGGCCTTTGCTACCATAGACCTGACCGGCTGCGGGTTTTATTACGGATTGATGTCTTGGTGCTCAAAGAACAACTGTGGGTGATTGTCCTAGAATCAAAGAAAGCAGCCCTCTCTGGTTGGTCTGCGCTACCCCAGACGTTGGTTTACATGATGGGTAACCCGGAGGCTAAACAACCTAGTTTTGGGCTGATAACGAATGGGGATAGCTCCGTATTTGTAAAATTGGCTCAATCAGATGGCGGCAAATATGATCTCTCAAGGGTGTTTGCTTCGCTGACGTCTAATCAAGAGCTTCATCACATATTTCAGATACTCAAGGGCCTGGGACAAATTGTTGGCAAAACTTGAGACCTTGAGAGATTACGGTTGCATAAACTCAGCTCTAAACTCATTGATCAAATCTTGTTGTGTCTCATCCAATAAGCCCCAGCACCACTCACGCAGTTCTTTCATGACTTTAGGGTAAAACGCCTCGGCGATCGCGCCAGTAATGGCCGCCAGGGTATCGGCGTCACCGCCCAGGGAAACCGCATTGCGAATGGCGTCTTCAAAGTCTTTTGAGGCTAAGAAGGCAATGATGGCGGCGGGGACCGTATCTTGCACCAGCTGACTATATTGATAGCCGGGCTGTAGCTTCTCAAAGGGGGGGCTCAGGTCATAGCCAAAGATATTGGTGACCAACTCTGCGATCGCATCTTTGGCTGCCCCAGTCCTAGCCAGAAATATTGCAGCAGCCACAGCTTGGGCACCTTTAATCCCCTCCGGGTGATTATGGGTGACCGCCGCGGAACGTTCTGCCTCTTCTAACACGTCTTTGAGGTTATCAAAGGCATAAGCAACCGGGATCACTCGGATGGCGCTGATATTGTTGCAGCTATAGTAGGGGCGCGACACTTTAGACTTAGCCCACTCAGTAAAGCTCCTGCCGTAACCGCCCTTGACGCTGGGGTACCAATGAAACCAACGCTTGTAGGCCTCTGCATAGTCACTGCCATAGAGTAAACAGTCGGCAGTCGCGAGGGCCAATATCGTATCGTCTGTCCAGATACTCTCGGAGGTGATCAGCTGAAAGTCTTTGGTTTTGATTCGCTCAAATTCATACGCTGAGCCAACCGCGTCTCCGATAATTGCGCCTATCATTTAGGGTGTCTCTGGGTATAGCACGGACCAATCGTTTGCCACTGTTGGCTGGGGGCAATTTTGAAGTTAAAGCTTCCTTTTGCAGTCCCCCAACATGAAGCTGCAGTTAGTCGGGCTTGAACTGCGACTAAGGGCTTGATCGCTCAGGCTTGGATTATAACAGAGCCTATCCAATTTACAGCAGTCGCCGCTACCAATGTCTTATAAAACGTACTTTATAAAACGGTATTCAATATAGTAGTTGGCCTGAAGGGTGTCTGAAATGAGCCCGAAATTAATGAGCCCGAAATTAATGAGCCCGAAATTATTGTGTTTTGAGGTAGGCCAAGTTTGGTGTGCATTGTCAATATCTATACACAGGTGGCTCCCAGGTCAACAATTGTGGGCTTAGCAATCATCAACTTGGCAACAATGCCGACCCAATGATCGTCTCGACTAATGAGTGCGGCTATGACACGATGTAAATGCAGGGTCTGAGCAGAGCTTGAGATGGTGCTGACATTGATGGTCCATAATGCTGATGGACCATGTACTATTTTTTTTAGAAAGTTCTAAGAAACGAAATCGTGTCCTTTGCGTAGCAAACCGTTACGATAGAAACGCAATAGATGTAAGCCATAGAATGCAGTTAACACCGTTAGGGGGGCGCTATAAAATCGTCAGCCAATTAGGGTCTGGCGGATTTAGCCGTACTTTTTTGGTGCAGGATCTGCATTTGCCGGGTAACCCTCAATGTGTGATCAAGCAGCTAAAGCCCCAGGCAACTGAGGCTGACAGTCTGGAGATGGCCCGACGGCTGTTTGATACCGAAGCGAATGCCCTCTATGAGCTAGGCACCCATCCCCAAATTCCAACCCTGCTGGCCCACTTTGAAGAAAGCCAGGAGTTTTACCTGGCTCAGGAGTTTGTAGAAGGGGTTCAGCTCAGTCATCAAATCGTACTGGGTAAGCCCTGGTCAGAAGCAAAGACGGTTTTCTTGCTGCGAGAAATTCTAGAGATACTGTCCTTTGTCCACCAGCAGCAGGTGATCCATCGGGATGTGAAACCCTCAAACCTGATCCGCCGCCTTAAGGATGGCAAAATTGTGCTGATTGACTTTGGGGCGGTCAAACAGATGGGCAACCATCCCATTGAGTTAGAGCCCGGTGCCACCAACTTGACCATTGCCATTGGCACCCAGGGCTACATGCCCAACGAGCAACTGGCAGGCAAACCCAGGTTTAGCAGTGATGTTTATGCGGTGGGCATGATCGGCATTCGAGCTTTGACCGGCGTGCATCCTAAAAAGCTAGACGAAGATCCGCGCACCAGCGAAATTGCCTGGCATAAGCACGCGCCTTGGGTGTCAGAAGGGCTCAAAGAAATTTTAGATCGCATGGTGCGCTATGACTTTCGCGATCGCTATCCGACTGCCATCGAGGCGCTGGCAGCGCTACAAAGTCTGCCCATTCAAATGGATGACGAAGCCATTCGAGCAGAGCTGGTGCAGGGGGCCGCGGCGCTAGTTAAGGCCTCTGATGCTGAGAAAGAAGCGGACTCCCAAGAAATGACGCAGCCTCGACAGGAGGGCAAAATTAGCACCAAGGTCGATCTGGCAGCGGCCACCGCAGACGAAGAGATCAATGGGACACCCTCGATTTCAGGGGCTTCCACAGCTGACCCCACCGATTTTTTAAACCTGCCAGAGGTGGCAACCTCAGCCGAGGGGGTTGATTTGACGACGATGCTGCCCAAGGCTAGACGCCCCTGGTTGGTTAAACCCCTGGCTGCGATCGCAACCCTGGCGACCCTGGGCATCGCTGCCATTACCGTGACCGCAGCCGCCGTGTCTCCTGAGCTATCGGGGCGACTCCGGTCCTTACAGCCGCCCTTTAAGGCTGAGGACTTTACGGCATTGGATGAGCCGGTCCTATCCTCAACCGCAGTCTCAAAGCTGCTGCTACCGATGGAGCAGGCTGCCGTTATTCTGGCCAAGGCAAATGATTTGAGGGCTCAGGGAGAGTATCAGGCATCCCTGAGCGTTTATGACGAAGCCATTCAGCTTCAGGAAAACGCAGTTCCTTTTTACCAAACTGTTTATGGCGAAGTCAGTCAGCTCCAGGAAAACTTAGCCACTGCTTATTGGGGCCTCTGCGATAGTCTCAATGCCCTGAAGGAGATCGATAGGGCATTAGTGGCTTGTAATGACGCCCTATCCTTTAACCCTAACTATGCGGAAGCTTTAACCAGCAAAGGCAATACCTATGAGCTACAAGAGCGGTGGCCACAGGCCCTAAGGCTCTATCAGCAAGCCACCTTAATCAAACCCGATCTCGCCGATGCCTGGTTGGGTAAGGGGCGAGTTTTGCAATTTTTTGGACGTTCGGTGGAGGCACTGCGCTCGTTAGATGAAGCGATTGACCTAAACCGTGACTCTGCTGAAGCCTGGGCCATCAAAGGAGAAGCCCTTTGGAATCTGGGCCGATACGATCAGGCGATTGCGGCCCTAGATAAGGCATTACAAATTGAGTCAGAGCGCCCCGATGCGAGTGAGCTGCGGCAGCAGATCAGGGATGAATTGGGAAGATAAGGGGGTAGAGGGTAGTGGGGGATGGCTAGTGGGAGGATGCAGGGCTGAATTTTAGCCTGCCGATGCGAATTGTAAGGACTGCTCTCTACCCTCTACCCTCTACCTCCGCTTTTCGCCCTTTATCTTCGGAAATGCCTGCCGTCGCCGATACCACGTCGCGCCCCCCACCAGCAGCCCAATCAAACTGAGGGCCCCGAAGATGGGCAGTACGTTGCCGGTTTGGATAGACTCGACACCGGAGTGGCCCAGGAGCACAAAGGGCAGTACCCCTGGCAGGGTGCCCAGGACTGTGCCGATAAAATAATCTCGAAAGCTGATGGAGGTCAGCCCGGCGGTAAAGTTGACCAGGCCGTAGGGGATAATCGGCAGCAGCCGAATTGAGAACATATAAAACAGGCCACCCTGGTGGATTTCGGCGTCGATGGCTTGCCAGTAACCGGCCGTGCGCCTGGCAATCAACTCACGCCCTACGGTGCGGGTAAAGCCAAAGGCGACGACGGCGGCGACGATCGCGCCAAGGGTGGTCCATAGGGTGCCGAGCCAGACGCCAAATAGGGCTCCCCCGGCCAGATTTAACACGGTGGAGGGCAACACCAAAATGGTAGCGACGGTGTAAATGACCATGTAGATGATCGGAGCCCAAATGCCCGCTCGCGCCAGGATGGTTTCTAACCAGGCAGGGTCAATACCCCCCCCAAAGTAAAGGGCTGCAGCGGTTGCGATCGCACAGACAATTGCGATCGCTAAAAGGAGGCGCTTAAGATTTGCCATAGGAAGACTCTATCGGGCTTGGGGGAGACGACCTTGCGGGTTTTACCGGCTCCCCATAAAACTCTCTGACCAGGTAGAGGGGGCGACCTTTGACTTCTTCATAGACCCGTGCCAAATATTCGCCAATGATGCCCAAACTCATCAGCTGCACCCCACCGAGAAACAGGACAGCAACCATCAGCGACGCATAGCCGGGGACGTCAATGCCGCGAATCAGGGTGCGTAGCACCAAAAAGGAGGCATAGGCAAAGGCAATCATTGAAAACCCCAGGCCTACATAGCTCCAAACCTTAAGCGGGGTAGTGCTAAACGAGGTGATGCCGTCTACGGCAAAATTCCACAGTTTCCAATAGTTCCATTTGGTTTGGCCGCTGTGGCGCGGGGCGCGGTCATAGGTGACAAAGGTTTGCTTATACCCCACCCAGGCAAACAAGCCCTTCATAAATCGAGTGCGCTCGGGCAGGGTTTTGAGGGCCTCTACCACCCGGCAATCTAGCAGTCGAAAATCCCCCGTATCTTCAGGAATAGGCACCTGACTCATGCGGCCAATCACCCGATAAAACCCATTGGCAGTCAGCTGCTTAAGCCAGCTCTCACCGCGGCGGGTGCGACGGCGAGCATAGACGACATCATAGCCCTCGCGCCACTTATCGAGCAGGGCCCCAATCAGCTCTGGGGGGTCTTGCAAATCTGCATCAATCGGCACGACAGCCTGGCCCTGGGCGTAGTCGATGCCGGCGGTCAGGGCCAGCTCTTTGCCATAGTTGCGAGACAGGGCAACAACTTTGATATTAGGGTTGCGACTGTGGTGGTCAATCAGTCGCCCCAGGGTATTGTCATGGCTGCCGTCGTCAACGCAGACAATTTCATAGGCTACGTCCAAACCCAGGATCACCGTCTCTAACCGCTCAAACAGATGGTCGATATTGGACTCTTCACAGTAGAGCGGCACCACAACAGACAGCTCGATTTTTGGGGATTCCATAGGTTGATGCTGGGCTAATCAAGCAAAGTAGGGACCGATGTGTTTATAATCCCCAAGATTTTAGCGGACTGCTCTGTTTAGTCCGTAAGATATCGACGGCCAGCGATCGGTCGCAAGGCCAAAGCCCAGGATTAATGAAAGTTTCATTGATTTAATCAGGGGACCTGCTAAATCTTGTCACAAGCCATTGGCAGTTATATTCTGGATGGCTAAATACTGAACGTTTTCTGGGAAAGGTGAGCTGGCGAAGTGGTGAGCTGGCGAGGCAAGCTATTGACCGCCTCACCAGCGCAGCGTACTCACCTATTCACCCCCTCAGCAACCAAAAGAGAATTTTAAGACGCGAAAGCCTTCTGAATACGGATAAGAACTTTGTATAGACCATCTGTATGCACCCAGCCAACAAACCCGGCAAACTGACAGGTTTCTTCGGCATCGGCTAAAAAGACGTGGTGGACCCCCGCCAGGTTTTGCCAGACTCGCAGGGTTAGCCCGTTTGCCAGGGTAGCCCAGATTTGGGCTTTGCCAAAGTCGCGGTAGTGGGCGTCGGTCATCCCAGGAATAGCTTGCAGCTGCTCTATGACAAGCTCACAGAGCGGATCCGCAGGGCCAGTAAGATGGCCAGTAGGGTGGACGGGGTTAGCCCAAAAGTTGACGATGGCTGCGGCTACCTCAGGGTGGCATTTTAGACGGGAATGGTGGATGCCGCTGAGCTGAACATACTGGGCATTGCGGAACTGGGTGCATTGCAGGGTGACGGTGCCGTCGCTGCCGCCGTCAAGGTCGCTGGCGATGATTTGGGTGGGGATTTGCTGGGCGATGCGCTCAGCGATGGGGCGACGGTTGGTGCCCAGGTCACGGGCGATGCCAATGCCCCAGCCTAGGGGGTCAAAAATCCGCCCCAGGTCGGCCCCCCCCACGGGGGAGGCCACCAGGGTCAGAGATTCGATTTGGGGCCACCACTGCGGGTTGCGGTTGAGCACTTCTAACCAGATCAGCCCGCCCATGGAGTGGCCGACGATGCGTTTGGGGATGTGGGGCGTCCCTTTGCAGTAGGTCGCAGCTGTTTTTTCGACCCGAGCGACCAGGGGCTCAATCCGCCACCAGGTTTTCACAAAGCCCAGATCAGGAGAGACCATGGCGGCTTTGCTAGGGGTCAAGACCCGAGCCAGTTTGCTGATCTGGGTATGGGTGTCGGCCCAGCCATGCTGCGCAAACAGGATATAGCTGGGGCTATCAGCCTCTGGGGAAGTCATGTTGGCAACAGTCACGTTAATGCTCATTACGCAGAAACAGGGCACGATAGACGGGCTTATGTTGAGCCAGGGTGACCCGCTCACGGTCGGTTTGGGCGGCGAGGGGGTTTTCGCTCAGCCACGGGTCTCCCTGGCGATCAAAGCCTTGATGTTCAGCAAAGCGATCGCACATCTCCTGAGCCACCGCCGCTATGTCTGACTGTAGCCAAACCCAGCTGCCGTGGGGCATAAACTGGGCCAGTTCTTGAACTAGCTGGGGCTGCACCACCCGACGTTTTTGATGCCGTTTTTTAAACCAGGGGTCGGGAAACTGGATGCTGACCCGCTGCAAGGGTAAGCCTTCGCCCCAGCTTGCTAGTAAGGGCTTGAGGGAATTGTTGGCGTTGCAAAAAATAAAGTGCAGGTTTTTGAGCCCCGCCTCGTCGCGACGCCTGAGCGCCTGATCGACCAAGGGCTGACGAATTTCAAGGCCCAAAAAATTCCAATCGGGGCAGGCTATGGCCATATCCCGGACAAAAAAACCTTTGCCACAGCCAATATCAATGTGGAGCGGCTGCTGGGGCTTGGCATAAACGGTTTGCCAGTTAGGCGGCTGGGCGGGCTGAGCGTAGGTGTCGCTGAGCGGGTTAACGTGCTGGCGGACGCGGATGGGCATGGGAGGGGAAAAGTTATAGTTTATTAGAAAACCCTGACCCAAAATTAACAACAGAGGATCTATGACGCTCCAGTTTCGATTTGCCGTGGTCAGCGATTTGCACATTGCCCTGCCCCATACGATTTGGGATGCGCCCAATCGGTTTCACCTGGTGGAGGTGAGTATTCCGGCTTTTGAGCAGATTTTAGCGGAGCTGGTGGAGGCAGAGCTGGATTTTTTGCTGCTGCCGGGGGATTTGGTGCAGCACGGTGAGCGAGATAACCACGCGTGGCTGGTGAATCGGCTGGCTGAGCTACCGTTTCCGGTCTATGTGGTGCCGGGAAACCACGATGTAATTTTAGAGGGGGGCTGCGATCGCACCCTATCTCTCAACGAGTTCACCGAATGCTATGGCGACTTTGGCTATACCCGGCCCGCCCAACCCTATTACCATTGCGAAATCCTCAGCGGGGTGCATCTGATTGCCTTCAACTCCAACGGCTTTGATGGTGACGGCAATCCCTTTCATCACGGCTACCTGGATGGCGCCCAGCTCGACTGGCTGGAGGCTCGACTCGCGGAGTTGCAAGACGAATTTGTGATGGTGATGCTGCACCACAATGCCCTGGAACATCTGCCGGGGCAGTCGCGCAGCGGCATGGGGCGACGCTATATGGTCAAAAATGCGACGGCGCTGACCCAGCGGCTCAAGGCAGCTGGGGTCTCCCTCATGTTTACCGGGCACCTGCATGTGCAGGACATTGCCCAGTCAGACAACCTGTATGAAATTACCACGGGCTCCTTGGTGAGCTACCCCCATCCTTACCGTCTGCTGGAAATGGCTCCCGACCCAGACGGCCATTGCCAGCTACAGGTGGCCTCCAGTCGGGTCGAGGCGGTGCCTAACTGGCCCACCCTGCAAGCCACCTCAAGAGATTGGATGGGAGAACGCTCCTTCCCCTTTATGATGAAGCTGCTGACCGGGCCACCGCTGAACTTGCCCCCCACCGAGGCGGAACTATATGCCCCCAAGCTGCGAAATTTTTGGTCTGCGATCGCAGGCGGCGACGCCGTATTTGAATTTCCCGAATTTCCCAAACCCCTCCAGCAATATTTCCATCACTTCAGCGCCCTCGATCAGGCGGGCAACCCACGATTGATAGACAACCAGGCAGTCCTAAAGCTAAGAAAATAAAAAGCCCCGACCAGAGCCGGGGCGCTTTGCCAAATCAATCGTGATAAATAATTCACCGAGGTCCTACGAACCGTTAGTATATTCAGCTTAGCAATTCACGGGGACACAAAAAAGTCGCCAGTTTGCTTGACAGCGATTCCCAACGAGGCTGCTAAGGATTGGACGATTTTTATGTCAGCAAACCGTCATAAACTCGCTATACTCTGGACGGCTAAATACTGAACGTCTTCCTGGGAAAGTGAGTGAGTGAGTCGCTTCGCTTGGTGAGGTGGTAAGGCAGGCGTATTCAACCATTCACCAGTGCAGCGCACTCACCAGCGCAGCGTACTCACCCACTCACCAGCGCAGCGTACTCACCCAGCACACAAAAAGTCCACCTTTAAGGCGTAGTATACATTGCCTAAAATCATGAAAATCAATCACATCCACCACGTGGCGATAATCTGCTCTGATTACGAGGTCTCCAAGCGGTTTTATACAGAGATCCTGGGCTGCTCGATTTTGCAAGAAACCCATCGGGCTGAGCGGGACTCCTATAAGCTCGATCTAAGGATTGGTGACGCGGATACCCTGGAGCTGTTTTCATTTCCCAACCCACCCCAGCGGCTGAGTCGCCCCGAAGCAGCCGGACTTCGGCATCTGGCCTTTGAGGTGGATGATATCGCCGCAGCGGTCGCCGATCTTCAGACTCAAGGCATCGAGGTTGAGGCGATTCGCACCGATGAGCTCACCGGCAAGCAATTTACCTTCTTTCAAGACCCCGATGGATTACCGTTGGAGCTCTACGAGCGGTAGGTCAGCCAAAAATGACAGGGGGCGACCCATGTTTTTAGCAAAGCCGAGGATGTTGCGATCGCGATGCTCATACAGCAACTGCCCTTGGGCATCAAACAAAAATGTCGCACCTCTCTGCGTAAGGTAGGTCGCATTGGGCACATAGGTACCCCAGTGACTCAGTACTTCGGTCATGTTGCGCAAGCGCAGGGTCGCCAGCTCAAACGGACGCTGAAACCCTTTACCCCCTGCCCGCTCAAAGAACGATCCTTTGATTGCGGGCAGGGGCGTCCCTCGCACCACCTCATCATCGTCAATCAGTTGGGGCGCGTTGCGATCGCCCAGGTAACCGCGCAACACTTCTTTGAGGGTGCCGGGGCTGGCAATGCCTGCACACATCAGCATCAAATTGAGCCAGGCGGCCTGGTCTGGTTTGAGCCCCGGCACCTTGAGGGTTAGACCTGGGTACAGCTCCAGCGCGTGGTGCAGCGCTGCTGTGGGGTCTACAAAGAGATGCTCCGGAGGAAACCCGGTGTAGTCACAAAACTGCTGACCCGAGTTGCGATCGCCAATCCCCACCGCCCGCACAGTTATCTCTTTTGCCTTTAGCTGGTCAGCCCCCCGCCTGAGCCACCAGGCATATTCTAAACTGTCAAAATCTCCCAGCTGTGGCCATAGCAAGACGAGCTGTTGGGCAGATGGCTCTCCCCCTTGCAAGATAGAAACAACTTCACCATCACTCACCCGCTGACGCTGGGCTGCTTTCAAAATCGCGTAGATATTCATAAACTCTATTCTCCACTTATTCCCGATTCATGTCTATGCTCTGCTGGTGACAAACTGCCCTAGTGCAACCCAACGGAGAGGTGACCCCATGCGAAAACTCAAATACTACGTCGCCTGCACCGTAGATGGTTTTATTGCCCACCCAGATGGTTCTTGGGATGGCTTTTTAGCAGAAGGCGACCATGTCACTGACTATCTAGAGTCATTCAAAGATTTTGACACGGTGCTGATGGGCCGCAAGACCTATGAAATAGGCTTGAAGGCAGGGGTCACCAGCCCTTACCCCATGATGAAACAGTATGTCATCTCTCGCACGATGACAAAAAGCCCGGATCAGGCTGTGGAGCTGGTCTCTGACCATGTGGTGGAGTTAGTCAAATCTTTAAAGCAAGGGTCCGGTAAGGATATCTATCTGTGCGGCGGCGCGAATCTGGCGTCTGCGCTGTTTGCTGAACATTTGATCGATGAGATTGTTCTAAAGCTGAGCCCAATTCTCTTCGGATCAGGAATTCCCCTGTTCTCTGAGGATATTAAGCAAACCGATCTAAGCCTGCTTGATAGCAAGATTTATAATAGTGGTGTAATACTGTTGTCTTATGCTGTAGATTGAGGGCCATTATCCTCACAGAGAGAAATTTGAGTATTCGTTTTCTTTGACCTTTGGCGTAACAGCAGAAGTTGAATGATAGCAAGCAGTTATTTCTGGTTAGCTACTGACAACCTTAAAACGTGGGCAATCAAAGCAAAACGTGGGCAAATCAAAGCAAAGCCTTTACTGCCTCATAGGCCAGGTCTACAGTTCTTTGTAGAGATTGAAAAGATTGATCAGTCTGTGTACTGGCAGCTAATCCGTCGCTGAGGACAACAATCAGTTCGGCTAGCTCATTAGCCTTCTCACTCGATTGACTATACTCAATCAGCATTGCAGCCACTGCCTTGAGACTTCTGTCACGCTGCTGACAAGCAACCCTAACCAGTTCGGGATGGGTTGTTGCACATTCGGCCAGCGTTTTAACCCTGAGACAGCCTTTTGGCAGCGCTGGATCCGTTAGGATCGATACGGTTTCATAAAGGTATTGTTTGATAGCGTCCTCAGCGCTGGTGGCAGAGGCCAAAGCAGCCATAACGCGGGCCTGAAACAAAGCTTCATAACGTTTCAGCGTAGCCTCATAGAGCGCGTTTTTATCTCCAAATGCATTGTAGAGACTCGGCTTGGTGATGCCAGCCTCGTGGCAAATATCGTCAAGGCGCACCGCCGTATAGCCCTCTGTCCAGAAGTGCTTTAGGGCAATATCAAGCACCTGATTTGAATCGAACTTTCTGGGGCGTCCCATCGGTCTTTGGTCTGAAACCTGAATTTCCTAACAGTACCAGTATCATACCCAAAACGAGCCTTGCCTACTCGTGAGTAAAAAACTTGCAATTTTGCTACCAGCTTTTTATACTCACGAGTATAGTATTGAGATGGGCACGATTGAGAAGCCTAATTTTTGATTCTGTCGATAGGAGATTAGTCGGATGGTTAAGTCTGCTGCTACACAGCGTATTAAGACTCCACAGGGAACTCAGTTTGCCTGGTATAAGCTGGGTGCTATCGCCTATGTTCTCTGGGGTATATGGCATTTGCAGGTGGTTACTAGCCTCTGGGGGCTTGGTAGTACGCTTATTGAACCGGCAGATCTGGGCGTTCGGATTCAGCAGGGAGCGTTTCATATTCTGTTCTTTGTGCTGTGCTCAATCTTAGTCGGGGCCTGGTTAAATTGGCGCAACAGCCGCATTGGCTACTGGATTAATCTAATCACAATTGGTTGGACTGAAATAGGTCTTTTCTGGCTTTTTATGGTGCCAGGAATTTTTCCTTGGTTACCCAAAGGTTGGATTGGACCTGCACTCTGGGTGATAGCCGTTGCCCTCACGACACTGGGTCAACTTCGACAGACGACGACAAGATAGCTGTGACCAACACTTTTTGGAACCTATTGGAACCTACGCCATGATGATCAAAAGAGTCTTTCTGCTAACCTGTTTTTTACTGACCGTGTCTTTGACGGTGAACATTCCTGCCAATGCTGTTGAGGGTCAGCCGGCTCTGACTGCAGATGCCGACCCTTCAGCTATTGACGCGCCAGCGGTTTTCCCAAGTAATATCCAGTGGCAAGCAAATCCAAATGTTGAGGGGGTTCAAAGTGCTATAGTGGTCGGCGATCCGTCTGGCTCCGAGCTATATGCCCTGGTTGGCAAGATGGCTGCTGAGGTGGTTTTTCCTGCTCATCGTCATCCCGATAACCGCATCAAGACTGTCATCTCAGGGGTTATGTACTACGGGAGCGGTGAGCAATTTGATACAGAAAATATTCAAGCCTATCCGGCTGGATCAGTGGTTTACACACCGGCAGGCGTTCCCCACTATATGTGGGCACAGGAGGGTGAGATCATTGTGCAAGAAACCGGATTTGGGCCAACTGGCTTTGAGTTCATCGCTGAAGTCGAGGGGGAGTAAGCGAGGTCGGTCCGATCGGCTATGAGGTGGATTATGGCAATGCCATCAATAGCTTACCGATTGGCCTAGACGGGGTTGCTGATTCGGTCCTACAAACCGATCGGTATAATTGTCTAAGCCAATCGGTTTGGGAGGGTGATCCTTGATGGCTGTAACAGCTCCACTTCCTACGGATGAACGAGTCCAGCTAACAGGCATTAGCTGGGCCACATATGAAACCCTCAGAGCTGAGCTCGACCTCAGCCGACGTGGGTTTCGGCTGAGCTACTATCAAGGCAATTTAGAAATTATGGCTCCGTCTCCAGAGCATGAGCGCCTCAAAAAAGCGGCAGGTCGTTTTGTGGAGACACTGGCAGAGGAGCTAGAGATTCAAATCGAACCGTTTGGCTCGACGACGCTGAAACGCCCAGAGCTAGCCGGTGCTGAGCCGGATGAGTGTTTTTATGTTAGAAATCTAGCAGCTGTGCGGGGGTTAAAGCGCATCGATTTAAGCCAAGATCCGCCCCCAGACCTGGCAGTTGAGATTGACATTACCAACCCCTCTAGTCGCCGTTTACCCATTTATGAGTCGATTGGCGTGCCTGAAGTGTGGCGTTTTGATGGTCAACAGTTGCGGATTTATGGTTTGGGTAACGACGGTTACTCGGAGCGTGAGCAGAGTCAGGTTTTTCCGATGATCCCGGTGCATGAGATTGCAGGCTTTTTGCGCCAAGTGACAGAGGTAGATTATTTGACGTTGGTTCAAATGTTTAGACAGTGGGTAAGACAGCAGATTGGGATTGGGTAAAGCATAGAAGAATTTCCCCGGTAGGGGCAAAGCATTTCCTCAAATATCAACCCTGCTTGCACATCTCATTGCTTCAAACCTGCCTTATTTAACCGAGAGATCAGCGCTGTTCGTCAGCTAAACTGTTGCTCAATTTCCTGAAAGGCTTTCATAAAACGCTTCCAACTGATCCTTTCGCTCAGCGAGCGCCTTTAGATCTTTCAGATGGGAAACTGCTTTGTCATAGCTTTTCACCGTGCAACAATGCCTCACGAATCTCAACCATTCCGGGTAAGCAGCTGTCTTCTCCTAGCCAGCCGTATTAGTCTTCATTGATGAGGTTGAGATCGATAATCACCGATTTTGGGGTTGTCTTGACCGAAATCAAGTGAGAGACACAGTACGGCGCATAGAGTTCTGAGGTAGCCATCTCAATCGGCAACTGGATCACCAACCGCCGAATCCCAAAATTTGCCTGGTAGAGAATGATGTCAAAGCAGCGCTCTAACACCTTCACCGGGTCGTCTCGAAAATCACCATAGCTGCAGTTAAATCGAGCACTGGTGGCAGTCAGCTCAACCCGGCTCGACAAACTTCGCAGATAGGTCAGGTCAGCATTGGTTAATGCCCGATCCAATGCTTGAAATTCGTGAAGCTGATATTCACTCATAAGAACGCGGTTTGCATAGAAGAGATCAACTAGACCTTGAAGTTAAGCTGAATACAGCTTGAACGCTACGTAATACCTCCTTAAAAACCTTCAAAGCGGCATTTACGTATTTTTTGGCTCAGATTCACCCAATTCTTAGGAATTTCTCAAACTAAAGTCTAGCAAGATTGGCAAGATTAGCCAAAGGATTTAAGCGGCTGTCCCCATCCCGCGCCATGTCCTTTGCATAAGGCATCGGGTGCTTCTGAAATCCAATTAACCTTTCCCTGATCTGTAAGGAGTCATTCATGAAAAAACGATTAGTCAACGGCCTAGCGGCTATTACAGTAGCCACCATCACCGCAACTGCCATTGCCCCGATTGCAGAGGCTGCTTTCGCAATTGCTATTGTCTCTAATTCGGGTACGCTTCAAGGCGGGCAAGATCACTTTGTAGATATTTCCATTGAGGGGGATCCTCTGCAGCGCCTTCGGGTGCAGTGTGTGACTTTCCATGAGCTGGATGGTGTGCAAGTGATTGTCGGTGGGGAAACGGTAGAGCCTGATATTCATTACGGATTTGAAGAATTTACCCTGACCTTTGATGAGCCCTTGCTTGATGGCGAAAATCTGCGCATTGTGATGAATAACTCTCGGGTCAGAGGTTCTATAAACGCGGGCATTGAGGTGCCCTATCGCGTTTATGGGACTTATCCAAGTTTGAACAATCTTGAGGTGCCGCTGGGGACTGCCATTGTGAGAACACCTGGGGGTGGGCAGAGGTAGTGGGTAGTGGGTAGTGGGTAGTGGGTAGTGGGTAGTGGGTAGTGGGTAGTGGGGGTAGTGGGTAGTAGATAGAGTTAACTCCAGTAGGCTGTTTACCTTATTCTCTCCACCCATTACCCACTACCTTTTACCCCTCATCCTCATAAAACCGATAAAACAAATACTCATCCTTAAACGCATGTTCGTCGATGACATGGTGTAGGATTCCTCGCTCCACCAGCAGCTGCCCCAGACGGACTGCGGCTTCGCGGGTTGCTTTCTGGGTTTTAACCATCCAAGTGACTGCCTCACTGCCGACAAAGCACTTTTGATAGACCGTTAGTCGAAACCGTCGATCTTGAATCGTTATCCCCTCTGGACCGCGCATTTGTTCTACTAACCGATCGAGTTCTTCTGTGGTAACACTTTTTGGAGTTTGCAAGATCGCTGAGTAGTTGCTTACAGAGGCCAATAGATTAGCTGGGGAGGAAAGCGCTGTCTCTGCTGTGATTGAGCCAGTATCGTCGTGCCAGGTTGTGGTCATTGACTTTAACTGGGGGGTGCGCAGGTTGAGGTCACACTGGGGAAAGGGAATTTCAATCTGATGCTGTCTGAGATTGGCCTCTAGCAGGTAGTACACATCGCTTTTGATATCAAACTGATGGCGGGGGTCCCGAATCCACACTAGCAGGTCAAAGTCGAGGGAACTCTCTCCAAACCCGAGAAATCTCAGCCGAGGCTGCGGGTAGCGCAAGACTTCGGGATGGGTCTGGGCGGCTTCCATGATGGCGGTGTGAACCCGATCGATGGGGGAGTTATAGGCCACACCCAGGGGCAAATGCAGGCGTGAGACGGGGTGGCCGTGGCTCCAGTTAACCACTCTGGTTTGGACTAGCTCGGCATTGGGGACAATAATGGAAACCCGATCGAGGGTGCGAATTTCGGTACTCCGTGCCCCGATGCGTTCGACGGTGCCCATCAAGTCGCCTAGATTGATAAAGTCGCCCACCTGCACCGGCCGCTCGATCAGCAAGATCCAACCACTGATAAAGTTGTTGGCGATATTCTGGAGGCCAAAGCCCAGGCCGACCCCCAGCACGCTGGCTAAAATCGCCAGGGCGCTGAGATCGATGCCCCAGGCTTGCAGCAAGATAAACAGCCCCAGCCCAGTGAGGCCAAACTGCATCAGGGTCGCGATCGCATCTTGCACCCCCCGATCTGGAATCGCCACCTGCAAAAAACGCGACTTAACCAGTGTCGTTAGCCCCCGCACCGCCACCCAGAGCACAATTGCTAACAAGACAAGTTTAAAGATATCCAGTAGAGAATAGCCCCGCTCGCCCACCGTCAGCAGCGAATTGTTGAAGGTCCGCTCTAAGAACCGAAAGACCTGGTAGCGAACGATCCGCGCCTGGGGTAAAAGCTCGCAAACATAGATTAAAAACGCTAACCAAACCCCCCCTTGCAAACACAGCAGCGCAGGTTGAACGAGCTGTCTGCGGTAAGACAGTAGACCTGCCTGCTGGGACCATCGTCGCCACCAGCGTCGGCGTCCCCAGCGGATGGCACTGTATAGCCCGATCGCTGCGATCAAGGCTGCGCCTCCCCGCCAGATCACCTCTTGGTAGTAGGCGGGTCGCCGCTCCCGCTGGGCCTGCTGCAACGCCGCTTGCAAGATCTCTGCCCATGCATCCGCTTGTTCCTGCGGCGTCACCCCCATCCTAAAATCGCCGCCGGTCACCGTCAGCAGGTGGCGATTGCTAACCCGAAGGGTGGTCAGATCCTCGCGATGCACGACGCGTATCTGAATTGGCCGATCTAAGGGGGTTGTCTGTAGCGCCCGCTGCAAATCAGTATTGGCTAAATTGGCCCGACCCTCAGCGGTAAACCCGTCAATGCTGCCCAGCCGAAATAAAACCCGACCATCAATCACCACATCTGCCTTGGGCGTAGGTGCCGCTAACGACTGTGCCATAACCGGCTGTCGCGCCATCCCTAAACTCAGAAAACTGGCGGCGCAGAACATTGCCACAGCAATAAGCCAGGAAGACCGAATCCAGGGTAGGCAAGCTCGGGGGAGCATGGATACTCATCCTCAAAAGCTAAAATTTTACGCTTGTATCATGCCACCCATTCGTCAATCTGAGCATAAACTTAGGACATTTCCAGTAAAGAAGATACCCGTTATCCATGCCCCCAAACCCTCAATTCTGGGGGCTTTGAATCTTATTCCCCCCAGAATATAGCCCAAGGGGCATTCAAGAAAGGGGGGCTAGGGGGGCCTTCAATCGGTATAGCTTTTTCGAGAAAACACCTTAAGCCCCTTCCTCCTTCACCCTTCATCCTTTCCCCTTCACCCTTTCCCCTTCACCACCAACACTGCCGCCCCCTGGATTTTGCCCCCTCGCAACGCCGCCAATGCCTGATTGGCTTGCCTTAATGGAAATGCTTGTACAGCTGTTTTAATCGGCACCTGGGGAGCCAGGGCTAAAAATTCTTCCCCATCTCGTCGCGTCAAATTTGCCACCGAGCGCACGGTTCGTTCTCCCCACAAAATCTCATAGGGAAAGCTGGGGATATCGCTCATGTGAATGCCGGCACAGACCACGCTGCCGCCTTTGGCGACGGACTTAAGGGCGGTCGGCACCAGTGAGCCTACTGGGGCAAAGATAATTGCGGCGTCTAGCAGGTCGGGCAGTTGTTGATCAGAGCCCCCGGCCCAAACCGCCCCTAGGTCTCTCGCAAATTGTTGCCCGGTGATATCTCCGGGGCGAGTAAAGGCATATACTGCTCGCCCCTGATGCCGCGCCAGTTGGATCAAAATATGCGCCGCTGCGCCAAAGCCATAAAAGCCTAGACGCTGGGCATTACCAGTCATGCGGTAGGCCCGGTAGCCAATCAGCCCGGCACACAGTAGAGGGGCCACCTGCAGATCGGGGTATCCCTCAGGCAGCGGAAAACAAAACTGGGCATCGGCAACAGCATACTCGGCATAGCCGCCATCCAGCTGATAGCCTGTAAACTGAGCATTGTCGCAAAGATTTTCTTGCCCAGAGTGACAGTAGTGACAGTGCTGACAGGTCTGCCCCAGCCAGGGCACCCCCACCCGCTGCCCCACTTGAAAGGTGTCAACATGGTCACCCACATCTACTACGGTGCCGACAATCTGATGCCCTGGCACCAGGGGCAGTTTAGGGTATCTCAGCTCGCCATCAACAATGTGCAAATCGGTGCGGCAGACCCCGCACACGTTTACCTGTAACAGGACTTGGGTTAACCCTGGCGACGGCTTTGTCAGCTCTACCCACTGCAGGGGCTGATTCGCTGCTTTTAGCACCATTGCCTGCATGGCCAGCCCCTGTCGCTAGGCTTCGTGGGCAGGTTGAAAATAACGGTAGCTGGTCAGATTGCTTTGCCACCACTGGTACGCAACGACGTTGAGCAACAGTCCAATCGCAAACAGAAAGGCCATTAAAACCAGTTGGTAAGGCGGTACTGCCACCCACACATCCATCACAAAGTGCAGCAGGTTAAATACGCTGTAAACCAGGGTAAAACCAAAGTGAATCGCCCGAAACCGTCGGGACGGGCCAAATGCAGCGGCAATCACGGCCACCATCGGTAGGGTAAAAAACACCAGCATAAACCACATGATCGCCCCCATGGTGATGTAGCCGTGGGCGTGGGATTCGGCCACGCTGAGGTTATGGAAGAGGGGCATCAGCGCCAGCTGGGTATGAAAAAGAGTGCCCAGCAAAAATACGGTCCACAGCGCCATTATTTTTTCAGATAGGCCCCCTGGGGTTTTCGGTGAGATCCGGTTCATGCTGGTCGCTCCTAATCTAGCTCTGTGGCTTACTAGGGCGAGTGTAAAGTAAAAAGTTGAGGAGATTGTGAGGAAACTTAAAGATCGCTCATGGGGCTAACCTTTGAATACGCCAGGCCTGAGAATTGTGGGGGTCACGTTCATACAAAAAACGGTCGTGCAACCGATTGGGCCGACCCTGCCAAAACTCAACCTGCTGGGGCACAATTCGATACCCACCCCAAAAGCTGGGCAGTGGGATTTGACGGTTGGCAAACTTTCGCCGAATTTCGTCAAACTTGAGCTCTAACAGCTTTCGGGACGTAATCACCTGGCTTTGCTGCGAGCACCAGGCCCCCAACTGAGCGCCCCTGGGTCGCGAGGTAAAGTACGCTAACGACTCCGCCGTTGACACCTGCTCAACTCGACCCTGAATCTCGACCTGACGTTCGAGGGGGAGCCATAGAAATAGCAGGGAGGCCACCGGGGTTTGCTCAATATGTCGGGCTTTGCGGCTCTCGTAGTTTGTAAAAAAGACAAATCCTTCTAGATCAAAATATTTAAGCAGTACCGTCCGCTGGGCAGGCATCCCGTCTGGAGACACCGTGGCCAGTACCATGGCGTTGGGTTCAGCGACCTCCCCCTCGCACGCCGCCTTAAACCATTGCTCAAATAGGGTGAATGGACTCTCTGGCAGCTGCTCTCGATGCAGTTCTAAACGGCCATATTCTTCCCGTAGCTGCCCTAGCTCCATAAATTGTGTGCGTGGATATATTAGATGAGTCGGTGTTAGTCTTCTGACCAGTCTTCGCGCCCAAGCAGATCGATGATGCGATCGCGCAGTAAATAATCGTGGGCCTCTAGCTCAACCTCGACACATTCCCACTCGCGCCCAGGGATATAGCGACACAGGGCATAGATAGGCTGTTGTCGGTCAAGCTTACCTTCGTGAACCAGATGGCGGGCTTCATCCTTGATCAGATCAATTGAATAGTGAAGTGTTTTCATCATGATTATTTGCCTTGAGCTCCCCAATCATTCCCCCTCATGTTCCAATCCTAAAAGGATGCTGTGACGAAAACATGAAGAGGGTCCTAAAAAGACGGAAAAGTTTAGATTTGGGCACCTCAAGGAGGTCCCCCCGCGACTTCATTTTATTGAGTCGCGGGGGGACCTATTAATCATCTATCGAGATTGAGAGGTTTGCTGAGAACCCAAACGGCTATTCAGCAGAGGTCTCATCTGGAGCAGGTTCCGATGTCTCAGTTGTTTCCAAATCAGCGTTCGGGGCTTGAGGGGTTTCAAGATTCACCTCAGGCAGTTCCGGTGCTTCGATATTGACCTCAGGCAGGTCGGGTGCCTCGATATTGATCTCAGGCAGGTCGGGGGTTTCGATGGTGATGTTGTTTGCATCGGGCACGTCTGGGACATCTACGTTCACCTCAGGAGCCACCGGTGCCTCCGAACCTCGGCTCAGATAAAATGCGGTTCCCCCGACTGCCGCAGCAATGGCTGCTACCAAAAGGCCTAACAAAAGACCACTGGCGGCGCTTTCATTGGCTTGAGCTCGGGCTCGGTCAGCGGCAAGTCTTTGCCTATCTAGTTCGGACTGATTTTTTTGCTCTTTTGCCCGACCTTGCACGTAGCCATCGCGATAAGCGACTTCTGAAGGCGTTGCCGGGCGTCCTTGTTGAAAAGTATTGGGTTCGTTGCTCATGGTATTCCTCCTGTTTGCAACACCCAACACATTATCGACCGAACTGCCCACCAGCCTCCCCTGTGTGCCGCTTAATAGATTGCAACACAACCCCCTCGGCTGCTAAAAGCCCCTAAAATTAGGAGTCTGAGAGATTCTAACAACCTTGATATATTGAGAGCCTCGGGTTAACTAACTCACTAGTAGTCTGTCAGCCTTAAATTTTCGGGTAAGTCTGACGCGGAGACGCGGGGATGGGGAGACGCGGAGAGCTTCATCAATGAGCAATCTCCGCGTCTCCGCGTCCTCCCCTCTCCGTGTCTTTTCTAACCGAAATTTTAAGGCTGACAGACTACTAGTGAGTTAGTTAACC
>JBCBQD010000065.1:0-23483 GCA_039820425.1 Cyanobacteria bacterium J06635_1
GCTTGATTTTATCCAAAGCGATTTCCCAAAAATCCTGAACTCTATGATGCACGGGGCTGAGCGGATTCAAACGCTGATCCTTAACCTGCGTAACTTTACTCGTTTAGGTGAGGCCAACCTAAAGGCTGTTGATATCCACGAGGGCATCGACAACACAGTGCTGCTCTTGCAAAATCGGTTGAAGCCTCAGGACAGCACTTTTGAGATTAAAGTTGTTAAAGCCTATGGGCCTTTGCCCAAAGTTGAATGCTACGCTGGGTCGCTTAATCTAGTCTTTTTGAATATTCTAACCAACGCTGTTGAGGCACTTGAAAGACAGTGGGTGGATCGGGGACATGAACCCCAAAATCATCCTATCCCCCAAATTACCATTGAAACCCAGGCAATCTCTGATACAGTGATTATCTCCATTGCTGACAATGGGACCGGGATGGAACCTGCCGTGGCGAATAAGATTTTTGAACCGTTTTTTACCACTAAACCTGTGGGCAAAGGGATGGGACTGAATCTGGCGATCAGTTCTCAAATTGTCATCCAACAGCATCAAGGAGAATTAGACTGTATCACACAGCCAAATCAGGGAACTCAGTTTGTAATTCGACTGCCCCTAAGCCCTGCTCTTAAGCCTTATTCTTAAGCCCGACACAAAGGTAATCCCTTGAATAGGGAGTCGTTTTGCTGAGTTGCTGCCAATACATTGATGGTGATACCACGATCCAACAATTTCTCCAAGAGGGGTTAATTGATGGGCTCACGATTACAGTGATTCCGATTATTCTGGGTAAAGTACCCTCACTACTTGGTCAACATCATGAATGAACATGAAAAGATAAATTACGTTGAATTTCCCGCCAAGGATATGGAGGCGACTAAAGCATTTTTTACAAAAGTCTTTGGCTGGTCTTTTGAGGATTTTGGCCCTGAGTATACGGCGTTCTCCAATGAAGGTCTTGACGGGGGGTTCTTTAAATCTGATTTAGTGGCTTCCACGGAGAATGGCAGTGCGCTGATTGTTTTCTATAGTAAAGCGCTGGAGCAAACCCAAGCAAAAATCGAGCAGGCTGGGGGCAAAATTATACAACCGATCTTTTCGTTTCCAGGGGGGCGTCGCTTTCACTTTTGTGACCCCAGTGGTAATGAATATGCTGTTTGGTCGGAGATCTAGCCATGACTCGCACGACAATACTCACCATGGTCATGGATGCGAAGACCTATCAGCTATTGCCAAAACTCATCAATCCGTTTATCAAGTTCGCTATGTGGGCTACTTGACCCACGGGTATACCTTCAGATTTACCCTGGAGGGCTTTCCCGATCTTTTAGATGACTTTGTGGACTCTGCCGGTTGGGACAGCCTGGGTAATCTTGTATATTCACGGGCTGGGGCTCTGTACAAGTATTCGTTGGACGACCTGAAGGCTGGATATCCAAGCAGCGTATTGGATTTGGAACCGCTCAAACGACCAGACCAAAACGAGATCTAACCTCTGACAGAGACTCTGCCCAATAGTCTTCAAAGGGTTGGGCAATGAGACAAAGGGCCTGTTTGGCAAAACGCATGCCCCGCTGCTCACTAGCCCGCAGCTGGCGATATCGGTGGGGCACGATGAGCGGATATAGATGGTGGGCTAGCTTGGCAGCTGTCTCGTAGCTGGGGCCATAGTGTTGTGCACCGACAAAGGCCCAGACACCCATCTCACCAACGAGGCTAGTATCATAACCCAGCAGGACGTGAAAGATGTCGTGGGTAAGGGTGTAGCGCAGCCCCAGGGCCTTTACCTACCCCGATTGGTTGAAGATAACTGTGACAAATTTGCGGATTTGTATCCGTCGAAGATGGATATTCTCTAGAATACCTGTTGTCATGCCTCTCATCATGCCTCTCTATCGTCACCCATCTCTGTAGGTAGCCCTATGTCTGTCAAATTGTCCCTGTTTGGGGTTTGCATCGCTGCCTGGCTGGGGGTTGCCCCTATCGGCGGGATGCCTGCTGCGCCAGCTGCCGATGCTGAGCAGCAGCTGGCGGTGCCCGCTGCGGGGTCAAAAGACGCTTCACAGACTGCGCTAGAGGTCCAGGCACTGATTGACCAGGGGGTTGCTGATATTGAGCAGGGCAACACCGACACCGCCCGAGAGGCCTTGACAACTGCTCTGACCCTGGCCCAGACCCACAACCACCCTGAGTTAGGCATCAAAGCGGTGAATGCGTTACACCCGCTGCTGACAGCTGACCCCCAGCAGGCTACACAGGTTTTAGAGCAAGGGATTCGCTTTGCCCAATCGGTCAATGATCTGGCCAGTGAGGCCCAATATCTGATTGAGCTTCAGGATATTTATTTTGAGGCTAACGATTTTGAGGCCTTGCTACAGGCGGCGGAACGATTTGAGGCGATTACCCGCCCCATTAATCGGCCTGAGCTGCAGCTGATATCCCAGGCTATGTACCTGGCTGCCTATAGCGTCAGCGCTGATTTTGAGGCGGTCTATCGCTACGCCGATCAGGTGCTGGCGCTGACAGAGCAGCTATTTCCTGGCGACGCGGAGCAGCGGCTAACGGTGCTTGAGGCAATCTTTTTTGCCTATGATAAGCTACCTGACTACGAGCGGGGCCTGGTCATACTCACGGAGATGATCGCCCTCACCCAGCCCCTGGGTGATATCCCCAGAGAGGCCAGATATCAGATGGTCGCCGGTAAGTATCACGAAGCGATCAACCAGTTTGAGGCTGCGATCGCAGCCAGTCAACTTGCCATCGACCTGGCCCGTGAAGCCAATCTGCCTGAGATAGAAATCGCCGCCCTCGCCACCCTGGGCGATGTCTACGACCAGCAAGGCAACTATACCGAGGCCATCACCACCGCCGAAATCGTTTTAGATCGCTCCCGCCAGGCCAACGACTCAACCTGGCGATCAGATGCGCTGGCGACCCTGGCCTCGGCCCACAGCTCCCTCAGCAACTACGACCAGGCGATCAGCTATGCCGAAGAGAGCCTGCAGATTGCCCAGACTGAAAATGACCATGGCGTTATGATAGAAGCCCTCGCCACACTGTATGGCGTCTATTTAGATCTCGGGGATTTTGAGCAGGCGGCACAGCTGGCCGATCGGGTTACCCAAACTCTTAACGACAACAACCCCAGTTCTCAAAATACGGCCCGGTTTGTTGAAACCTTTGACGGCTTAATTGACGCGATCAACGCCTTTGTTGCAGGGGACTACCCACTCACGGTCCGTGCCTCAGAGGCCGCCCTGGCCAGCCTGGAGGAGATTACCCTGGCTGATAACATCAAGGCCCAGTTCTCAGGACTGATGTATCTATTTGCCGGGATTGGCTACAGCGGGCTCGATCAGCATGCGGCGGCGATTGAGAATGTTTCGAATGGGCTAGATATTTTTCGGGACTCGGAATATGCGGCGGCGGATGCCACGGCAGCTTTTATGGCGGGCAATGTCTACTACCGCGCCGGGGACCCCGACACGGCCCTGTCGCTCTATACAGAAGCCCTGGCCATCGAACCTGACAGTCACTACGTCGAGGCGGGCATCGCCCGCCTCTATCGAGACAGGGGGTTCCCCAATGTTGCCATCAGCCACTATAAACAGGCCGTCAATCAGGTAGAGCAGGTCAGGGGCAATGTTCGCAACCTCTCCTCTAACTTAGAGGAGTCGTTTTTTGATGCGTTTGTGAGCATTGACGGGCTGCGCATCGCCGACATCTACCGAGAACTGGCCGATTTGCTCCTCACCCAGGGGCGCATCGCCGAAGCTCAACAGGTGTTAGAACTGCTTAAGCTAGAAGAACTGCGTGAGTTTGAGGGGGCAGAACGCTCTGGCCAGCAAAGCGACCTGGCCCTCAACACCACTGAGGAACAGATTATTGACGAATACGGTTCACTGATTGCCTTTGGTCAAGAGGTGTTGGCCTGTCAGCAAAGCCGGTGTAGCGACCTGAGTCAGTTGCTCGATCGGCGAGATGCTCTCACAGCTCAATTTAACACCACGTTGACCACCCTCGAGGCCGATATTCGAGAACGGCTGTCGGTGGATCGCGGTGCCCTGGATACTCAAGATTTTAGAAAAAGCGCCGCTGCTGTGGTCGAGGCCCAGCCTAACTCATTGCTAATTTATCCGTTGATTCTTGAGGACAAGCTATGGCTGCTCTGGGCGGCGGAGGGCGGGGTGCTCAAGAGCGTCGAGATTAACACCGTTGGTCAGCGAGACCTGAGTCAGGCTATTTTACAGTTTCGTCAGCTGATTGAAACTCCCAACTCTAATATCAGCGAGATTAAGGCCGTTGGGCAACAGCTTTATGACTGGTTGCTGGCCCCGCTCGAGGGTGAGATCGAGGCCAATAACATTGAGAATCTGGTCTTTGCCCTGGATCGCACCACCCGCTATCTACCGATGGGGGCGCTCTTTGACGGAGAAACCTATCTAATCGAGAAATACACGGTCTCGACGATTCTCTCGGCGGGTGAGACGGATATGGTTGATCGGCTGCCCGCTGCTGAGCAGACGTCTATCCTGGCAATGGGCCTATCTGACTCAGTCGAAGGGTTTAGCGCCCTGCCTAACGTCCCGGTGGAACTGGACAGCATTGTCATCGAGACCGATGCTGCTGCCGATGCGACGGGCATCTACCCGGGGCAACTGTTTCTCAACCAAAACTTTGATCGCAGAACGTTGCGAGATAACCTGAGCTATCATGCGGTGGCCCACATTGCCACCCATGCTGAATTTGTACCAGGCAGCCACGAAGATTCGTATTTGTTGTTAGGCACTGGGGAACCGCTCAAAATTTCGGATATTCAGACCTTACAAGATCTCAATAGCACCCATCTGATTGTGCTCTCTGCCTGTGAGACGGCCCTCAGTGGCCCCGATCAAGATGGCATCGAAATCTCTGGCGTCGCCCATCAGTTTTTGGCGGGGGGCGCTAAAGCGGTTATGGCCTCTCTGTGGAAGGTGAATGACGCCAGCACCAGTGTTTTGATGCAGCTTTTTTATCAACAATTGGCCGCTGGCACCGGGGACCAACCTGTCACTAAGGCAGAGGCGCTGCGTCAGGCTCAGCTGACGCTACTCAATGATGAGGAAGATATTCAGCTTGCCCTGGCAACGCTCTCTCGTTCGGGCGAACGGTTTGGTGGGTTTGACGATACCTTTAGGGCGCGTCGGCCAGATCAAGGGTATCGGCATCCTTACTATTGGGCACCGTTTGTGCTGATTGGCAATCATTTGTGAGTTGGAGCCCTCCTCTAACGCCCCTTGGCAAGGGGGGACTAAGGGGGGCAAATCAGGATGTATGCTTCCTAAGAAATGAGAATTTAATAACTTCCACGAGATCTGAATCAATAAAAGGTGCCCTAGAGTCAGAAAATTTTGATTCTTAAGCGGATGAACTTCGCTAATGCAAGAAATGTCGAGTGCCTGTTAGGGCCATGATCACACCCAGTTCATTGGCCGCTTTAATCGAGTCTTCGTCGCGGATGCTGCCGCCGGGCTGCACGATAGCTTTGATGCCCGCCGCCGCTGCTGTCTTAACAGAGTCATCAAATGGAAAGAACCCATCGCTGGCAAGGATGCCGCCCTGGGTTTGTTCTCGGGCTTGCTCCAGGGCGATCTTGACGGCTCCGACCCGGTTCATTTGACCGGCTCCCACACCGATTGTGGTGCGATCGCGAGTCACCACAATCGCATTAGACTTTACATGTTTAACCACCCGCCAGGCAAAGCGCATTTCGGCCAGTTCGCTGGTGGTGGGCTGCCGCTCGGTCACCAGTTTCCACTGGGCCGTGTCTTCAGTAAAGTCATCGGCGGCCTGGGCCAAAAAGCCCCCGGCGATTGGGCGTACCGTACTATTTGGTCCTGTGGTCAGGTTAGGCAATACCAGAATGCGCAAGTTCTTCTTTTTTGCCAGGATGGCCTGGGCTTCGGGGCTACAGCCAGGGGCCACGACGCATTCTAAAAAGGTTTTGGTGAGGGCTTCGGCGGTGGTCGCATCGATGGGCTGATTAAGGGCAACGATGCCGCCAAAGGCAGAGACCGAGTCGGCATCAAAGGCTTGCTGATACGCCTGGGCCAGCGAATCACCCAAGGAAACACCGCAGGGGTTGGTGTGCTTTAAAACCGCCGCCGCTGGCCCCTCTGCGCTGGGAAACTCGGCAATAATCCGCCGGGCAGCTTCGAGATCAACCAAGTTGTTATAGCTCAGAGCTTTACCCTGGAGCTGCTCTGCGGTGGTCCAACCCTGGCCCCCGGTTTGATACCACACGGCCCCCTGGTGGGGATTTTCACCGTAGCGCAGGACTTGTTTCTGAGAGCCGCTCAGGGTGTAGCGTTCGGGGAGCGTCGTCTCTGACTCGGGGGCTTGTTGGGTTAAGTAGGTGGCAATGGCTTGGTCATAGGTGGCGGTGTGCCAAAACGCCTGTCGGGCACACTCAGCGCGGAAAGTAAGGGTGGGGGTGCCTGAGTGCGATCGCAACTCCGCCAAATAAGTCTCGTATTGACTCGGGTTACACAGCACCGTCAGGTACGCATGGTTTTTTGCCGCCGCCCGCAGCAAGGTGGGGCCACCAATATCAATTTGTTCAATCGCCTCCGGCAAAGTCACGTCCGACTTCGCAATGGTGGCCTCAAATGGGTAAAGATTAACCACCACCAGATCAAACGGGCGAATGTCATTATTTGCTAGATCTTGCTGGTCCTCGGCCAGATCTTGACGGGCCAAAATGCCGCCGTGGATGCGCGGATGTAAGGTTTTGACCCGTCCCCCTAAGATCTCAGGGGAGCCTGTGTAGTCAGACACTTTGGTCACGGCAATGCCCGCCTCTGCCAGGGTGCGAGCCGTGCCCCCACTGCTGACAATCTCGAAATCAAACTCCGATATCAGTACCTGGGCCAGATCAACCAGTCCAGCCTTGTCCGAGGTGCTCAGTAGTGCCAAACGTGCCATAGGTAATCTCTGATTCTAAGTAGTCAACTTACTCAGGATAGGGGATTTTGGATTTTGGATCCCTATCTCCGTGTCCCCGCGTTCCCCCATCTCCGTGTCTTTCTACCCCTTCTTCGCTACCCACTCCCCTTCTTCTGATCCAACGCCCTTGCCTGTTCCAGCGCGGCCTTCTCCCTGGCCCGACGCACATAGGGCTCTAACTGCTCAGGGTCCCACCCTGAAAGGATGCCAAGGTTGTCTACGGTCATGCCTCGCATAAGCATCTCGACACACCAGGTTTGCTTGGCCTGGCTGGGCTCAGGTATCGGGGAGAGCTTAAGCGGATCTATCCAGGTTTGCCAGTGAGTTTGAAGGATAGGCACTGTGAGGACTGCACCGTCATCATCGATGAATAACCAGGGCAGGTCATCTTTACGACTTTTGAGCCATTTGGTCAGGGGGTTGCTGGTGTATGAACCGTAGCGTTTACCTAAAATCCATTGATTTATGGGGACCTGGCGGGTGCCCACCTGTAGGGTGTGCTGGGATTTGTCGCTGAGGTGGTGCGATCGCACCAATCGGCAGACCTCGCTGGGTAGTAAACCTGCCCCAAACAGGACATAGGCGAGGGCATAGTCTTGATTGCCTGTGGTTTTCGCCTGCTGCAAAATTTGCTGCACCCAGGGGGCCGGTAAATCTTGCACCCCCTGAGCCAGCAGTGGTTCGGGTTGGGCTGACAACGGCGTCTCGGGGGAGATCGCGCCGTTGAGTAGCAGATCCACCAGCCCTGCCAAAAAGTCTTCGCGATTTTCCCAGAGGTGATGGCTTTCACTGGTGGACTCAATCACCACATAGCCAATCAGCAGGGTCGTTAAAAAGCCTGCCAGTTTTTCTGGGGGAAACTGACCAAGGGGCATCACCTGCTGCAGGTATTGGGCGACGTATCGGCTGGCTTCGTCTAAGCGCTGTCCCAGGGCCTGGCGATTTTCATCGGGGTACTGATCGGCTTCACCAATGAGCGATCGCACGAAGGCCGGGGCTTGCTCCAAAGCATGCAAGCAATTACTTGCATGGGCCTTTAGGGCCTGACGCATATCCCCGGTGGGAATCGCCTGCTGCATCAAAGCTTCTCCCAAATCTCGGAAGGTGGGCGCTTCTTGAATGACTGCCAGTAGGAGACCGTACTTGTTGCCAAAATTTCGAAATAGGGTAACCTCATTGACCGCTGCCAGGTTGGCAATTTGGCGAGTCGTCGTATGGCTAACCCCCTGGGAGAGAAACAGCTCTGATGCTGCCTGGATAAGTCGTTCGCGAGAAGAGGAAGTCGCCATAAAATAAAAAATGCAAGTAACACTTGCAGTTAAGTTCAAGGGAGTGTTAGGCTTGCCATATGCAAGTGACACTTGCTAAACCATAGCAAGCATTTGCTTGAAAAACACTACCTAACCGAAATTTTATGAGTGCAACACTGCCTGCGTCTGTACACCAGCGAAAAAACGCCATCAATTGGACCAATCTTCTTTTTTTTGCGATATTTCACGGAATTGCGCTGCTGGCACCCTGGTGCTTTTCCTGGTCGGCACTAGGGGTAGCGCTCTTGCTGCACTGGCTGTGCGGTAGTATCGGCATTTGTTTAGGCTATCACCGCATGCTCAGCCACCGCAGCTTTCGGGTGCCCCAATGGCTAGAGTATATGATTGCCACCATTGGGGCGCTGGCCATGCAGGGAGGGCCGATTTTTTGGGTAGGGGGGCACCGTCAGCACCATGCATTTACCGAAGATGTCAATAAAGATCCCTATTCTGCCAAGCGGGGGTTTTGGTGGAGCCATATTGTCTGGCTGATAAGGCCCCAGGCTAGCCACTTTGATTTCAAGCAATATCGGAAATATGCGCCCGACTTAGCGCGTCAGGGTTATTATCGTTGGCTGGATCGCAACTTTTTATTGCCGCAAGTGCTACTTGCTATCGGGCTGTATGCGCTGGGGGGCTGGTCGTTCGTGGTTTACGGTATTTTTGTTCGAGCCGTGCTGCTGTGGCACTCGACCTGGTTTGTTAACTCAGCCACCCACTGCTGGGGCTACCGCACCTTTGACGCCGATGATAATGCCCGCAACCTTTGGTGGGTATCTATCTTGACCTACGGCGAAGGCTGGCACAACAACCACCACACCTTTCCGCGCTCGGCACAAACCGGCTGGCGCTGGTGGGAAATCGATGTCACCTGGTACACGATTCAGCTGTTACAGCGGATGGGGTTGGCCACGAAGGTGAATACGATTCCGGTGGGTAAGCGGTAACCCACTCACTGACTGGCCTCATACCCAATCCGCATCTAGTTCCCCCAATTCTAAATCGGAACCAGCCAGGGGCGTAAAACTTGACGCCCCTCAATAACAGGGACTTAGCCTGTTTCAAAAAAATCGACGAATACGGGGTCGAAAGAGAGAACCCATGATCACAATGGCGATAATAGGCACCAGAAGATTCAACCCAGGTGAGCCATAGAGAAACATCAGCCCAAGGCTGGCCACAATGGCAAAAGCCTGAGCAAACAGGGCGACGGTCCATCCCCAAGGTTTGAGGCTAAACAAGCAAAACGCAGCCCCCACAGAAACAAGACCCACAAGCACACCAATGACAGTGCCAAGCACATCGTAATCAATCGCATCGAGTAGGCTCAAACCACCATTCATGAAACTCAAAACCGCTAAGGTTATAACGCTGGTCGGAACTGGCTGTTTTCTGGAGGCGGTTTGAGCCTGAGAGTTTGCTATTGGCGAGGTTGCCGCAGAGGGTTCAGACGAATCCACAGACTGCCTCAGTAGGCTGAAATGATCTCGAATAATCCCAATCACACGATTCATGTCGTCGTGGTAATCAGGGTCATGGCGCACTTGCGCTGCATTGCGCCGGGCCAGGGAAACCAGATCGTCTGGCAACTGTCTGGTTGACGGCATAATCGCATCGTTAACCAGCAGAGGAATGACTAAAATATTACGGTTCAGAGCTGAGGCGATTTCAATCCGGACAAAGTCTTCTGGATCGTCCAATCGGCGCTTTCCTTCGGCATTAGTGATATCGACCCAGCTGTTGCCAATCACCGCGACGAGTATCTGGCACTGGCTGACGGCGCGATCGAGATGCTCAACAAAGTCAACGCCATAGGGAATATCAAAAACATCTTTGAAGACACACTCCTGACCAAAGTGGGCTGAGAGGCTGTCATAGATCCGCCCCGCTTCAGAGATGCTGTCGCTGCGACGATAGGAAATAAAGATAAATTGCTGATTTGCCATGGTTTAATAGGCTCGCCAGGAATTCAGGCGCTGTGTTCAAAAACTTGCCCTAACAGTAGCCGTTTTTGGCTGTCTGACCGTAAATAATTACGGACTTGCAATGTTGCGGCGTTATTGACAGGCACTTCACATGCGTGGAGCTTCAACGAAGAATGACTGCTAAATATTGTAATTTTCCTGAAAGACCAGGTATTTTCGGAATTAAGAATTGGGGCTATTTCCAAATCTAATGCAGATGTCTTAATCAGGATTGCTGATACCGTGAGCATATTTCACAATGCCACTATCCTTCGGCGTGATCGATGAACGCCAACGTTTGCCCATACCTCACTAAACCCAAAAATCTGAAACAGGCCCAGCAATCTTTTTCATATTCTGATCATGCTGCCTGGTTGTATGCCCAGCAGTTAATGTCATCGCATCAAAAGCGAGTGGCTGTTAACTGCAGGTAGGCCTCATAGCAAGATAGCTCAAACAATTGATTGAAAATACTTCTGTCTGTGGCTTGCCAGATAATCTCAACGCTGGTTTGATAGCCGATCTTCAAAATTTAGTTGAAATCGTTAAAATGTGATTGTTATTTGCTATTCACAGATCTCTAGCACTCACCTTTAAAGGGTTAGGCAGATATTAGATCGGGGTTTTTCGATCTGAAATACGTTTAATCTGGCCATCGAAATGAGGTTTATCAAAAAATAATTATGCAAAAACTAATCAGTGTCGAATATCTAAGAGCCTTTAGTATGCTCTATATAGTTGGCTATTGGCATTTGTTTAACTACACCGATGCTTTTCCAGACTATAAAAATCGATTTACATACGGTCTTATGCTTGTTGTAATGGGTCTCTTTGTTTTTATGTCTGGTTTTTTAATCGGCTGTACCACGAAGAGCTCGACTGGCTTAATTCATTTCTATAAAAAGAGATTGATAAGGATATATCCGTTATATGCTCTGGCAGTGATCGTTTTTTATTTTTACGGAATAAGTGCTGCTTCCACCCTGTTTAAATCGCTATTTTTCATATCAATGTATAATGGCCCAGCGCCTTACACGCTATGGTTTATAACGATGCTAATGCTGTTTTATCTAGTAGCTCCTTTTCTAGTTAGGGCGGTTGAGGAACCAGCTAAATATTTTCTTCTTGTCGGTGCGATGTTTTTGGTAAATCTAGCACTCATGTTTGTGGTCAAGAACATGGATCATAGAATTTTATTATATTTTCCGTGTTTTTGTACTGGAATATACTACGCAAAATATGGTTTGCAAGCCCGAAAAATAAATATTGTGCCTGCGTTGATATTATTCTGCTTTGGGTTGATTCTTTCAGGTGTAGAAATTGACTCGCTGGTACTGAATGGAATCAAATATATCCCATTAGTTCTCTCTTGTTCATACCTTATTTTTGCGATTAGTTTAATCAATGAAGATAAGTTTAAGCGCTTCAAGCTCATCTCATTGTTTAGTTACAGTAGCTTTGCTATGTATTTATTTCACCGTCCTGTTTATGTCACTTTAAAAGCGCTGTATTTTCCTGAAGGTGAGTACTTTCAGGCATTGTATTTAACTACAGTTGGCTTGCTAATGGTGACTTTAGTGTCTTGGGGTCTACAAAAGCTATATGACACAGGTTATGCGGTAGTTCACAAGACTAGCTGAGTGAGCCCCTTACTCCCCGGCGGATGAAGCTTGACGAATCAGCAGGAACTCACGGATTGCCTCGTCTTATGTTGACCGATTGTCCTTGAATAGGCGGCTTGAGCTTCAGCGTTTCGACCCAATTGCTTGAGTCAGTAGGCTTTGAGTAGCCGATAGGATTGGTAGTTCTTGATGGCCTTGGATTGCCTCACCCCGTTCCTTACCCAAAAACGACCTGAAACTCAAAGGCCCCCACTTGTGGAGGCCATCAGAAGTGTTTAATCGCGGCCATGCAGAGCTAGCCTTGATTTCATAGCCGCTAGCACCATCTTCCTATTTGCGGGGCTTGGCCTTATTGACCCTAAGCTCACGGCCCATCCATTCAGCGCCATCAAGGGCCTCGATAGCAGCTTCTTCTTCTGCATCTGTCCCCATTTCGACAAACCCAAACCCGCGCATTCGTCCCGTTTCCCGGTCTGTGGGCAGATAAGTATTCTTCACCGTGCCATACTCTGAAAAGGCCTGCGTCAGGTCGTCTTGAGTAACGTCGTAAGATAGATTGCCAACGTAAATCGACATAGAGAATCTCCAAGTCTAAAAGTGTAGGGAGTTAGATTTCGGAGAACCGTTTTTGAGGCGGATTACATAGCCGAAAATAAACCTTACAAAAAACTAACACAGCCCTAGCACTAATAGAAAAAATACAGCAAAAATAAACGAACGCCCATGGGTTTGGCCCCGTCTCTCCTTTGATCATTTCGTAAGGCTCCATGGCAAGGCGGCGAGTCTCGTCCTGGTTTTCTATCACAAGTTCTCAACGAACTCAATTATTGGGAGAGACGATAAGGTAATGACTGTGACAGCTTCTAAATTGGAACATGCCTCTAGGAATTCGATGTGAGTCAGCCTAACTTCGTGTATGGAGATATGAGCAAATCGCCACACATCTCCAAATTTAATAAAATCAGGCTCTGTCTTATTTCTGAAAGGCTTTGCTGCATTTCTATAGGCAAATATCAATCTTGCCTGAGAAAACTATACTCACTGTGTATAAAAAGAGGGCTGCTACCCAGAAATATCTGGGAAGGCTAGAAGCGAGGTTTTATTTCCTCTTCCATAAATTGCATATTATCTATGGGGAAATTACATATATTTGTCTGAAAATGTTTCCCAATAACACTTTCGAGGCATTTAAGGATCTACGATTTTCTCTGGATAACGTTATAGATTCCCTTAAAAATCGCCTTTATCAGAGCTTTAGCCAAACCTTCAAAGGTTTATTCGTTGCTTTACCTAGTCAATAATCTCCCTTCTTAGGGTGGAAATAGGTAAGGCTGCCCTGTAGTTATCAACACCATTTTATAGGCAGTGACCTACGTATCGCTACAGAGTTAGGAGTGATGAACAGTTCCATGATTTCGTCTTCCGCTACAAATCGTTCGCATCGAAAGCCGACTTTTGATATTTTGCGCCCGCTGCGCCGTTGGATTGAAAATCTTCAGATCAAAAATCCAGGGACTGCACGCCGCATTGCGAAACTCATTCCGTCCCAGTGTCCTTTTGAACGCAATGTTCAATTATTTGGTCGGACGGTGGCCCACATTCCGCCTATGTGTAAACTCAATCCGTTGTACGACGAGGTTGTCGGGCTGCGTTTTCGAGCCCTTTGCTACCTCGCTGATGAGTGTGGTGAAGATATTACGGCGCTTGTTTGAGTTAGAGAGTTGGAGGGTAGAGGATTTGTGCCTTTTGCCAATGGGTGTGCCCCGCCAGATAACCCACTACCCACCACCCACAACCCTTTACCTCCCCTTCCCCACTTTCTCTAGCAACCTCATTGGCCCAATTTCCTTTAGCTGGCTAAGTTTCTCTGCATTTTTGACCAGCAGCGAACCGGCAAAGCCCAGAGAGTTGACCGAGATCGATTGATAGCTTTCTTGCGATCGCGGTACCACCATCATCCAGTTGCGGGTACCCAGCAGGTTATAGGCGGCGGTTTGTTCGCCTTGCCATGGGTTGACCTTTGAGGCTTGGGCGTGAATGTTTAGGCTTTTTAGGAGGGTCTGATAGGTGGTTAAGAGCGATTGGCTATCTTCGGATGGGGTGAGAGGTGCGATCGCATGTTCAAACGGCAGCTGAGCCGCCTGAGCGATCCCGCCTTGAAACTCAGCAGATCGAATGGCTATGTCCATCGGGACAGAGGGTAGGCCCTCTATCATGGGCAAGGGAACCATCTGTAAGTGTTTATGGCGCTGGCTGGCCCCAGCCACTGTGCCGGCGTTGTAAAAGAAAAAGCCATCCAACTCGGCCATGCATTTCCAGAGGGCTTCAAAATCTGCCAGGGTGAGCCAGGTTTCTTGATCTTCAAAGGCACGGGTAATGATCAGCAGATGGTGATCGACCACGTTAAATTTATTCAGCAAACACAGGTGGGTCTCTGAAATATCGGTGACATAGAGGTCTTCTTCGTAGGGTAAGAAAGGATTAAAGACCTTGCCCGTAGATTTTTCGCGCTGTTTCTGGACTTTCTTCGCCGCATCTTTACGGGCCAGGTTGGCCAGAACTCTGACTAAAAAAGCAATGCCATCTTGCTCAATAAACTGATAGTCCGTCGCGATCGATTTGAGCGCCCCCGCGGTGAGTGCATATTGGGTTTGGGCTTCGAGTTTTGCCTGTAGGGTGCCAGTTTGCCAGGAACGTCGATTGCTCACGGGGGGTCACGTTATACGCCAGGGGTATACTCCAGTTTAAAGTGAGTGGGGACGCTACGCTTGGTGGGGACGCTACGCTTGGTGAGGAAAGACTATTAAGCATTCAAAACTGACAGACGACTTAGTCGAGTCAGGTTAGTCGGGGCAGGTTAATAGGGCCAGGGGCCTTCGTAATCGTACGTGTCTGGCGTGGGCTCTGAGATTAAGGGCGAGCCCCCCTTCGCTGTTTGACCATTGCTATTGTCCGGGAAACTGGTGATGCCAGTATCCATTAGCGTAGAAACCACTTCCTGAGCCCGAACGTTGCTGTCCTGCGTATCTGAGACAGCGTTTAGCTCCCGGTTAAGTTCGCGAATTCGGCGGGACAGCAGGCGAATAATGTTGACAGCAATCCCCGGTGTTTCGTCAATCGCTTCGTAGAGTTGTTGTTGGGTCAACATCAGGCAGTCACAAGCTTCCAGAGTGGTGACGGAGGCTGAGCGCGGTTCGGCATCAAACAGGGACATTTCGCCAAAGCAGGCCCCCTCTTCGAGACGGGCCAGCTCTTGATTGCCCAGGTGTACCTTGACCGTGCCCGATACCACAATATAAAGCGAGCGGCCCTCTTGCCCCTCGGTAAAAATCGTGTGGTTTGGCAAAAACGACAGCTCATCCATAATCGACGCCAGCCGCACCAAAAAGTCATCCCGCAATTCCTTGAAGATGGGGACGCCTCTTACAAATAGAAGTCGATCAACGCTGGTTAGCAAAGCGGGTAGTGGGTAGTGGGTGGTGGGTAGTGGGTGGTGAGTAGAAGGTGGTGAGTAGAGGGTAGGGTGGGCATTGCCCACAGAGGTGAGATGAGGGGTGGTGGGTATTTTGCCCAAATCATACTAGAAAGTTGTCGCTCCGCCGCTTTCTTTTCTGGCTATCATCGCTTTTACCTGGGCAGCGACCAGACGATTGGGATCATTGGCCATGCGCGGCAGCAGCTCTGCCATCGATTTGGGGGAGACGACCTCGATGTAGCTCAAGACGGCTTCTCTGACAAAGCCGACGGGGTGCTGTAGGCAGGCGGTGACCTGCTGGGTGACTAAGCGCCAGACTTGGGTGCGGGCCAGGTGAAAACAGCAGGCCAGGGTCCAGTCTGATAAAAAGGGTCGCAAATCGACTAGATAGCGCAGGCGTTCTCGGGGGGGCATGGGTCGATAGCCCACCAGCTCTGACAGGGCATTAAGCTTATCGACATCGTTGCGGATATCTAAAACCGTCAAAATCGCCCGCTTGGCCGGAATGTCGAGGGTATTGTCTAAAATTTCGAGGCCCCGAGCCCGGCTGGCGGTGGGGCCTTCTAAACTCAGCTCGGCGGCTTGAATGGTTGAGGAGGGATATAAAAAGCGCATCAATAAAAACATGCGCTCAATCGCATCGGCCTGCCCGTCCCGCAGAGCGCGTCGGAGCCAGTCAGCAATGTCGCCGCTAACCTTAGCCTCTGATAAATCCACCAGGCTGCAATAGATTTGCCCCAAAAAGGTCAGCTCTTGGTCCAGTAAGGTTTCAATCCGGCTGCGGCCCAGGCGGTCTAGGGCTGCATCAATATTGGCTGAGCGGCTAATGCTTTGCTCATCGGCCAGCTTGAGCAAGATGCGCAAAATCCAGCGGCGGGTCGGTCCCCAGGCGGTGAGCAGGTCAGAGACCAGGATGTCTAGTGCCTCCAGGGTGCCAATCCGGCCGATCACCTGCCAGGCTTGGTGTCTCAGGGGGTCGGGTTTGTAAGGATTTCTGGCCAGGTTGACTAGCATGGGCAAGACTTCGTTGCCCAGCTTGACCAGGGCATGGGTGGCGGCTTCGCGGGTCGATTTGTAGCGCAGTGCCTGGATCAACGAGGGGTAGTAGTCTTCGAGTTGGGTGGCTGCGATCGCACTCAGCAATGCGCAGCGCACCCGCAGCGAGTCGTCCCGCAATAGCTTCGGCACATGTAGCCGCATCCCTTGCATATATTCGGCTTCCCCCAGGGCGCGGCAGCCCATCACTCGTTCGCGCTCTTGCTCATGGGTGAGCATTTGCTGGAGCAGGTAGGTGGCCTCGGCCCGCTGCTGTCGATCCCCTAGTCGCAACTTCATCGAGGCGGCGGTCCCCCTGACTACGGGGTCGATCTGGGTTTTTAGGTAGGGTTTTAGCTGATTGAGGTCGGGCTCAGGCTGGGTGAGGTAGACATAGCGCAGGGCCAGGGCCAAAATGTAGGGCTGCTGGTTGGGATAAATTAAGGCTTCGACATACCCGGTAAAGACTGGATTGGGATGCTCCAGCATGGTTTCTAACCCCTGGCGCTGTAAGCTGGGGCTCAGGTCGCTGAGCATCGGGGCCAGTACTTCACTGACGCTGTTGGGGTCAATGTGGGTGAGCAGCTCAATGCACGATCGCTTTTCTTCTTCTTCGGTGTTGGGCTGGTCAAAGGTTTCGATAATGGCCTGCTTGAGCACCCGCAGGTTGGTGTCCGAAAAGCTCAACAGGCCACGTTCGGCACTGAGGACTAGGAGGTTGAGGTATTGCGATCGCAAAAAATAAATGATTCCCAACCACAGCCCTGCTAGCAAAATCGTGACCAGCAAAAATAATCGAGACTGGGCGAGCAGGCCACTCAAAAAATGGATGCGATTACTCAGCATCAATAAGAGCAAAATTAATGCCCCAGTCAATCCGATAGAAACCGATTCGGTCACCCCGACCAAAGACTGTACCCGAGCCCGCCCCCGATCTGGAATCGGCTGAAACAGCACCGGACGCGTCCCATTAACAACCGTGTAGCGTAGCCATTCGTCAATAAATTTGAGCAAAATCAAGCCCAAAAATAGCCCTTGAATCCCCGCCTGACCAAATAATTGAAACTGGTTAATACGAGGCAAACTCAATCCTAAGCAAGCCCCCCCCAGCACCATAATCATGACCGGCAGCAGCGATGTGATCATAAAAACGCCGATGCGCTCGATTAATCGGCTGGCCGTAAAAATTTGGGTGATCAGCTCGACTAGCCCCAAGATGCCCGTAAAAATACCCAAGAACTTGGCGATGTTGTCAACGCTAAACCCCTGGGCCGTAATTTGATCTAAATACTGAAACTCAACCAGATAGAGCAGCACCTGGGCGATTACAAAAAAGCCGCACAAAAGCACGACATAGCGTTTAATGGAACCCCTTAACCGTCGTGCCGAAAAGGTGAGTGATTGCCCTTCTGATCGCCGTCGCAGAGAATCTGGAAACGCATGGCGATAGCTCTGGCTCACATAGAACAAAATCACCGTCCCAATCAGCATGATGCCAAAGGCCAGGTAGGGGATATTGTCGATACTAAAGGGACCCAGCAAAAAATAAATGGTAAAACCGCTGAGGGCATCTGCCGCGAGGTTGCCGCTACTGATCAGCGGATACGCCCGCTTGATTTCGCGAATGTTAAAAAGCTGGTTGGCCGTCACCGCCACATTCAACTCGTTGAGGTTGGTGATTGCCTCCATCCAGAGCCGCATCACAAAAATCGTCATCGGTGCCCAGACCGGGACCCCTAAGCCAATCCGAAATGCCAGTAAGGGTAGGGTCATCAGCAGAGCGATCAAGACAATCACCCGTCTCAAGGGCAGCCAACGCTGTAGCCAAGAATAGATGCTGCTAAGGCTAAACCCCACTACGGCGCTAAACATATAGATGAATGGCAGCGTATCAGCGCCGTATTCTTCTAAAAACAAGGCGGCTGAGCTGACCTCTAACCACATGATGCCCATACACATCAGGGTATAGAAGCTGAACATCAGTAGCGTGCGCGGCCCTTCTCCGGGGCGTAAATTAAACGCCTTGAGCAGCGGTCGTAGCCAGGGAGGGGATGAAACGAATGACTCGGAATTCATCAGTGATTATGAATGAAGGGTATCCATGACTCAGTAGGTACCCTGAATAAGCCAAAAAGGCAGCTTCAAAAGTAGCCTTTCAAGCGAGTTTGCCCGGTATTGGGCGTCAGTCTATCGCTAAATCCTCCCTCAATGACCAGATTGACTAAAATTTATTAACGCGATGAACAGCAGATATCCAACCCTGGCGGTTTACAATTTGAGTCTGCCTGAGTGTTAAACCCCATCCAGTTTGAAAATTATGAGGTTTTTCGTAGAGCAAACTACGAACCTGGATGGGGTTAGGGTTTGATTTGTCTAATTTCCATTGGCCATGAAGCATACGCTATCTGTACTTGTCGAAGATGAAGCGGGGGTATTGACCCGCATTGCTGGGTTATTTGCCCGTCGCGGGTTTAATATCGAGAGCTTAGCGGTGGGCCCCGCCGAAAAAGGGGGCATCTCCCGAATCACGATGGTGGTCCCCGGTGATGATCAGGCCATCGAGCAGCTCACTAAGCAACTGTATAAGCTGATCAACGTGCTAAAAGTCAACGATATTACAGAAACCCCCTGCGTTGAGCGAGAGCTAATGCTGCTCAAGGTCAATGCCAACAGCACCACCCGTGCAGAAATTATCAACTTTGCTCAAATTTTCAGAGCCCGCGTAGTCGATGTCTCGGAAGAATCCCTCACCCTGGAGGTGGTTGGTGATCCCGGTAAGCTGGTGGCGATTGTGCAAGTGCTGAGCCGCTTTGGCGTGCGTGAAATTGCCCGCACCGGCAAGATTGCCCTCACCCGAGAGTCTGGGGTGAATACAGAGTATTTGAAATCGCTGGAAAGTAAGATTTAGGCTCCGCTGCTTTCTTCGCTGAGCCAGCGTCTAAAAATAGGGACACGAACGGTATTGTCAGACTTAATCAGACCTTGTTTAAGGAGCCATTGGTAGGTTTCTGGCTCAATCTCGATGATGTGTGGTTCTTGGGCCAATCGCCGCAGAGACAACTTCATCGAGGTGGGGATTAGGCGAAAAATCCCTTTGAAATAGGAATCAGCCCGGTTGAGAATTTCAAAATCAATGTGCACCAGATCGTCCAGGGTTGCCTGGGGGCGTCCCATTTCATTTAGATGATCCACTATTAGAGAACCGTAGAGCTGTAGCAAATAGGGATGCCCGCTGGTTCGTTCGTAGATAGCTGTTGCCACGGTGGGTGAGATGGCATCTCTTGGAAAAATAGGCATGGGTTGGGTTAATAGTTTCTGGGCTGACGTTTGGCTTAGATAATCGAGTTTTAGCTCCTGGCAATGGCCGAGATGTTTATACCAGGCATCAGCCATATCTTCCAGAGTGGTATTACCCGCAAACAACCAGCCGATGTGATATTGTTTTCGAGTCGTAAACCGCACAATTTTTAAGGTGATGTTTAGATCCTGCTTGCTCAAGCTCTCTTCTATCCCCTCAAATTCATCAATGCAGAACAAGATTGGGCGATCGCAAAACTTTTCGAGCCGCTCAAACCAGACTTGAAAGGTTTTGTAACCTTCTCCCATAGATAAAGGCGGTAGCTCAAGGTTGTATAGCCCTTTTGCCTGCTGTTGGGTTTGATCTGCGAGAGCTTGGAAAAATTCGTGGGACGATCTGACTATATTGTCTTGAACATCCAAAAAAATGCAGATCAGGTCAGGCAGCAAATTGGGTAATGCCTTTAGCAGAGAAGTTTTGCCGAACTTTTGGGGGCTAAATAGGGTGACCAGTCGGCTTTGATGGGGCAGACAGATGGCATCATGAATCGACTGCACAACGTCTTCACGCCCCCACAAGGTGTCAAGACCTTCCCCAATGCCAGCATCGATTTGAAACACGTTTGGGATGTGTTGTTTGGCATCAGCTTCGGTTTCCTGACGGTAGTTTTTGACCAAGTCTTGCCAGGTTTTAAGCGCAGGGTAAAAAATATGCGAGTCCGCAGACTCGTTGGCCAGGATTGTATTTTCTAGTTTTTTGAGGGCAATTTGGGCCGTTTCTAGATGCTGAATACGGCGATAGGGAAAGGAGACATTCGCGGCTTCATTGAGATAAATGGCGACCTCTTTAAAGGCCCAGAAAATGCTACCAGCATTGTCAGTGCCTGGCAACCAATCTCCTTGCAGTGCCATAGTTTGACTAAACTTTCTATGTTTAGCCTGCTGGGTAAGTTCCCAGGCTTGTAACCGGGTGATAGTGGTGCGACTGATGTTTTTTTGCCCAGCGGACAAGGTACATCGACGGATGGCCTGGCGGGCAAGCCACTTATTTCTGAGGGCCGTCGAGAAAATATGTCTAGACAGAAAGGGATACCGGAAATAGCTAAGTTCGTGCCAATAAATTGGGGATAGCCTTAGCGTTGACAGACTCGAGAATTTTCTGAGAACTTTCTGGATTGAGAAAAGGACAATAGAAATCAGGGCTTCGAGCGGATAAAACAGTATCCGAGAAGTGGCAAAGAGAGACGCTAAACCCGCTGGAATAATCATGTTGGGGTCTGGGCCAGAGCCCCCTTCTGAAATCCCCAAAGCCGCCACAATGATTGGGGCAAGATAGGGCACCAACGCGATTGCCATGCTGAGGATGACAAGGGAGAAAAAATCTAAGATGATGCCTGTGAATAGGCTGTAGGCGATGGCAACCGTGTTTCCAAGCGTGAGTCCAATGGCAGCTCCCCATCTGATATCAGTCTCTAGTCCCGAAATTTGAAAGGTGGCTATCATCCCAAACAGGGCAATATTGATTTCAAGTAAGAGCCCTATCGCTAGACTGCCAATGGTGCCAATGCCAATGCCGATTAAAAGGCTCAGTGCGAGACTAATGATCAAAATTTTCGAGTTAATCGGGTTAATGGGGGTAGGGTCGATGTAAGTGATGCCCCCTACAACGGCTGCGATCGCAATCGGCACCAGACCCAACAACAGCAGTAGCATTTGTTGGGCATATCGCTTTTGTTCGCGATGGCCATGCCACAGTTTTAAGAGGTTGGCATTAGGCTCATAAATGGCAAACGTTTTGAGTCGTTCGCATAGCTCAACCGGTTGCATAAAGAGCATCCATAGGAGATGAAATGCTCCCGGTAGTTTTGGAGCGTGGTTCACTATCTTTGCTCCCTCAACCATTCGATCAAAAGTTGCCCAAACGGCTCACCCTGAGCGGTGACCATCCCCCGCATACGCAGCGATCTACGACCTACGGGCTGCCCCGTATTGATATATTCATAGAGGTCTGCTTGTTCTCGCTCGTTTAGCACATTCCACTGACTGTGTAATCGAGAAAACGCTTCGTTCATAAAGCGATCTAACGCATCCTCAAACGATTGCCCCTCGTGGCAGGCCTCGACCAGGTATCGCCCCAGTAGCTGTAGATAAAAAGGATGCTGCCCGGCCCAGGTTTGTAAAAGTTGGGCCCCTTCGGTTTGAAAGATATACGTCCCCCAACCGATAATTGTGGCCGCTTCTTCAGGTTCTAATAGCCCTAGTTGATGCTCTTGCAACCGATTGGTAAACGGGGAGGTTTTGCCCATGACTTCCTCAAATACCTCCACCAATTTTTGGCGTGAGGCCATTACAAACAAGACCTGGCCGAGCATGGCCCGCAGCCGCTCAAAAAAACGGTAATCACAGCGGCTAATCAGTCCGTCGGTTTCGTCAACGATAATCACGGGGGGAATATTTGGCAGTGCCACCTGCTGCGCCCAGCGCAGCAGTGCATTGGCTGCGACATCAGCATCCGATGTGGTTAGAGGCCGCTCGGTAATGGCGGAGACGAATGCTTCTTGCGAGGCCCCTGCTGCTTCTTCCCCGCTGACAAATTTGACAATGCGTCCGCGTTTTTCGAGCTGTCTGGCCCATGCTTTTAAGACAGAGGTTTTGCCAATGCGCCAATCGCCCACGATAGAAACGCTGTGGCGATCTTCTAAGGCGATTTGCAGCCGTCTTAACCAGAGCTGTCGTCCCACAAAGCGATTTGTCCCGGCTGGGGTCCAGGGATCATAGGGATTGACTAGGATGTCTTCATGGCGAATACCTGGTCTGCCTGCGGACCAAAAAGGCTGACCTGCCACTGTTTGGTCCGGTCTGAGCGTGGATGACTGCTCAACAAAACCCTTAACCATATCAGGGCGCTGTTGACGAAACAGATCCTTCAACTCATCCCGCCTGGAACGGTTGTCAGGATAAAGACGCGAGCCTAAGAAAAGCTTGATCAGCGACTCAAAATGTTTGCGAACCGTGCCCTCTGTAATGACCAGTTCCGCTGCTATCTGCCTGTCGGTTTGACCTGCCAACCAACGCTGAAGAACCTCTCTGCGTCTTGGGCTTAGCTCTTTCAACTTTGTATGAAAGTCTGGCACAAACGTTCACGATTACTAACATACACATTTGTGAAGTTAACATGAATTGACTTCACAAATGCGTGTTTAAACGAACACTTAACAAAATATTCCCTGTGGGGAGTGTATTGAAATTGACGGGTTTATAGCTTAAAACCACTGAGAAAAGTGTAATTGCCTGTGAGCCTGTGAAACTTCTTGCACATGTATTGTCGATCTCAAAAATCCTTGTTGAAATGGGGGTAAGCCTTTCAAAGGTGGGTTTTGTTGAAACTCTGAACAGTGCCCACCATGACTGTTGTTGTTGCCCGTCATCTAATTCTTGCTGTAACTTGCGCTTGAGGTGATCCTATGAAATTTGGTGCTCAGTCTACTATTTCAAAGCCTTCGCCAACGAACCATGCCGGAACCGAATGTCCCAAGTGTCATGAACAAAGTATTGTCAGGCACACAGATGATATGTATTGCTGTTTGAATTGTGATTTTAAGCGGAAAATTGAAGCTATTCAGCAAAAGAATAAACAAGCTCAGCAAGAGTCTGGTGGATTTTTGACCATTCTTACGTCTCTGGGTTTGGGGTGGATATTGTTTCTGCTGCTGGTTTGATCTTCCTTTGAGATGGAACATCTGTGATGTACCAGTTTGCTAAAGAAAGGAGCTGGAGATACCTCCAGCTCCTTATAAGTTTTAG
>JBCBQD010000066.1:0-23269 GCA_039820425.1 Cyanobacteria bacterium J06635_1
TTCTCCGCTGTGCGGTCCCCCACCGTCACCGTGTAGTAGCTGGCTGTGCCTTTCCATTCACAGAAGGTAGCCTTTGGCGTCGACACCAAGTACTGCATTTGAATGTCAGCGGGGGAGATGTAGTAAACCGGCGGATGGCTGGTTTCAAGCACTCGCTGGGCGTGCCGCGTCTCTGCAATCACCACATCGTTAAAGACAACGCGAATATGTTGATTCATCGCCTCAATAGCGGGGGGCCTGGGATAGTCCCAAACTGACTCCTGACCCGGACCGGGCTCAATACGAGAAGGATGCATAATTGTTTCGCTCCTGGCTGGCTCCTGACTCCTGACTCCTAATGTCTCCTCTACTCCCCTTGCCAGCGACTAATATCACTTTGAGCCTGGCCATGGGCTGCCGTTCCCCTGGGAATTAGCTCCGCTGCCTGGATTGCATCTCCGACCCGCCCCTGGGCAGCGCGGGCACGGGCGATGCTGAGCATTTTTTGGCTCCAATCATCGATCAGGGCCTGGGCGGTTTGGTATTCAGGCTGGTTGGCGGGCACCTTTTGCAACTCGATGATGCCGCGCTGGTACGAGCTGGACTGCCCAATGCGTGGAATCTCTTGGGCGGCGCGGATGAGGGCTCGGCTGCGCTGGCGCTGTTGCCAAAAAGCAATGCGCTGCTGAGCCTGTTGGTAAAGTGCCTGGCGATCTCTGGGGACTAACTGGGCCGCTGCGATCGCACCGTCGAGGTTACCGCTAGAGGCACGCCCCTCGGAGAGATCTAAGATCACCTGGCTCCAGCGATCAATGTCAGCCTGGGCTTCGTCATAGTAGCGCTGTCCTGGGGAAATTTGACGAGCCTGGGCAATGGCCTCGGCAAACTGGTGAGCCTGGTTGGGTTGGATCAACCGGCGAGCATCGTCTAAGACCGCCGCGTTGGCTTGAGGGGCATCGCCCTCGCCGCTGCCAGCTCCGCTGGGGGGGGTGTTACTAGCTGCCCTAGGACTCTCGGTTCCCTCACCGCCGCCGTCAGCTGCGCCAGGCTCACTCACGATATCCCCGTCAGTCGCATTCTCGTCAAGGGGGCCACTGCTCCCATCCGCTGTAGCCGCATCTTCATCCGTCGTATCTTCACCCGTGGGCGTTTCACCCGTCACCTCTTCATCCGTCGTATCGGTGTTCTCAGCGGCTGTGGCAGCGTCTTCGGTGCTTGGGGCACCGTTCTGCCCCGTCCGAGGGGGGTCACCCTCGGCGGTATCACCGATACTGCCAGGGGCGGTGTCGTCGGGAGTGCCAGTTGTCTCGTCCCCCCCGATAGGCTCGGTTGACGGGTCAGGGGTGCCGTTGGCTGGGGGTTGACCATTGGGTTGATCAGCGTCTTGATCAAGGGCTAGCCAGTCAAGCCAGGCCGGTAAAGAGAGCTGAGACAGGGCCTCTCTCATGAACGGTTGATTGCGCAGTAGGGCAGCCAGCAACAACAGCAGCAGCCCTAGCAAGCCCAGGCTTTGTAATGCGCCTCCCGTTTTGCCATTGGTCACCCGACGGGCAGGCTCACTGGATTCAGGGACATCGACCGTGGTGGTCACGTCCGAGATATCTTCTTCGTCTTCGCGCAGCTCAAAAACAATGTCGTCGCTGTCCGTGGTGAGTTCAGGGATGTCCTCATGGCCGATTTCAACATCGCCGAGGGGTTCATTCAGGCCAGCCACCTCGTCAAAGACCGATTCGCCGCCAGCGCTGCTGCCCTCGCTGTCAAAGCCCATACTAGAGTCCAAGTCACCCCCCTGGGCGGAGTCCAGACCTTCGAGATCTACGTTGGGTAGGACGGCTGCGACCGACTGGGGCACCACCAGTGAAAACTTTTGAGCATCGGAAAACACCGCCACCGGGTTTTGAATAGGTCTCCAGTGGTGATCGCATAGCTCGGGCAGTCGGTCTTTGAGGTAGTCGGCCAGATGCCCCAAGGTGACACAGCCCTGGTAGCGCAAACCCTCAAGCATCGCCGCTGTAAATAGGCCGTGGCGCACCGCCAGGGTTTCGTGGGAAAACTGATCAGGCTCACAGGAGAGCAACAACGGAATCTCGGCTGACTTAGCCAGGTCAATCGTGTGAGCGCCAATGTTTTGGTCGGGTAGGGCCCCCTGGCTGCGGTTGATATCCAGGGCCATGACAATATTACGGGTAGGGGTATGGCTGAGGGCATCAATGACATCTGCGATCGCAATCGCCGTTTTCTCAATTTGGGCCGGGTCACCGTCAATGGGCATCAGATAGTCTTTCCCGTCAGCCTGGACCCCATAGCCACTAAAGAAAAACCACAGCAAATCGCCATCGGCGACCTGATCCTGGCAAACTTCGATCAGGCGTTTTTCGAGGGTTTGTTGGGTGGGGGGTAGTGCCTCCGCCTCGGTTGATGGGGCAATGTTGGTAAATAAAAGGCATTGCTCAGGCACAAAACCCGCTTCCTCAATCAGAAACTTTCGCAGCTCAATCGCATCATTTTGCGAATGCATCAACGACTGCAAAAACTGATACTCTTCAATCCCGACGATAATTGCCCAGTTTGCCATTCGACCGCTCCCCAATTGCGAATTCACACAGGCCATGCATAAGCTTTGCTGCGATATGCTGCAACATGGTAATGCACGTTTGCCAATTTGTGCCCTTTAATTGTTTAATTTTTGCTGCAATAGTGGGGGGAGCCTGATTGGGAGAGGGCTGGTTAGGATGTAGTTGTCCCGACTCAGATCAAATCAGAGACCGTTGATAACTTCTGGGTCTAAACTGGGAAAGTTTGACGTGAGTCCATCTTCTCTATACTGTTTGCGTTACATAGCCTTTTTTTAGCGTTTGAAACCTCCCATGAAGCGGTCCCACTTGCGACACCCCCTGCGTTGCGCCCTGAAAATCTTTTCCCATCGCTGGCGTAGCACCGTCACCCCCCTCGGATTAGCAGCCCTGCTCGGGGTCACCGGCAGCCTGTGGCTAACCGAGGCGCTGATCATGCCTAAAACGGCCTGTGCCTATGTGGCGCGCCTCGACCTGTTTTTGACCCGCGAGCGCGGCGAAACCTACGATACCTTTATCCGCCGAGCCGAGATGGCAGCCCGAGCCGGTGCCCAGCGAAGTTTTGATCAGGATTTGCTGATCACAGAAGTGGCCATTAACGTCATTGCCGAAAGCGAAGGTCTCTCGATCCCGGTGTTGAATCTGGAGGTGGATCGCAGCCAGTGGCGCAACCGCCCAGAGACCCGATACTGGGCTACCTACTATCGCATGGCCCGTGATTTATTTGACGGTGCATTGAGTGGTGATGTATCTAATCAGTAAAGTGCTGATCAATAAACTTGTGATGAGCGTTGTTAAATAAGCTATACTGGCAAGGTTGTCCGATTTTTTGAGATAGGTCCATGGCAGTTCCCAAGAAGAGAACATCTAAATCTAAGCGGAGCATGCGCAGAGCAACTTGGAAACGCAAAGCTGCTTTGGCCGCAGAGCAAGCACTGTCCCTCGGTAAGTCTGTGCTGACAAATCGCTCCAACAGTTTTGAATATCCGTCTGACGATGACGAAGATGACGACGAGTAAGATAACTGCTCCTTGTCAAGCTTTGAAAAGCAGGGTGTAAGCCCTGCTTTTTTATTGTTTTTTCTGGTCTCATGCTGGCCGATCAGGCAGTGTCAGAGGCCCAATCGATGTAGTCCACGATGGCTGCGGTTGAAGAAATGGGTGAGTCAATTCAGACGGTTGCTGAGAACGCCAGCCAGACTTTAGTACATTGCCGATTGTGATGTTAACCTCTCGGAGCAGTGAAAAACACCGTAAATTGGCAATGAATCTGGGCGCAACCGCTTATTTTTCAAAGCCTTATAATGAGCAAGAATTGTTGAAGACACTGAAGCAGTTGGCGGTCTGACGACTGTACCCCCATTTTTAGCCCGTGGTTTTGGCCAAAGGGGTCGAAGCCGCAATCGAGGGCAATTTGGGCAATGGGGTGTTCTGTCGTCTGATCGAAATGAGGTGAGCCCATGAAAACAATTGGTCTTTTAGGGGGAATGAGTTGGGAAAGTACCGAGCTGTATTACCGAGAGATTAATGAAGCCGTCAAACGTCAGCTGGGTGGCTTACACTCAGCCCGCATCGCGATGGTGAGTGTTGATTTTCAAGAAATTGAAGCGCTGCAACATCGCGGCGAGTGGGCACACGCTGGGGATATTCTCACAAAAGCAGCCCAACAAATTGAAGCAGCGGGGGCCGATTTTCTGCTGATTTGTACAAATACCATGCATAAGGTGGCCCCACAGATTGAGCAAGGTATCTCTATCCCCATTTTGCACATCGCCGATGCCACTGCGAATCAGATCAAGCAGAAAAATATAACCACGGTTGGCTTGCTAGGCACACAGTTCACCATGGAGGAGGATTTTTACAGGGGTCGTTTGAGCGATCGCCATGGCCTAAATGTGATTTTGCCCTCCGCAGAGGATCGCCAGAGGGTTCATCACATCATCTACGATGAGCTATGTCTCGGCATTGTCAAAGCAGACTCGAGACAAACCTATCTGAGCATTATGGCGCAAATGCGCGAGGCAGGGGCAGAGGGCATTATCGAAGGCTGCACTGAGATTGTCATGCTGGTTCAGCAAGCCCATACAGATATCCCTTTGTTTGATACCACCGCTATCCATGCCCAAGAAGCTGTGGCCTGGGCATTAGCCTAAGGCCTGGTGCACTTGAGGTTAGAATTTTTACAAGCACTGGCCCGATCTCATACGGAACCTGGCCTGGGGACCGATAAGTAAAGCGGATCGGTGCGATCGCACCCATTTAAAATTCAGATCGGTTGTACTAAAGATCGTATGTACTTGTTAAAATAGTTGGGTTAAGCACACCGGCTCGTCCCAACATGATCCCGAGACGGCTGACCCTGCAAAACTTTCTGAGCTACCGCGATGTCACCCTCGACTTTCGTGGGCTGCATGTTGCCTGCATTTGTGGCCCCAACGGGGCGGGCAAGTCGTCGTTGTTAGAGGCGATTGGCTGGGCGGTGTGGGGGCAGAGCCGAGTTGCCACCGAGGATGACGTCGTACATCTGGGGGCAGCGGAGGCCAAGGTTGACTTTACCTTTGAGCACGGTCAGCAGACCTATCGCGTCTTGAGGTCTCGCCGTCGTCACCAGAGCAGTTTTTTAGAATTTCAGATTGAGACAGAGTCAGGGTTTCGGCCGCTCACCCAGCGCGGGATTCGAGCGACCCAGCTGCTGATCTTGCAGCATCTCAAAATCGACTACGATACCTTTGTAAACTCCGCCTATCTGCGCCAGGGTCGGGCCGATGAGTTTATGCTCAAGCGCCCCAGCGAACGCAAACAAATCCTGACGGATTTGCTCAAGCTCGATCACTACGATCGGCTGGCCGAGCAGGCCAAGGAGCAGGGGCGTGACTACAAAGCCCAGGCCAACCTGCTGGAGACAACCTTAGAACAACTCGAGACCCAGCTCCAGCAGCAGGATGCGATTAGGGCTGACTACGCCCAGCTTCAGGAAACCATCGCCGTTGCCCAAACCCACCATCAAGCCCAGCAGCGGCAGCTGACCCAGCTACAAACCCAGCAGCGCCAGCGACAAACCTGGCAACAAGCATTAGCTCTGGCCCAGCAGCAGTCTCACCACGATCAGCAGGCCTGCACCCAGCGGCAACAAGCTTTAGAGACGACCCAGGCCCAGGTTGATCAGGTGCGGGCGCTGCTGACGCGCACCGATGACATCACCACGGGCTACCGTACCCTGCAACAGCTGATGGTGGCAGAAGAGCAGATCAGCCTCAAGTGTCAGGCCCACCAGCTTGCCCAAGCAAAGCGGGCCCAACTGCAGCAACAAAAACTAGAAGCGCTGGGTCATCTGGAGTCACAATATCAAATCCGTCAGCTGCGGTTAGACGCCCTTGACGAGAGGCTTCAGACCCTGCAGCAGGTACTCAACAAACAAGAGGAAGTTGAGGCGGCCTGGGGGCAGCTTGAGCAGGCTCGACAGCATTTGCAGACCCTTGATCAGCAGCAGTTAAAGGTCACCCCCCTACGTCAGCGTCAGCAACAGCTGCAGACCGAGATTGATCGAGCGGCAGCACGTCTATCGGCCCGGCTGGACGAGATGATTGTCACCCAGCAACAGCTCCAGACCCAGCAACAGGTCCAACCTCAACTGATGCAGGCGGTGCAAGATATCAGTCATCGACTCAGTTATTTAGAACAACGGCGCACCTATCAGGAGCAGGTGCGCCTCAAAGGGCAAGAACGCCGCAGTTTTATGGAACGCCTGCAGGCCGATCAGCGCAACTATGAAGTGCAGCTGGCCCAAATTGATCAAAAAATTAAGCTACTGGCTGAGCCCCATGCCGTCTGTCCCCTATGCGATCGCCCTCTGCAAGAGCATGGGCAGCGGGTGATGGTTGCGCAACAGCAGCAGCGACAGGCGGTGCAGGATCAGATTTGGGTGATCCGGGAACAGCTGGCGGTGTCTGAACGCGAGATTCAGGTGCTGCGGCAGGAGTACCGAGAGATTGAGGGAGAGCTGTCCAAATATGCGGATGTGTTGCAGCAGCGGGGTCAGCTACAGGCCCAGATCGAGTCTTCAGCGACGGTAGACAGTCGGTTGCGAAAGGTCGAAACGGAGCGGGCCAATCTTGAGCGTTGCCTGCAGGGGCACACCTACGGCGAGACACTACACCAAGAGCTGCAAGCCCTTGAGCAATCGCTGGGGGCCCTCAACTATGACGATCGCGACCATGCCCTGGCGCGTAATCAGGTCGAAAAGCTGCGCTGGGCTGAGGCCAAACGCGCGGAGTTAAAGCAGGCGCAGCGGCAGTTGGCCCAATGTCAGCAGCAGCGGCCAACCCTTGAGACTGAGCTAAAAACACTCCGGCAACAGATTGACGATTTTGAGCAGCATCCCCTGGCCCAGCAGCTGATCGAACTAGACCACCATATTGCTGACATTGACTACAATCTGGCCCATCACCAACAGCTGCGTGAACAGCTCCGCCAGGCCCGGCCCTGGCAGCTGCAATACCAGGCCTGGCAATCGGCCCAGCAACAGCTGCCTGACCTTGAGCAACAGTTAAGTCGTCTTACCTCTGAGCTAGCTGCCCAAAGGGCAAAAGTGGATGCGATCGCACCCCAAATCCAACGGCTGCAACAACAGCTCGCTGAAAGTGCCGATCCCCAGGCTGCTATCCAAGAACTGGAAACCCAACTCCAGGCAGACCAACCCCAACGAGATGCGCAACTGGCCCAGTTAGGCAGACTTGAACAGCAGCTAACGCAGCTGGATCAGGTGCAGACCCAGGTTGAGCAACAGCGACAGGCTCGCCAGCAGACCCACCGCAAACAACAGATCTACCAGACCCTGGCCCAGGCCTTTGGTAAAAACGGCATCCAGGCCCTGATGATCGAAAATCTGCTGCCCCAGCTCGAAGCGGAAACCAACCAAATCTTGGGCCGCCTCAGCGCCCATCAGCTGCATGTGCAGTTTGTCACCCAGCGGGTCGGGCGCAGTCGCAAAAAACTGATCGACACCCTCGACATTTTGATCGCCGATGCCCGGGGCACCCGCGCCTACGAAACCTACTCCGGGGGGGAAGCCTTCCGGGTCAACTTTGCCATCCGGTTAGCGCTGGCCCGACTACTGGCCCAGCGGTCCGGCATGCCGTTGCAAATGCTGATTATCGATGAGGGGTTTGGCACCCAAGACAAAGTCGGGTGCGATCGCTTAATTGCGGCGATTAATGCGATCGCACCCGACTTTGCCTGCATCCTCAGCGTCACCCACATGCCCCACTTTCGCGAAGCTTTCCAGACTCGCATTGATGTTAATAAGACAGCCCATGGGTCACAGATTGAGATTTCGGGATAGAGGATAGGGAGACGCGGAGAGCTGCATCAATGAACAATCTCCGTGTTTCTGTGCCCGCCCCTCTCCGGGGCTTTTCTAACCGAAATTTTAAGCTTGACGCACTGCTAGGCAAACGCTTGAGCAGTTTGTTGCGTCTGTTGTGAGTGGGTAGGGAGTTGGCTAAGTTGCTCTGTGTTCAGCAAAAACATCGTTTGGTGATCAGGCTCGATCACCAAAGAACTCACACACTGAATATTGACCCTAGCCCCATAATCAAGCGGCAGTGGGTTAAACGCAGATAGGGGAACCTGGCGCACGGTGGGTTGAGCCTGCACGGGTAACCCGATCAGAGTATTGTGCAGCGTCTTAGCAACAATCAGATAGCCAGAAGCATTGCTGATTTTATCTGTGGAGGAGGTTAGCGGGCGACGAGATAGATGAGAGGGCTCACCAAAAACATGGTGACCAACATCTAACACCGCCATCTCTCGACCCTGGTGCACAGTCAAACTCACACCGACTCCATGGGGATCTCCATAGGTATCCCCCATAGAAACTACCCTGGCAACCGCTTGAATGGGCAGCGCAAAGGAATCTTGACCAATTTGAAAAACAATGAGTTGTTGTTTATTAGATTGACGCGTTTTAGCGTGTCGTAATCTACGGGGAGCAATAGTAGCCATATCAGCGTGCATGAAGCGTATAGAAAATCCTGAGAAGATTAGATTGCAAACGTAGGTTTGCGGCTTAGCTGCACCCGATGAATCTAAGTGTACGGCAATGGGGTCTTGATTACTTCAGCCAAATAGCTGAAAGCATTGATTTTCAACCGCTCAGAGCTGAAGGGAAGAAGATGCTTGTCAGTATATAGAGGGTTCCTGTAGAGGGCTAACAAAGCCGCATTGTTTTAGGAGAATTTTATATTGCTGTGAACTAACCGTACAAGGGTTTTGACCCAGCTATGACCCTGATCGGGTTTCCATAGATCAATCTGCAAAAAATAAAAAGTGATGTTGCCACAGGTGTGGCAACATCACAGATTGATCGTTTTCAAGAGAGTTTGTTCGAGCTAAGCCTGAATGGTTTGGGGGATGGGTTGCAACTGGGGACGAATCTGGCTCAACAGCTCAGTGTTGAGCAGAAAAAGCGGTTGTTGGTCAGGCTCGATTACCAGAGAACTAACGCATTGGATATTGACCTTTGCCACATAATCGAGCGGCAGTGGGTTAAACGCAGACAGTGGCACCCGGCGAACGGTGGGTTGAGCCTTAACCGGTAAGCCCACCAGGGTGTTGTGCAAGGTCTTAGCCACAATCAAGTAACCAGAAAGGGTGTCCGCCTCGTCTGTAGAGGGAGGTAACTGATAGCGAGGCTGATGGGACGGCTCGCCAAAAACGTGACGACTGACATCTAAGACAGTCATCTCTTGACCCTGGTGAACGGTCACACTTGCGCCGATTTCATGGGGGTCACCATAGGTATCCCCCAGGGAAACCACCCTGGCAACCGCTTGAATGGGTAGCGCAAACCAATCTTGACAAATTTGGAAAACAATTAACTGCTGCGTTTTCTTGAACTGATGGGCCCTAGATCGCCTTAACCTACGGGGAGAAACAATAGCCATATCGGTCAGCGCAAAGTGTATACAAAATCCTGAGAAGTAACGGTAGCAAACTTAAATTTGCAACCGGGCTGCACCTTATAGGCCTCAGTATATGGATACGCTCTACGTAAGACTACTTAAACCAGGTGATTTTAGAAGGATTTCACATTACTGTGAATTAACTGTTCGAGCGCCTCGAGCAGCTCATGGTCCTGATAGGGCTTAGTTAAATAGGCAGAAGCCCCTAAATTTAGGGCTAATTGGCGATGTTTGTCACTGCTGCGAGAGGTCAGCATAATCACAGGCAGCGCTTTAAATTTGGGGTTGGGTTTCACCTCGGCTAAAAAGCCATAGCCGTCTAGTCGGGGCATTTCGATATCACAAAGGACGGCTTGTACCGGTAGTCCTTGCATGAGTTTTTCGACGGCCTCTTGCCCATCTTTGGCTTGTTCTACCCGATAACCGTCTTTTTCTAAGGTCTTGACTAAAAATCGGCGGGCGTTGATCGAGTCATCGACGACCAGCACGCTTAAAGGAACATTCTGATCAACCGGTTCTGGCTCATAGGCCTCATTGCCAGGGGAAACCTGATCGGTGGCCCCTTCGAGCAGCTTGGCAAGGCTAGGGGGGCTGCCCGGGGATAGGGCCTGGGTCTCAATCCAATCGAGCAGTTTAACAGCGTCTGCCAGGGGTAGGGCATGACCATCTTCTAAAATTGTGCAGCCAATAAATCCGGGGGGCAGTCCGATCACATTCTCAATTTGACGGATGACGATTTCCCGTTCTCCCCAAAATCGATCGACATAGATGGCTTTTAACCCGTTTTCTTGACGAACAATCAAGGCGACCGGCTCAGTAATCACGGCCTGGGTAGTGCCGTAGCTCATTTTGCGAGGGCAGTTAAATTTGAGCCATTGATCTAACCGGATGAGAGGAACTGATAAACCTTCCCAATCCAAAAATTCTTGACCGGGGGAGCGATGCACCGGGTATGACTTGAGCCGCACCATTTCCTGAAGGCCATCGGTGGGAAAAGCCAACCGAATGCTGCCAACCTCGATCAACAGCGCCCGGATGGTCGACAGTGTAAACGGGACGCTGATGGTAAAGGTAGTGCCTTCGCCAGGGCGAGTGTTGACTTTGATATCGCCCCTGACTTCGGCCAGGTTGGTGCGTACCACGTCCATGCCAATGCCCCGACCGGAGAGATCGGTTACGTGGCTAGCAGTACTAAATCCAGGCTCAAAAATCAGACCCAGGATCTCGGCTTCATCAATTTCATCGAGCAGGGCCCGATCGATCCCCATCCTCAGGGCGCGATCGCGAACCTTTTCTAAGTTAATGCCCGCGCCGTCGTCCTGGATCGAAATCAGGGTTTGATTGCCCCGGTGGGTGGCCCAAATCTCAATTCTGCCCTGGGGAGACTTACCGGCGGCTTGACGCTCCTCAGGTAGCTCAATGCCATGACCAAAGGCATTGTGGAGCAGGTGCATGAGCGGATCTCGCAAATTTTCTAAGATATATCGGTCAATCAGGGTGCCGCTGCCATGGACCTGAAAATCAACCTGCTTGCCGTACTGCACCGATAAATCTCGGACCAGCCGGGGAAACTGCTTGACCACATCGGAGAGCGGTCGCATTCGGGCACGGGTGACATTCACTTGGAGTTCTTTGGTGGTGCGATTGAGATCACCGCTGGCCTGCTTGATCTCCCGCAGACTAAATCGCATATCCCCCGTCGCCTCTTTTAAGCGCACCACGGTTTCGCTATGCTCCTGGGAGAGTAAATGCAAATCGCTGTAGCGATCCATCTCCATGGCATCAAACATGCGCTGATAGCGAGCCAACCCATTTGATTTAAGGCCTGTTGGCCCGGTCACTGGCGGACTGACCAACGGGCTAGCCCCACTGCCAAACAGCAACTGGGGTAACGCTTCTTTCGTGGCCTTCCGATTTGACAGGGTGTGGAGTTCCCCGTTGATGCGCTCTAGCGTACCGGTGTATTGATAGACCCGGTTAACAAACGCATTTAGCTGCCCAACCTTTGAGTTGAGCGTATTGCGCTGGATGATCAGCTCACCAAACAAATCATTGAGGTGGGCGAGAACCCTGACCGGGACCCGAACCATACTTTCGGGTCGATCGGGCTGTGGGGCTGGTGGCGAGATCGGGGTTACCACGGGGCTGGGATTGTCACCCGGCCCAGGTTGTACCACCTCAATGGGAAAGGTTTCGCCCAAGGGTTGAGCGGTAATGGGCTCTGGGGTAATCACATCGGAGGTGATGGGCTCTGGAGTGATAATTTCTGGAATATCGCTCTGATCAGGGGCCGAAGGGGAGGGTGACTCAAAGCTCCCCACCGCTATTTGCAATTCAGACCGCTCCTGCTCGGATAAGTCCAGGGCATCGAAAAATTCCTGTAAATCTGCTTCCAGGGTCTCAGCGGTTTCAATCGGTTCAGCGGGTTGCCCGGCTTGTAAGTCGCTGAGGAAAGGGCGCTCCTCAACTAAGTCAGGAGCATTTTGTCCGAAATCAGTCTCAACGGGGGTGGACAAGACCCTGGGTGATGCCCCCACTTCAAAGTGTCGGGGCAGATTGTCAGCCTTGCCCATCATGATCAGGGCCTGGGTCTGTCGCCAGTCTTTGACCGCCTGACGTGCGATCGCTTCTACGCCATCGGGGGGGGCCACCGATAAATGATTGTGCACTGAGCCACACAGCTCAACAAAGGCCTCAAGCTCCAACATCTGGCCCAGGTCGCCAAATTCCTGGGCGATCATGTCTAACTCTTCACGTAGACAGGGCAGCTCAGGGTCAGCCAAGACCCCCTCCAATCGCTGCAGCAGACCGTCTACCTCACTTTCAAACATGATCGCAACGATGTCGGTCTTTTCTTCCTGGGCCAGCAGGGCCGCTTCGTCACTTTCTTGGAGTTCCCCCAACCGAGCATGTAGCTGATCTAGCACAGGATCCACCTGGCCAGTCATCCACGCCCCATCTACCAAACAGTCTTGGCGATAGAAATTGGCAATCTGACGCATCCGGTCAGAGATCAGCAGTAGCCAGGTTTGCAGCTCACTATCGATCTGGATGGAGTGCTGACGAGCCTTCAAAATCTTTAAATAATCTTCGAGACGATGGGCCAACCCGCCGAGGGGATGGCAGCCAATCATAGCCCCCAGTCCCTTAATGGTATGGGCAGCCCTCAGGCTGGCATCGATTTGTTGGGAGTCTAACCCAGCCTCGGTTAGATCCAATAAAACCGACTCAATCGTGTCAAAGTATTCGGCAATTTCGTCCAGACAACTGAGCTGGGCTTGGCGTTCTAAATCTTGGGCCATAGTCTGATCCACCAGGTTGATTCATGGGAAAGCGGGCCTGAATGGGGTAGGCGCACTGTGAGGACAGTAAAATCGCGACAGGGTGTTGCCCCTAAACGGCCTATCCGATTTTGAATTTACCAATCGCAGATTCAAGCTCTTGAGCCACTTCGACCGTTTCACGCAGGGCTCCATCCACCTGTCGAGAAAAGGTGGATGTTTGCTGCGAGGCAGCCGTAATTTGCTTCATCAAATCGGTCACCGTCTGAGAGGTGCTGGCCTGGGCCACCGTCACCTCGGAGATAGATTGCACCAACTGATCGATCTCGGTAGAGACGCTCAAAATCTCCTCAAGACTTTCCTTAGTTTCGTGCAATTGGTAGGTGCCTTCGACCACCTGGGTAGTGCTGAGCTCCATGGCTTCAACCACTTCCTTGGTGCCTTCCTGGATATGTTTGACAATTTGCTCAATCTCTTTAGTGGCTGCTGCGGACTGGTCGGCTAGCTCACCCACCTCACCTGCGACAACAGCAAAGCCTTGTCCTTCCTCACCGGCATGGGCGGCTTCGATACTAGCGTTGACCGCCAGCAAATTAGTTTTTAAGGCAATCTCGTTAATCAGTCCCACCACCTGGGAGATTTGCTGGGAGGCTTCGCCCAGTTGCTTAACTTTTTTAGTCGTCTCAGCCACGGTGGCGCGCAGCCCCAGAATGCTGTTGACCGTTTGATCCATGGCCTGTCCACCCTTTTGGGCAGTGCCAGAGGCGTTACGGGCAACCGCCGCTGCTTGTCGCGCACTCTGGGCCACCGACTGAATCGACTCTGACATCTGTTTGACAGAAACCAGGGTATGGGAGATTTCATCGACCTGCTCCAGGGAGTTGTTGGCCAGTCTTCTCATTGCTTCCTGGTTTGAGCCGACGGAGCTGTTGACCTGGGTGGTGGCGTGTTTGACTTGGAGGACAATTTTACGCAGGTTTTCTATGACCGAGTTAAAGACATCTGCCACGATGCCAATTTCTCCGGTGGAGAGCTCTGCGCGTACGGTCAGATCGCCGTCGGCAGCCCCTTCTACCGCCTGAATAAGTCGCAGCAGTTCTTGCTGCATGGCTTCGCGCTGTTGTTGCTGTTGTTCAACCATGGCCGCCTGGGCTTGAACGGCCCCCTGCTGCTGGGCTGATTTTTCTTCTAAACTCTCCGTCAGGTCTTGCAGCTGATCAGCGAGGCTGTTGATATTGGAGCCCAAGACCGCCATCTCGCCAGTGCCTTGCACAGCTAAGCGAGTATTGAGCGCACCTTGATCCAGGCGGCTGGTGGCTTCGACGGCCTGGATGATCGGCTTAGTCGCCCGGTTTGCCAGGTATGCAGCTAAAGCGGCAGCTAAGAGCGCGATCAGGGCGGTGCCCATGAGCATCATCGGCAGCACTGTTTGCTGATAGGCAAACGCGATATCAGTGGGTTCATAAACCAGCACGCCCCAATCATTGCTGAGGTTTTCGACCTTGGGCATGGGGATATAGGAGAGCAAATAGGGTTTCCCCTCAGCCACGTCTGTGGTGGTCGTGACGACATCGCTTTTACGTAGCTCTGTGTACTTAGGGAAACGGGTTTGAATCTCTTTGCCGATGTCCTCATTGTCGTCTGACACCAGCACCCGATTTTCTTTGACGATAATTTCACCGCCGGGCTGAAAGGGCTGACCATCGATCTTGACCCTGTTCCCATCGATTTCAATTCGGTCGGCGGCAATGGGGATCTCTTTGCCCTCCGCGTTGGTTTCAAAATACGTCGGGGCGTGATTCATCACGCTAAATCGGGGGGCATTGGTCACCTGCACGTCATCGGCAGAGGGGGCTAAATTAGCCTGTTGGTTGATTAACTGAGACGAGGCCTTAGGGGCAAATCTATTGATTTGCAGGCTGATGGTGCTAGCCAACTGCTGCTGTTTCTCGATGGTTTGTTTAGAGAGCTGATAGTGGGTAAACCAGGTAGCAACGCTGCCTGTGATCAGCACCGGCAAAGTCCCCAGGGCAATGGCGAGGAGGGTGGTTTTGCCCTTTAGATTTTTCCGTCCGCCGACTGGAGCCGAACGGGATGACGAGCGCGATGAACCTGACTTAGGCAGGGGCCCCTTTAAAGAGGATGGGAGCCCTCTGGGGTTCAAAGTAGGGTCCCCGATCTGGGGCTGAATCCCGTTGGAGTTTGGTAGAGATGGCGACAGTGGGCTGCTAGACGCTTTAAAGGAGGTGTCTTTGTGGGAATTCATAGCGATGGTGTCCTAGCAAAATGGATGCAACAATAGGTCCTGACGGAGCGGGTGCATGGAATGGGGTAGATTGCACCGGGGTAGATTTGCACCTTGACTAGCACTGATTTTCTGGGCTGAGCGCTGGGCAAACAGCTGGGTAGATAGCGAATGGGCAGGCCATTAATGAGCGTGCAGCAGGGGAGAGCGGGCGATGGCATCGGCGTCGAACACGAGCAACATCTGATCAGCTTGGAGGGTGCTGCCTCGTATATAGGGGGCTAAGCTCGGGGAAAAGTGGCTTTGGGGGGCTTTAATTGAGCTCGCTATTAATCGGGTGCTGCCTTTGAGTGCATAGACCACTAACCCCAGTAAGATGCGCCCGGGTGCCTCAGTCGGGCCATTTGTAGGCCACAGTTGCTCGACCTGCACAATCACCACCTTATATTGGTAAAAGCTAGAGGGGTTGCCCGTCGCGAGTGGCTGGGACAACAGCAGGTGAGGTAGGTCTACCAGCCACATGACACGGCTGCGGCGAGTCAATAAACCTAGCACACCGGCAGGCATATTAGGCATCGGGGTGACTTGCTCTGGTGAGATCACAAGAACCTCGTGAACCTGGTCCATTGAGAAGACCGCTGAGATCTCTTCATTCAGCTTGAAGCTGAGGTAGGGATCTCCCAGAGGTTCGACCGATGGGGAAAACTGGGGAGCCAGGGCTAGATCATTCATTGACTCAAGCTATATTTAACAGCACTGATAATTTGATCTTTGGTCACGGGCTTGGTCACGTAGACATTAATGCCCTGTTTCATCGCCCATAGGCGATCGATATCCTGATTTTTAGAGGTACATGCAACCACAGGAAGCTTTTTGGTTTCTGGATAGTCTTTGAGGCTACGGCAAAGCTCTAAGCCGCTCATCCCTGGCATAACCAAATCAGTGACGACGGCATCGGGCTTTTGCTCCAAGGCTTTTTTGAGGGCTTCTTGGGCATCGGTTGCCATGATGACGGTGTAGCCGCTCTGTCTCAAGTACTCACTGATCAGCTCCAACTCAGCGATAGAATCATCCACAACTAGAACTTTACTCATGCCGAGTTTCCTTACTTGCTTACAAAAAACAACACTTTATACAAAAAATAATGCGAGTCATCTCTAGGCCTGCGGTTTACCCTGGGGTAAGGGCTCACATGGTCGGATAGGGGGCTTGCCAACGGTTGTACCAGGTTTTGGGGGTGGCTTTGGGTTTGACCCTGAGATGTTTGGCAATGACAGCCAGTAAATCGGACTTAGTAAAGGGTTTTGTAATGTAGTCTGATGCCCCTGCTGATTTTGCCTTTGACTTATTTAAAACACCGCGATTCCCGGTGATGATGACAATGGGTATGTTTTGGGTGGAGGGATGATTTTTTACCATCCGACATAGCTCATAACCGTTTACCTTTGGCATACCAATGTCTAAGAAAATAATATCTGGGTTGATCTTCCTAATCTGAAAAACTGCCTTGGTTGGCTCAGAAAATTTAAAGATCAAGATATTATCTTCATCTAAAAAATGTTCAATCTGGTTTAAGGTGCTGGGGCTATCATCGATACAAGCAATAGAGTAGCTATTTTGACATCGGTCTGCAACATGAGTGGATAGAGGCTTTAAATTGAGTGCCCCTTGGGTTTGAGTTTTTTGCTGGGGCGATTGGGTGGCTACAGGCGACGATGTTGGCCAGAATCTGGGGAGCTGATCAAACGGCGAGGCGGGGCTTTTAAGGTGAATAGACCCGTTTAAAATATGAGGATATAAAAACCTCGCCAGTTCTAGCTCGCTACACTTTAGAAAAGTAGCAAGCTGCCAAAAGCTATACCCCTTTTCTAAGGCTGGAGCAAGCTTAGTCTTAAGATTTGATTGGGCAGTTGTGTGGGCATCTATGTTAGCGTTGCAAAAGGTCGATCGATCGATTAGATAGGGGCACTGATGAATGGACGAAACTTTTGGGCTGAAAGGTTTCCAGGCGCTTAGCCTACGTTGCCCGACCTCAATTTGGGAAGAAAGGTTGGGCTGATAGAGGCCTTGAAAGGTAGGTGCTTGATGGTGGATCATATGATAAGTACCGACACTAACGCAGAGTAGGTGTTCAAGGGCCTCGTTGAATAATAAATGGGCTAATTTCGTGGCTTGAGAGGGAGACAGGTGATGCTCAAAAATCAGCCAGATCAACATTGGATAGTCGAGATAATAGGGAAACTGAACCCCATCTAAGCTTTGAGAAAGTTTTTCTTGAACACTGCTTTCAAAGGCTGCGATCGCATTCCCGAAATTTAGTCGATAAATGTGCTGCTTTAGCCGATCAAGGACAATTTTTGGATGCCCTTTGATGGCATAAGAGACGTAAAATAATCGACGATTTTCCAGATATATTTTCCAACAGACCGATCCGCTTGTGATTTCTAAAAGTCCACTCCCATACTCTTCTGTTACTGTATTAAGTAATTTGGCAGGATAGATTTTTTGGACATATTGATCGTTGAACATCAACCTATTTGATAGTGCAAATTCCAACCGAAGTTAGCAGCTTATAGGAAGCGTTTAACGATAACTAACTGTACGCTCGGCCCTCTAGCCAGCCACTGTTTTGACCTTTAACTTCAGCATCTAACACTCGCTGATTTAGCAGTCACTGCTTAAATCAGCGACAGCAGGTCATGTTGCCCGTTTCAATCTTCAACGCGGATATGGCCTATCGGGAGCACACCCAGGGAAACATTACAAAACCGCCCAATGCCTGCGTAAACGGACAGGGCAATGCCTGGCAGAGACTGTCAAAATTGACAGCCTGGTGGGGTTTTCCCGATTCTATGAAATATTCGCTGGCACGGCCAACTTTATTAGGGGGTGGCATGGTTAAGGCGTTGATTGTACTCAACTTCTTATTACAGGCTCTGGAAACGGTATCAGTGAAACTAGATCCTTTGCATATCAGGGGTTATTGATATAAGTCAATGCAAGGCCAAGGTTTTGATTGAGTAGAGGGTAATGGGTAGTGAGTAGAGAGTAGAGGGTAGAGGGTAATGGGTAGTGAGAATGTAAGGGTGTCGCGGCGTGCGCCCAGTGCAAGATATTCGCAATTCGTCAATTTACCCATCACTTATCCCAAAACTGAGCATCCAAAACTGGGCATCCAAAACTGGGCATCCAAAACTGGGCATCCAAAACTGAGCATCCAAAACTGAGCATCAATGTTGCGGTAGGTGTTGCAACGTCACAAATGGTTAAGGAATTGTTTAGATAGGTTCCCTAGCTCGATAGAGTCTAGAAATGAGTGCTGAGCAAATATACTCAGCTATTGAGAAAGCGCTATATCATTCGAGGCGTTCGATCAATGCCGTTGCTTGTACGACAGGGCTGTCCCTGTTTAAACGCTAGCTATATAAAGGGGTTCAATACAGTGGTTTTACCGTTAATTGACTATCCAGTTGCCAGCCGTAATCACCGAGTTTCTGGTTTTGATGTGGCGGGGGATGAGCAACCCAGGCTGTTTACCAATAATCAGATTGCTGACCTACAAGATATCGACGGTGTGATCGCGGGCGCATATCGGCAGATCTTTAATGAGCAGCAGATGCTCAAGAGCAATCGAGCTACGTTTTTAGAATCTCAGCTGCGATCGCACCAGATCACGGTTCGAGAGTTCATTCGGGGTCTATTGCTATCGGACAGTTTCAAACGCCGTAACTATGAGTGCAATAATAACTATCGCTTTGTACAAATGTGCATCCAGCGGGTACTCGGCCGCGATGTCTACGACCAGAGAGAACAGTTGGCCTGGTCAGCGGTGCTGATGACCCAGGGGATCGCAGGCTTTGTGGACGCCCTGCTCGATAGTGAAGAATATCAGCAAACTTTTGGGGAGGATGTCGTGCCCTACCAGCGGCGACGCATCTTGCCTCAGCATGATCGGGGTGAAGTCAGCTTTGCCCATATGGCTCGCTATGACGATAATCATCTGGCCCAACTCAAAGCCCTAGGCAATGATTTTTCGTCAACACGCGCTGTGTCTGGTTTGGTCGGGGGCAGTGAGCTACCGCCCGAAGGGGTCCGTAAGTTGGGGGCGTTGTTTACGTATGCAATGGCGGGTGTCTTGAGCTTGACGCTGCTGGCGGTCATTCTGTCCTGGTTTGGCTGGGTTTCGATTTAGGACGGTTAGGGTCTAATCCATAGATCTCAATTAGTAGGCAGAAATCCTGCCTGCCCCCCCTTAATCCTCCTTAAAACCCTACGGGCATGCGCCTGGGCATAAGGCAAAGGGGGAAACCTTTTTTTACAGGCAGAAACCCTGGCATACGACTGTAGGTTGCAAAGGGATGGATTAGGATAGCTATGTGACGGCTATAGAAAGTACTCAGCTAGCTGCCGATGTCCACCCCCTCGGATGATTACTATGAACGGCTGCAGGTCTCTAAACGGGCCAGCCGAGCTGATATTAAAGCGGCCTTTCGTCGGCTGGCCCGGCGATATCATCCTGATCTCAATCCAAATAATCCAGAGGCGTTGGATCAGTTTCGGGCCATCCGTGAGGCCTATGACGTTTTAACTGATGCGGTTCAGCGTCAGCGCTATGACAGCGGTCACTTGACTGAAGATTGGCAAGATCCGCTCAATGCCCCCCAAACCCCTCAAGATTTTTATATTCGGGGCATCAATCAGGCCCTATCTCGCAGCTACCAAGCGGCTTTAGACGATTATACCGAGGCGATTCAGCGGCAGCCTGATTTTTTGGAGGCCTACCTGCGGCGGGCCCAGGTTCGCTATGTGTTGGGCGACGACGCTGGGGTGCTGGTCGACTGTCAACAGGTGCTCAGGCTTGAGCGCCAAAACGCTCAAGCGTATTACTACTTGGGGTTGGGGCGCTATCGACTGGGGTATACCCAAAGTGCGATCGCGGCCTTTACCGATGCGATCGCACTAGAGCGTGATGAACCGCAGTTTTACTATCAGCGAGGCATCGCCCATGAAGACATTCAAGAAAACGATGCAGCCATTGCTGATTTTCACACCGCCGTTCGTTACTTTGAAGATCAGGGAGATTTAATCGGTCTGCGTCGGGTGCAGACCCACCTCAGCAAGATCAAGTCAGGCAGCCAGTTTAAGCGGGGAACTTTCAAATTAGGCAAATTCCAGCGAGGTCAGGGCGAGCCCAGTCAAGGCCACCCTCTCAAAGCCCCCCGACCAGGGCGCTTTTTGCAACTTTTCTTGGCTATTCTGACCAACCCTGCCGGTGAAATGCTGCCTCTCTATGATCGACTGCTGCCGCGTCAGGCCACGCAGGTGGGTTGTCTATTCGCCATGGTCGCGAATCTTTGTTTTACCCTGAGCGGCTATCAGTTGTCCAGCGGCGTCACCCAGGCTGAAAGGGTAGCAACGTCGAGGATTTTGCTAAATCTTTGGGTCACGGGCGGCACGGTCTTTTTGGGCTTAGCGGTCATTCTGGCCTTTAGTCGCAGTTGGTTTCGACGGCGGGGGCGCTGGGCGGGCGATATTTTCATTGCCGGGGCGACCGTCCTACCCCTGGGTATTTTTGCCTTGCTGGTGCCCGTCGCCCTGATTGTGTCACCCTGGCTGGGCGGGTTAGTGGGGCTATTTGCCATGATGCTCACCTTGCTGACGCTCTACAGTGGCTGTACCCAGATTCATCATCAAACGGAGCAAACAGCCACCTGGGTTGCCCCCAGTTTGTTGTTTATTGGCCTCAGCGTGGCGTATTTGATGTGGCAGGCGATTAGCTAGGTTGACCATACTCATAGGACTGCTGGATGAGTTTAGCGACCAGCCCGGTCCATCCGGTTTGATGGCTGGCCCCGATGCCTGCCCCGTTATCCCCATGGAAATATTCATAGAACAGAATCAGATCCTGCCAGTGGGGATCGGTTTGAAACGGGGCAAGGTTGCCATAAACAGGTCGCTGCCCCGTCTCGTCGGCGAGAAAGATCCGGGTGAGCCTGTGGGAGATCTCGTCGGCCACTTCCCACAGGGTCAGCCAGTGACCAGAGCCAGTGGGGCACTCGACCTTAAACCCATCACCGAGGTAGTGGTGAAACTTTTGCAGCGACTCGATCAATAGATAGTTGACCGGGAACCAAATCGGACCGCGCCAGTTGGAATTGCCGCCAAACAATCCGCTGCTCGATTCGGCGGGTTCATAGTCTACTCGATGGGCCTGGTCATTGACGTAAAAGATATAGGGATTGCTTTCGTGAAATTTGGAGAGGGCGCGAATCCCGTAATCGCTCAAAAATTCAGTCTCATCGAGGAGTTTGGTGAGGATTTGGCGTAGTTTATCGCCCGTCTCAACCCGATCCAGGGTGGCATAGCACAGCGCCAGCATCCGGCGGGCACCGACACCGGGTGATTCCATACAGGCAACATTATGCTTGAGGTCAGCCCGATTGGCGATAAACCATTCCAGACGTTGTTTAAAGTTGGGAACGCGCTCCAGCAGATCAGGCTCTAAGGTGGTGACAGCAAACAGGGGGATCAGGCCCACCATCGAGCGCACCTTAAGCTTGACGCGCTGCCCGTCGGGAAAATGGAGCACGTCGTAAAAGAAACCATCTTCGTTGTCCCAGAGCTGGGTCTTTTTTTGGGAGGTGCCATCGCCAATGTGGTTCATCGCATCGGCAATATAGAGAAAATGCTCAAAAAACTTGGTCGCCATGTCTTCGTAGACAGAATTTTCCTGGGCCAACTCTAGGGCAATGGTGAGCATGTTAAGGCAGTACATCGCCATCCAACTGGTACCGTCAGCCTGTTCGATAAAGCCGCCCGTGGGCAGGGGGGCGCTGCGGTCAAAGACGCCAATGTTGTCGAGGCCCAAAAAGCCCCCCTCAAACACATTGTTGCCTTCAAAATCTTTGCGGTTGACCCACCAGGTAAAGTTGAGCAACAGCTTTTGAAAGACTCTCTCCAAAAACTGTCGATCGCCTTTACCAACCCTTTTTTGCTCAATTTTATAAACCCGCCAGGTGGCCCAGGCATGGACTGGGGGGTTAACGTCCCCAAAGGCCCACTCATAGGCGGGGAGCTGACCATTGGGGTGCATATACCATTCTCGGGTCATAATATCGAGTTGGTCCTTAGCAAACTCAGGGTCGAGCATCGCCAGGGGCAGCACGTGAAAGGCCAGATCCCAAGCTGCAAACCAGGGATACTCCCACTTGTCGGGCATGGAGATAATGTCTTCGGTGTGGAGATGTATCCAGGCGTCATTGCGACCCTGTTTTCGAGACTCAGGCGGCGGGGGGCTGCCCGGATCACCCTTGAGCCAGTCTTCGATTTTGTAATAGTAAAACTGTTTGCTCCACAGTAACCCGGCAAAGGCCTGACGCTGCAGGTTACGGGCTTGCTCATCCATCGAGAACGGGGTCAGGTGCTGATAAAATTCATCCGCTTCCTGCCGACGGGTTTGAAAGATGATGTCAAACTGTTCATCAAAACTGTTCGTGAGAATGCGATCGCAAAGTCTTAACCTTACCGTCTTAGTCTCTCCAGGAGCCAGGTCAAAACGATAATGGGGCGATACCTTTGTCCCCATCTGCTGCGGATTAACCGCGTCCGCCTGCCCATCTACCACATAACCATTAATCCCATCCTTCACATAGGGTGACGCATTCCCCGTATCAAACAGCCGCTCGTAGTTCGTCTCATTCTCAGTAAACAGCAGCCACTCTCCCCCCTTCGCCCTTCGCCTTTCGCCCTCCCCCCCTTTCCCCTTCGCCCCTTCACAGTACAACCACCGCTGCCCCATCTCGGCATGGCTGGCTTCTACCACACTTTGTGCTTCATCTGCTTCAAATACTTTTAGAAACGGTTTCTCAACCTCCGGCTGCCAGGACCAGGTATTTCGAAACCAGAGGGTCGGCAGCAGGTGGATTGGTTTGGTCTCAGGGCCGCGATTGGTGATCTGGATCTGGATCAGCAGATCCTCCGGGGTGGCTTTGGCATACTCGACCACCACATCAAAATAGCGATTTTCGTCAAATACCCCCGTATCCAACAGCTCAAACTCTAACGCTTGGCGCGATCGCACCCCGTTTTCTGCAACCAGCGACTCATAGGGATACGCCGCCTGGGGATATTTGTAGAGATATTTCAGGTAGGAATGGGTCGGCGTGCTGTCTAAGTAAAAGTAATATTCTTTGACATCTTCGCCGTGGTTACCCTGGGGGCCGGTGAGGCC
>JBCBQD010000067.1:0-22663 GCA_039820425.1 Cyanobacteria bacterium J06635_1
CAGCAAACCCAGCCGACAGCTAATCATTGATCTCAGTTTTTGGTCGGCTACGGCAATCGTTGCCACCGCCGCTATCGGCTGGCTGTTATCGGGGCTCGCCATGGCCCCCGTGCGCGATTCTTACCAGCAGCTCAAGCAGTTTACTGCCGATGCCTCCCACGAGCTGCGCAACCCCATTGCTGTGATTCAAACCAATGTGCAGGTTGCCCTGTCTGATCCCGAGCCCGATGTCGACTTTCAACAGAATCAGCTGCAGGTGATCGAGCGCCTGACCCGTCGACTCGGACGACTCGTCGACAATCTATTGTTTCTCACCCGGCAGGACAGCGGCCTGGTGCCAATGCAACGAGACCCAATAGACTTAGCAACTCTCCTGAATGAGGTCGTTGAAGAACAGCAGGCCATTGCCCAAGAGAAACACATTACCCTGGGGTATCAACCTGACGACTCTGTTCAGTATCCTCTCTCGGGGGATCGGGATCAGCTGATTCGCCTGTTTACTAATTTGATTGCCAATGCGCTGTTGTACACCCCCTCGGATGGCTGCATTCAAGTTGGGTTACACCCAACGAAACTCCCAGGCGGGGTCAGCTATCAGATCACCGTTCAAGACACAGGTATCGGCATTGAGGCTGAAGCGCTCGCCCATGTCTTTGATCGGTTTTATCGGGTAGACCCAGCCCGCAGCCGTCGCTCTGAGCGAGGAGACGGGTCTGGCCTGGGGCTTGCGATCGCAAAAGCCATCGTCACCAACCATCAGGGTCAGATTAACATCACCAGTGAGCCGGGTATCGGTACCACGGTTAAGGTACTGCTACCGCAAAAATAACCTGCTCAAAGCCCCATACTGATCGCTTCACCTTGCAAGAATGTCTGCTCAGACACCATACCCGGTTTACCCATTGTCTTGGCCTCGCTTTGGTTGTGCTTGACCAGCACACCGCCCGCATTACCCGCGCGAATCGTTACACTCTGCTGAGCCGACCAATCCCGAGTATCGCCCTGCTGCAAAATCCCTTCAAATTCAACCTTGCCATCGGCCACAATCCTCACCCAAGACTGCTGAGTGAACTGTACACTAACCTCCACCGGACTTCTGGGCTTAGCCGGTTCTGTTGGGGCAGCTGGGGCGCTCGCAGGCTGCGCACTGAGGTCCTGTCTGGGCCTCAGTTGCTCGATCTCAGCCCGGTCTAAAATCGGCTGAGCAGCCGTCTCCGGTGCGTTGAGCTTGAGCAAATAAGAGAGGCCAGTAACTGAGGCCATAATTAACAACACATAAATGCTGTATAAGTGAAGCGGTCGCAGCTGAGCCGCCGCTGAATTTTTCCAGGCGGACTGCCCCGTTGACACAATAGGTCGGGTAAAAAATTGGCTCGATAGCGTTTCACCATCCAGGCCCAAAGCCTCTGCATATCGGCGGATCAAGCCGCGAATATAAATCGGCTCAGGCAGCTCAGCCAGCTCAGCTACCTCAATCGCAGCTAGCAGCCTCTGGCGAATCAAAGTATTTTGCGCCACCTCGTCCAAAGATAGCCCCCGCGCTTGTCTGGCTTGACGAAGCACATGACCAATTTCCAAAAGTTGTTCCTTTTGGTGTTGAAGGTTGGTTGGGGCGGTCTGTTTCATTTATAAAATTATTTCCTATCAAGGGTTAATCATAGTGCATTTCACTGTCAAACCCCTATGGGTAAAGGAGAATTGAGTGATTGAATTTCTTGGCAGGTCAGATGACGATGATCCCCAGAGGACAAACCGTCTAACCCAATCGGGCCAATCGAACAGCGGTGCAAACTCAGGACAGGATGTCCTAAAAGCTCAGCCACTCGGCGGATTTGGCGATTCCGACCTTCCCGTAGGGTGATTTCTAAACACGTGTGTTGCTGCATCGACTGCAGAACCTGGACTTGAGCCGGTAAGGTCTGACGCCCCTCTAACAAAATGCCCTGACGCCATTGGTTTAGCTGGACTAAACTCGGCCGACCCTGAACCTTAACCCGATATATCTTGGGTATGTGGTGTCGAGGATGGGTAAGCTGATAGGTAAGCTGACCATCGTTGGTGAGCAACAAAGCCCCGGTTGAGTCAATATCCAGACGCCCTACAGGATGAATACCCTGCCCCTCGCGTAAGGGTTGGGGCAACAGATCTAAAACTGTCCGGCGGCCTTGGGGATCATGGCAGGTCGACACCACCCCTATTGGCTTGTTGATCAAAAGATAGCAAGATGACGGTCGAGCGTTCTGAATCAGTCGTTTTCCATCTACCCGGATCATATCTGCAATCGGATCAGCCCCCTGACCTAAGTGTGCCAGTTTGCCATTTACGGTGACCCGTCCCGCCTCAATGAGCTTTTCGGCTTGACGACGAGAGGCAACCCCCCACTGAGATAACAGCTTTTGAAGTCTGACCTTCATTTAACACCTGAGACCGCCAATACGAGCAGGGTTTGATAGCCCTTAACTCTATTGAAACAGGTCCATAAGGCTTCTTACAAGTAGGGTTACCCACCTGCAGCTGCTAGGAAAATATGGACGAGAATGATTTGACTCGTTGACCCGGTAACCAAATTTTCAGCCAGGCCCCTTGTGAGTCAGGATGGTTTTCAGCGACGACGAATCCTTCATGGGAGGCCACAATTTTGCTCACAATAGACAATCCCAACCCACTTCCCCCGCCCCCCAAACGCGTGGGCTTAGTAGCGGCAGCATCGCCATTAGCTGGGCCAAGGCGCTCAAATGAGGCTTTAGTCAACCGGGCCCTGGCCGGATCTGCCCGATAAAACCGCTCAAAGATATGGGGCAAATCATTTTGGGTAAATCCACAACCCGCATCAATAATTTCAATGAGTAAGTAGGGAGGAGCCGAACTGATTTCCCCATCGACATAATTAGCGGCGCTCAACTTGACCTCAATTACACCCTCGGGGGGGCTATGTTTGATGGCATTGTCAAACAGGTTCAAAAAAACGCGATACATTAAGCTGACATTGATCTCGACAATCAAAGCTGAGGGGCCACTGTACTTGAAGATCAGATGATTGAGATTGGCCAGTGGCTCTAAGCTTTGCCAGGCCTGGTGCATCAGCCCCACCAAATCGCTCTCTTCAAATGATTGGGCAGACGCCTCAAGACGCTCTAGTTGACTCAGATTTAACAGATCATCAACCAGGGTACTGAGGCGAGAGACTTCGTTCAGCAAGCGATCTATCCAGCGAGATAGGGACGGATCAATCCGCGATCGCAGCGTCTCGCCCACCAGCCGAATCGAGGTCAGTGGCGTCTTTAGTTCGTGGGCGACATCTGAAGTCCAGCGATCTCGCTGCTGGGCCAGGGTAACTGCCTCCTGGCGATTTTCTAAGAAAATACCGACATGACCATCGCGCAGAGACACCCCATACCCTCGTAATGGATAGGCAGGGCGCTCCGAAAGATTGGCCGGGTCGGGGGAAATTGAACGCAGCGTCCAATCTTGCTGACAAACGGCTTGACGCTGGCGGGTTTGCTCCACCAAATGATCAAGCTCATAGGATCGAACCACTGCCAGTAACAAACGCGGCGGATCAAAATCGGGCAGCTGCTCTATGGCCAGCAGCTTCCGGGCCTGGGCGTTGCACCACAATAGTCGATTTTCTTCATCAATATAGAGATAACCAATCGGGGCCTGGGCCAAGATTTGGCGAAAGTCATCGATCTGAGCATTGAGGGCATTAACCTGATTGGTTTGAGTTGCGATCGCACTGGCGATCTGCGACTCGTAGGGCATCACCGCCGAGGCCGACTGACTTTGAATGCGCCCGAGCAGAGACTTAAGCTTGGCATCGTAGCGCGCCCGGTAAACCAGGAACACTCCTAACCCGAGTAATAACCCTATTAAAAAGCCGAGCACAGGCCTTACCTGCCCTGAGTGAACTGTGTTCAATCCAGAATAACTCACCGCTAACGTTTCTCTGGATCTCGTTCAGCTGAGCACTCAAACAAAAAGGCATCCCCCTAGAGGGATGCCCAACAAGAACCGCTTTGGAGCAACAAGATTGTTTTAAATCACATCCAGTTTGAAAACTTGAGTTTTCCCGTAAAAGAAACTATCGGTTTGGATGTAGCCAAGATTTAAGGCCAAATACGTCAAGCTGCGTCTGCTAGAGACACGCCTCTGTCGAACGTACTACCAACCTTTATCGAACAATCACACCCCGATATACTAGCCCTTTGCCTCGTGATTGGGTAGGGATATTTGTAGCCTGTTTGATACGATAGATCGCACCACGATAGCGCCCCAGAGCTTCACTTTCTGTAACATCGACCGACTGATCAGCCGCTGTGTACTTAATACCACGATAAGACAGATTCATCATTTTCGCCTCTTAAAAAACAACGTAGAGAGTTTGGGGGAGGCGCGTTCCTTCGGGGGGTCTGGCTAATAGTCAGATGCTTAACCCTACTTCCGTCCTGCTCATCAATCTGCCCTATAAAATGACCCTTAAAATGTCATCAAAGGAGTATCCAAAAGAATGAGCTTAGGATGAACGATTTACTTTCTGTTAAATACGATACAGTTTTAGGATTTGGTTGTCAATCTTTCTAGTCTCTAAAAGCTCCATAAAGTCACAAAACCTTGACATGGGATGCGAGGCTGCTACCACTTCAGCCGCTTCAGAATGCGGGAGCAGTCAGTATTCGTTGGGTTAATGCCTTTCAAGGGCATTAACCCATACCCCCTGTAACTAAATCGATCTCGCTATCAAAGCAACCCTAAAAGCTGAACTTAAACTCAGAGAAGAGGCCACTAACTGTTTAAAAACCTTCGCCCTTCCCCCCCGCCCTTTACCCCCTACCCAAAACCTCATGCTCCACGGCTTCATCCCCCCAGCGCGATTTTTTCCCTATCTGACCTGGCAAGATATTCGGGATATGCCCGATAAAGCCCAGACGGTGATCATTCAGCCTGTTGGGGCAATTGAGCAACACGGCCCCCACCTGCCGCTAGTGGTGGATACGGCTATTGGCACCGCCGTCATCGGTCAGGCGCTGGCGCAACTCCCCCCGGCGATCCCGGCTTATTGCTTACCCCCGCTATGCTATGGCAAATCCAACGAGCACTGGCATTTTCCGGGCACGGTGACCCTCTCAGCCGCGACCCTGATGGCGATACTCACAGAGGTGGCCGAGAGCATTTACCGAGCCGGGTTTCGAAAACTCATTTTCCTCAATTCCCACGGTGGGCAACCCCAGGTGCTCGAAATCGTCGCCCGAGATTTGCATCAGCAGTACGAAGACTTTTGTCTATTTCCTCTGTTTGTGTGGCGGGCTCCCCACAGCGCGGGCCAGCTCTTGAGCGATCGCGAAAAAGCCGAGGGCATCCATGCCGGAGATGCCGAAACCAGCGTCATGCTATCGATTTTGCCAGACCAGGTCCGCATGAAAAAAGCCGTCAGAGAATATCCCCACGGGCTGCCCCAGGATAGTCTACTCAGCATGGAAGGCAAGCTGCCCTTTGCCTGGACAACCCGTGACCTGAGTGCCAGCGGCGTACTCGGAGATGCCACCCTTGCTAGCCGTGAGAAAGGCGATCAGATTATGGCCTCCGTAGTCCAGGGCTGGGTGCAGGTATTAAAAGATATCTATCATTTTGAGCCCCCCCAGCGATGGAAGGGCGATGCTTAAGGATAAAAATTACCCATAGTGTCATGATCAAAGACAAAGCTATCCATAGGGCATCTGCTGCCGCTAACGGGCACGGAAAGTCAAAGGCTGCGAAACAAGCCAAATCCCAAAATGGACAGGGCACAGCTCCTCCATCCGGGGATACAAAATCCCAGGCTCAGCCAATGACAAAGCCCGACATATCCGATACAGAGGTTAAAACCTTAGCGGTTGATATCGGTGGCAGTGGCGTCAAGGTACTGTTGCTAGATGGCCAGGGTAATGCCCTGGGGGAGCGAGCCCGTTTAAAAACACCCTCCCCCGCCACCCCAGAGGCTATTTTGGATGCGATCGCAACCCTGGCGGCAACCCAACCCAGCTTTGATCGCGTCTCGGTTGGGTTTCCAGGGGTGGTGCGTTTGGGGGTGATCTACACCGCAGTGAATCTGGACGATACCTGGCATCGCTTTGACCTGGCTTCTAAACTGGCCCAAAAGCTCAACAAGCCCGTGCGTGTTGCCAACGATGCCGATATTCAAGGGTTAGGGGCGATTTCAGGCCAGGGGGTTGAGCTGGTGGTCACCCTGGGTACCGGGTTTGGCTCAGCTTTGTTTGTCGATGGTAAACTGGTGCCCAATTTGGAAATGGCCCACCATCGCTTTCGAAAAAAGCAAACCTACGAAGAATTGTTAGGACGGGCTGCCCTGGAAGCCGATGGTACCAAGACATGGAATCGCCGGTTGAAGCGTGCGATCGCATCCCTCGAGCACCTATTCAATTACGACTGCTTATACATTGGTGGCGGCGAAACCAAACGGATCAACTTTGAACTGCCCGCCAATGTGAAAATCGTACCTAATGTGATGGGGCTTCTGGGCGGCATTGCCCTCTGGCGAGACTAAATCAAATACTCTGTCGCTCACCTCACAAAGAACTGAATCCTCACAAAGAACTGAGTGAGGACGGTCGGGAACCTTTTGTTGTGAATTCAATCGAATATTGTGAATTCAACATCTGTAAGGTCTTGGGGGAGGCAGCCGGGTTTTTGAAGCCTTTCAACTCAGGTGACCTCTTGGTAACAGTGGCCTCTTGGCAATATAGTCTCGAAACGGTATGCGTTTAAAGTGATCTATTTTTTGGCTGTATGGCTTCTTCTGGTGATTGTCTCTTTCCTGGTTGGCAGCACAGTTATCTGTCTGATCGCGAATGAGCCGTTTGATAAAGACAAAGATCTCTTTTTTGCGGCTACCTGGCTAGGGTTTTCGGTGCTGGGAATTATTTTTACAGCGCTTTCGTTGCTTCTTCCGATTTCTTATCTCACGGGATTGGTTACCTGTACGCTGCTTGCAGGGGGGGCACTCTTATCGCCTCAGACGAGAGTAAACACTCAAAAGCTCTGTTCACGGTTATCTGGACGAATAAGTGTCTCCGTGCTTGCATGGGCCACGATCCTGGGTGTTTTTGTTAATCGCCCCATTGAGTGGCTAGACACGGGCTACTATCACCTTGGCAGTGTACGCTGGTTATCTCGCTTTGGCACAGTTCCTGGGATTGCTTTAGTTAATCAGAACTTTGGCAAGGTTTCGAGCTGGTTTGCGCTGTCTGCTCCCTTGGTGCCCGATTTTTGGGAGAGTCGGATGGGCGCTTTTTGCAACGGGTTTGTCATTTTGTTGGCAGGCTGTCATCTGATACTGACATTGACAGATTTCAAACAAGGGGCCCAACGTCTGCCAGATTACTTTTTAACCGCATTTTTAAGTTTGATTATTGTCAACTATCTTTTCTTGCAACCTGCGATGACAGCGGAGGGGCGCTTAATTTTAGTGTCTCTGTCCCCCGATGTTGCTGTTAACTTCCTGGTGGGGTTTGTTATCTGGCTTGTACTAACGCTTGAGCAAACTACTGATATTCGGTCGGTGAGCGTCAGGTCAGATCATAGCCCCAGACTATCTCTTAGAGCAAAGTCTGTTAGATCAGATCGATCAGGGTTAGAGGCTGCCATGATCCCGCTGCTGATTTCAGCCTTTGCGGTCACCGTTAAAATTACAGCTCTGCCGCTGCTGGCAATGAGCTTCATATACTATGGGTTCAAGAGATTCAGCTTTTACAGTTGGTTAACTGGGGGTGTGGTAACGGCTGTTTTGATTTCGCCGTTCCTGGCCCATTCAATTATTACTTCCGGCTGTCCACTCTATCCTTCTAGAGCCCTGTGCTTCAATTTGCCCTGGTTAGTGCCGCTCGAAAAAGCTCAGGGCGAACTGCAAAAAATTAGCAGCGGCACTGCATTAACCCATTCGTGGCTGGGCAAATGGATGAGTCTGGTGGCAGGCTCTCCCAAGCTCATCGTGATGCTTGTTTTACTCTGCCTGTCTTTGTTACTGGGAGCGATCTGGCTCTATCAGCTCAGAAAATGTCAAGCTAGGGGCCAGCGGATTGCGATTTTAGGGGCCTGGTTAGGTGTCGTGTTCTCGCTTGCGGTCAGCCAGGACAATATCCTCAGATTTGGTTTAGCTTACTTTTTGGTGGTGCCTTGTTTGCTACCCGCCAGATTGTCAGCTTATATTTCATGGGGCCCTTTGAAGCGAATACCCCTGATAGTTGCCAAGCCTATGTACCTTACAGCGCCGGTTTTTTTGACGGCGCTAGCCGCAGTGATGATGACCAATAGTGTCTCACTCACTTCGTGGTGGTTGCCGCCACCAGTTCCTCAGGTTGCCCTTGTGAGTGCAGCAGCTAATGATATTAGCTATGTTTTTCCACAGGACATCGATAGAGGTTGCTGGTTCTCGAGTCTGCCCTGTGCCCCGGCGGAAAATTTAGATGAGGTTATCTTGAGAAAGCCCACTGAGGGACTTGAGGCTGGCTTTACCAGAAAGTCATCTGTCAAAAAGGCAGCTGAGTGATAGGGCTTAACTGTTATAAACCCTTGTCCGAGCCATCCTTACAAGAAAACCTTCTGTAAGGATTGTCACTGGCATCAAGATAACTTTTCAGACAAGCGCGCGCTTAGTTCATCAGAGCTTTATAAGTTGACCTTCGCTCAATCGCTATGCTTGTAAACATATAAAGAATTTACGATTGGTGATTATTTATAGGTCATTACGAAAATCTTTTACCAGAATGGGTTTCCTAGAGAATGGCAAACCGATTTGAAGCGTTAGAAATGTCTGCAGGAAAAGTCAAACCAATCGGATTGGGTCCGTTTAATCAAGATTGCACAGCAAATTCCAAATTTGCCCTTATCGCTTTATTTTTGGGGGTTTCTCTGATTCAATTGGCTTTCCTTAAGCCGGGCATTTGGGGTGTCGATGGCAATGACATGCTGCACATGTCACAGTCCCTCATTACCAAAGGCAATTTCACCGTCCCGGAGGGGTCGGGCGGCGTCTTGGGTCACGATGGTCAGTACTACTCCATTCGCTATCCAATGCTGCCGATAGTGGCGGTCCCCTTTGTCGCCGTGGGCATGGCCATTGGCAACTTGCTCAATTTGCCCGTGCAATATACCTCAGCTACCTGTGCCCTGGTACTCAATATTTTGCTGACGGCAGCTACTGCTGTTTTGGTTTACCTGCTGACCCTGCAGCTGGGAGGCCAGAGACGTGGGGCTTTTTGGGCAGCGATTGGGTTTTCCTTTGGCACCACCGCCCTGGTCTATGCTCGGGAGTTTTTTGCTGAGCCGCTGCTGTCGTTCATTTTTACCTTGGCGCTCTATTGGGCGTTCATGTCGTCTCGTCGTGCCCATGTCGGGGCGAGCATCCTGGCCGCGCTGGCGATCGTGACCAAACCCGCAGGTATTTTATTGGGGCCGGTCTTGTCGCTGTACTTCTTGATCCGGCGTGAGGCTTGGTGGCGGGTGTGTGCCCCCTGTATTGGATCTGGGGTGGGCACCGGACTTTATCTGCTCTACAACTATGTTCGGTTTGGTGCCTGGACCTCGTCCGGGCAAGACGCCTCTCAGTTTGGCTTTGACGGCTTTGTGATGCGGGCTTTAGGTCAGTTAATCAGTCCGGGGGCCGGGGGGGGGCTATTTTGGTATTGTCCGCCGACCCTGCTGGCCCTGGTGGGGTTATGGGTGCTGTGGCGACGGCAAAAACCGGAGTTTGTTGCCGTTTTTGGCTTAATTGCCAGCTTTTGGCTCCTCCATAGCGGCTGGGCCTTTAATGGCTGGAACTGGGGCCCTCGATTTTTAGTGCCCACGATACCGGCCACCATGGTCACCGTTGGGCTATTGGGTAAACGCTGGCGCAAGTCCCTGATTGGGCTGATTATTTTAGGGTTTATTGTGAACGCACCTACCCTGGTGGCGTTTTACCAGCGCTACTACGCTGAGGTGGCCGATCTAAGCACAGAACAACTGATGCAAACCCTTTCCCTCTGGAGTGACCCGGTCCAGGCTCCGCTATTTAATGTGTGGGGAGCAACCTTTCGGCAATTGCACGATGCTTTTACCACGCCGATTGCAGAGATTCTCTCGGGGGCAGGCGTGCCCCCTTTACCAGGTGAACTCGCCTCTGCCGAACTGCTACGAATTGTGGCAGTGTGGTGGTGGTTTTTGCCTGCTGCCGGGCTACCGATCTGGTTTGGGTTGGCGATCGCGGCCTTCCTCATCGCTACCGGGGTCTGCCTTTTATACCGCTGTTGGAAAAGAAGTTGGCGAGGGTATTTGCATTCGTCAAAAATAGGGCAACCTGGGTAACAGAACTCATCAAAGCGCCTAAATATATATAATTCCTATGAAACTGATCATTCAAATCCCCTGTTACAACGAAGAATCCACCCTGGGGATAACGCTAGCGGAGCTCCCTCGAGAAGTCCCCGGCGTCGATCAGGTCGAGTGGCTGATTATCAACGACGGTAGTCTTGACAAAACCGTCGACGTCGCCCGTGAGTGGGGCGTCGATCATATCGTCAGCTTTGATCACAACCAGGGCCTGGCTAAGGGCTTTATGGCCGGATTAGAAGCCTGTCTTAAGGCAGGGGCTGACATCATTGTCAACACCGACGCCGATAACCAATACAATGCCAAAGACATCCCCAAATTGATCGAGCCCATCCTCGACGGTAGCGCAGAGATTGTCGTAGGCGCGCGTCCCATCCTCGAAATCAAGCACTTCTCGCCCATCAAGAAAGTCTTACAAAAAATGGGTAGCTGGGCCGTGCGCGTGGCCAGTAAAACCAGCGTCGCTGACGCTCCCAGCGGATTTCGGGCGTTAAGCCGCAATGCAGCCATGCAGCTTAACGTCTTCAACGAATACACCTATACCCTCGAGACCATCATCCAGGCCGGGCAAAAGGGCATGGCAGTGGCCTCAGTCCCCATCCGCACCAACGGCTATTTAAGACCCTCTCGGCTGGTCAAAAGTATCACCTCCTATGTGCAGCGATCGCTGTTTACGATTCTGCGAATCTTTATCACCTATCGCCCTCTCTCATTTTTTACCCTGATTGGGGGCATCCCCCTGGTGCTTGGTCTACTGCTGGGGCTGCGCTGGATGTGGCTCTACATCTTCTTATTTGAGCAGACTGGGCGCTCCCACGTCCCCAGCCTGATTTTGTCAGCCATCCTAATTTTGATTGGCTTCCAGCTGTGGGTAATTGGTCTGGTGGCGGATTTGATGTCAGTCAACCGAAAGTTATTAGAGGATGTCCAATTGCGACTGCGACGGGCTGAGATTGAGTCCCATATTCGGCGGCAGCGGAAGAAGGAGGTAGTGGGTAGAGAGTAGTGGGTCAGCTACGAAGTATCAGCTACGAAGTAGAGGGGTAGGGTGGGCACCGCCCACCGTTCGTTATTTATGACTCAAAACGGTTGATAGGTGGGCGATGCCCACCCTACAAAATTAATTATGATTCCTTAAAGATGAAACACCTATTCGCCAAAGCTGCCCTCGATCAAATTCCTAAAATCCTCACCCTGCAGGACCGCAACCCCCATAGCCCCACCTTTGGCTGTTTTGATCGCAACTTTTGGCAGTACAAGATTATTGACTTCCCCAGTGGTATGTCCCAGGAGTTTGTTTGGCCCCTGGCGCTGGTGTACGATATGCCACTGCCTGAGAATCCTTACTATCAGAAGCCTGCGATTAAAAACTGGGTTGAGGCGGGGATTCTCTACGCGGCTAAAAGCGCCCACCCGGATGGCTCCTGCGATGATTATTTCCCATTTGAGCGGGCAGGGGGGGCAGCGGCGTTTTCGCTGCTGGCTTGCCTGGAGAGCTACCGACTGCTCAAGCTGAACAGTGAGACGGCCCTTAAGTTTTTTGAAACTCGGGCGGATTGGCTGGCCCATCACCAGGAAAGCGGTCGGCTGACTAACCATCAGGCGCTGATTGTGCTGTGTCTAGAGCTGGCCTCACGGCTGTTGAAAACGGACAAGTGGAAAGGGGCGATTGAGCAGCGGTTGGCCCAAGTGCTCTCCTGGCAAAACCCGGAAGGGTGGTTTCAGGAATATGAGGGTTGTGATCCGGGTTATCACACGCTGACGATTTCTTGTTTGGCACGGGTGTATGAGCTGAGCCCCAGCAGTGTTTTGAAGGATGCGATCGCAAAAGGCGTCATTCTGGCCTCCCACTTTGTCCACCCCGATGGCTCTTACGGCGGCGAATATACCAGCCGCAATACCTACAACTATTTTCCCCACGGCTTTGAGCTGGTGGGCAAATGGATGCCCGAAGCCCTGAGCATCAACGATCGCTTCCTGAAGGGGTTAGCCCGTGGCCTGGGGTCTTGCTATGCCGACGACCACATCGTCGGGCACCACACCTGGAACTACCTGCTCACCTGGAAAGACTTTGTTGATGATCGGCCTCCCACAAAACCGGCTCAACTCGGGCGGGTTTGGCTCCCCGAGGCTCGCATCTTGATCGATGAGCGGGCTGATACAAAGCTGTATCTGGCCCTCAATAAGGGCGGGGCCTTTAAGTTTTTCCGGGAGGGGCGGCTGGTCATGTCTGACACCCAGTTTTCACTCCAGGTGCGCGACGGCGGCAAACTCAAGAACGCAGTGGGTCATCTAGTCGGGTCGTATGACTACGACGTGCAGACTGATCAAATTACTATCTCGGGTGCTCTCGGCTGGGCTAAGCAAAAGCAGATGACGCCGCTAAACCTGATGATCTTGCGGGTAGTGATGCTGACGGTGGGGCGATTTTTCCCAAATCTCATCCGTAAGCTGCTGCAAAAGATGCTGATTACCGGCAAAACCGCTGCTCCCTTCCGGTTTAAGCGCACGTTTCAATGGCAGGGCGACCAGTGGCAAGTCAGTGATGAACTCACCGCCGACAGCTGGGATAGTGTCATGACCGCCGGGCTGGGGGGTGACCAAACCTCGATTTATGTCGTCATGAGTCGCACCTTCCAACCTGCCCAGCTACAGCCCTGGCAAGACCTTACTCCCCAAATCCGCCAGCTTGCCCCTGGTCAACCCTTGAAACTGGAGCGTCAGCTATGAAGCGTGCCATCTCAATCATTGTCAGCCTCGTCATTCTGATCATTCTCTATACCAAGATTGACTTTCAGGGGCTGCTGGAGGTGTTTCGCACCTGCAATAAGTTTTGGATGGTGGTGAGCCTGGGCATGGTGGTGCCCATTACCTTCTTTACCGGCTGGCGACTCAAGCAGCTGATGCCACCGGGGTCGAAACTCAGCATTTGGGAAGCGAACAAACTAATCCTCGCTGCCAGTGTCCTGAATATGGTGCTGCCCTCCAAAATGGGCGACATCGCCAAATCATACTTTATGGGCGAGAGAGGCCATATGAGCAAATCGCTCTCCCTCTCGATTGTGGTCTTTGAGAAGGCCTGCGATATGCTGTCGCTACTGCTGTGGTGTGCCTTTGGCCTGTTGCTGTATCCCCAAAAAGACGGCTTTTTCTGGACCATGACTGTGGGTATCCTCGGCGGTCTCACCCTTGGCCTGTTGATGCTGGGATCCAAACAGTTCGCCCAGTTTTTCTTCCTGGCGGCTCGGCGTATTGCCCCTAAGAAAATTGGTGAAAAGCTCAAAAAGCTGCAAACCTCCTGGGGGGAGATGCATGATTACTTTTGGGGCGACACGGGTCAACTCACCCGCGTGGCAGGCATGTCGGTGTTTGTCTGGTTTTTGCACCTGCTGCAAATCTGGCTCTTTATCTTGGCCCTCAATGCCTGGGCACCCCCGTTGATCAGCTTTGCCCTATCACCCCTGGCGATTTTAGCTGGGTTATTGCCCCTCACCTTTGCGGGGGTGGGCACCCGTGATGCGGCCCTGGTAGCCCTCTATGCGCCTTACTTCGGTTCAGCTACAGGTGCAGCGTTAGGCCTCCTCTGCACCTCCCGATATTTCTTACCTGCCGTCGGTGGCCTACCCTCTTTAAATCAATACATGAGCACCGTCAAACAGATGAAAAAAGGCCGCTAGACTAGAAGCACGGTATTCGCGAGGTGAGTCTATGGTCGCTGCTCCTATCTATGCCATACCTCATAGCTTAGAGAACTGGTTGGAATGCCCACCCAACGGCACAGAGTGGGTCAATGGAGAACTGGTCGAAAAAACAGGCATGACCCTAAAGCACAGCAAACTTCAGAGACGGCTAAGTACACTCTGGGGAAATCATAATGATGATCGGGAGCTTGGTGGCGAAGTCTACACAGATGTACCGTGTCGCACTCAAAAGCAAGGACGTTCGCCAGATGTCGCCTATCTTACGCCTGATTTACTGTCCGAATACGGAGACGCGAAGGTACTGCCCCAGAGTTTTCCTTTGAGTGCCGAGATTGTGTCCCCTACCGATCTTGCCGAAGAGATTATTCTTAAAGCAAAAGAGTATCTGGCTTCCGGCGGATTAGAAGTCTGGCTAATTTATCCAGAGAGTCTGTGGGTGATCATCGTTACCGCAGAGGGCCAACAAATTTACAGTGTCGGTGACACTATCGCAACAACCCATGTCTTACCAGGTTTCAAAATTACGCTAAGTGAATTGTTTGCCTAGTAGTCCGTCAATGTTCAATATTCGGGTTTGGTAGGTGAGTGCGCTGCGCTGGTGAGTACGCTGGCGCTGGTGAATGTGTGAATACATCTACTCCCAGCGCCAGCGTACTCACCAAAATTTTGAGCTTGACGCAGTCATAGAGCTATCCCTGGGCCTGGGGGAGGGCTTTGAACTCAATGTCGACGGTCTGACCACAGCGACCACAGTGAGTAAATGCATTGAGGTCCACACTGCTACCCGCCTGACGCCCGTCGGGCAAATGGGCACCCCAACAATCTACATATTGAAAGCGCGCCTTGCATAGCGTTGCCTTGCGTAAATTGGCGCTCTTGAGACTGACCCGCTTAAAAAAGGCCCGGTGTAGGTTTGCATAGGAAAACGCTGCATGGAAAAGATCGACATCTTGCAACAGGGCAGCCTCTAACCTCGAATATTTGAACTGCCCCCAGCGTAGATTCACTTGATGAAAGGTGGTTTGCCCCAAATCAGCATGATCAAAATTGACGCTTTCTAACCGAGATTGGGCAAATCGGGCTCTTTTGAGGGTGGTAAAGCTAAAATTTGCCCCGGTGAGATCAACGCCCACAAAATTTACACCGTCCAGGGATAGCCCTTGGAAATTTGCCCCTCTGAGGCTGCCCCCGACAAAGCGAAAGCCACAGAGGTCTACTCCCAAGTGGGCCCAGTCTGTATCCGCCAAATTTGAGCTGATGAAAGTTTTGTTTTGCACGCCTTTCATCAGCTCAGCCTGTCGATAGGTGCTCTTTCCGCTCATGGTGTTACCTCTCTACTGAACAAGCGTTATCTGTTAGCCAATCACGCCATCACTACACACTTTGATCGCTAAACACTTTGACAAATTTAGTAAGATTAACTTAGGGAATTTAGCTTAAATATTAAGGCATTATCGATATTTTTCAAGTAATCAATGATACGTGATGCCTTGATAACCACGCAAAATGCCTCTTAAAGGTAAATATCTTCTCGCGATCTTAAGATTTTGAAAAAATATGTGCCACGGTATTCGTGAGCACTACCAGGGAGATAGGCTTAGATCACATTGATTTCATCTGCAGACTTTCTATCGGAAATGCCTTATTGATGTCTTTCTGTGTATCCGAATGTATAGATTTTTGTGAATTCGTCACGTATGCCGTTCTAAACCATATCGATGCCTTGAGTTTTTTACCCGAGGGTGAACAACGAGGCTGGATTTGGCCAAGGTTCAGAAAAAGGAGTTTCCTGTGTTGCCAGATGATTTTTTAAGGCGTAAAGCTAGTCAAGTTGGATTGACCTCCGAGCAAATCGCAGTTTTTTTGCTGAAGTTTGGTGAGCAAAAGGATAATACTGAAGTTGCCAAGCAGCTTGGCATCTCGGTTAATGCCTGCGTGCAGTGTCTGGGAGAAATTTATAAGAAATCTGGCATTACAGGGCGCGGACGGGGCAAAGAAAAACGACTACGGTCTGAGCTCATTCGAGACTTTGAGGCCGATTTGACGCTCGGTAGCGGTCTCCACAGCAACGGGGCGACCCGGGCGGCACTAACAAGTCAGTTCTTAAATATTCCCACACAGCCCCTCTCAGCCCTGCGCACCCAAGACACCACCGCTGAGGGACCCCTCCCGACTTTTGCCCAGCAAACCACCACCCCCGACGCCACCTTTTTGCAAGAGTGGCTGATTTCAATGCGGCACTCAGTTGAGCAACTCCGCAAAGCTGAAGGGAGAGAGGTGACAGAATCAACCCTGGCTAGCTTACTCAAAACATTGCCGGTGGCCGTGACTGCCCTGGCCGCAGACACCCAACACACCAAAGCCCAGGTGCTGGCCGAAATCTTAGATAGCCTCGACAGGTTGGTGATTAATTTGCAACCTCGGGTTCAAAAGAATCAGCTCTATGGCCTTAAATTTTTACAAGAAGACTCCAACCCCTTAGCCAGAAGTGTATTTGCCTTTGTCTCACGATTGCGAAATCAGCTTGGGTTTGCCCAAGGGGAATTTGAAACTTGGCAAATTATCGAACTAGCCATTGAAAGAGCGAACGCCCGTTATCAGGAGGAAAAGCATGAAGCCCCCCAACAATGGCGCGGGATGAAGGTGTACTCTCAACGCATTCGACGTATTTGCTTTGAGCTAATTCGAGACTATGTTCACAAGGAGAAAACGCTATCAATGCCCACAGGGGCTAACAAGCAGCTGATCTCAGACATCCGACTGCGCCGTAATTTGCAAGCCGTGGATCTAGCTATTTTGGATTTGTATCTGGCTTACAAAAATCATCACGAAGCAAACTTCAATTTCTTTGACATTATTCGTATGCGCTGGTTGCTAGATATCCCCTGGGGGACTTTCTCAGAATTTTTGAATGACGATAGCAAATATCAGGGGGTTACCATTGCTGACCGTTGGGACTACGAACGAAAGGCCCTATCTGCACTGCGAAAAGCCTATCATCGATACGATCGAGCCAGCATAGACGAAATGCAGTGGCAATTTGCAGAAAAGGTCGCCGATCGTCAAAAAACCTATTACGACAAGTTATTTTTCTCCCCTCGTAATGACATCACTGAGTTTTACAAAATTGTGGCAGTCCCCCAAGAAGACGATCGAGGACCGTCTGATTTAGACACTTCCAAAGACGTGTGGACCTACTGTCAACTGTGCAGTCAGCCCTACTTAACAGAGCCCGACTTAGACACGTTAGAGACCCTGTTAGAACGCGCGAAATCAATCCCAGGTCTAGACTTTTGGATGCGGGAGGTCGATCACTTTGTTGCCCATGAGCTAGAAGACAAACCAGATTCGCTGATCGGCATTGAGGCAACCCAAAAGGCTCAGCTTAAAAAGCACGCTATCCGGTAGCATTCAACCGGATTCAAGGGGATTCATCCGGTAGGATTAGTCTATGCCGATCAAGAATTCTCCTGCCCCGACAGAGCGCTTTCCTTTTTTGTGTAAGGTGCTTTATTTCCCGACGTCTGACCAAGCTCAGCGAGATCCCTATGCACCTCGAGAAAAAAGCAGTTGGTTTCTACGTTGCTTCACCTTACCCAGACAGGGGGATGTGCTTCCCCACGGCAAGTACTTATTTGCCGTCACCGCCGTGATTTTAGACGACTGCTATACGGCCAACGACCTCTCAACCCTGGAAAGGCAGATTAGAAAAGTCGCTGACAAAAACCAACACAGCCAGCCCCAGGCCATCCTATGGGTAGAATTTTGGGGGGTGCGAGCGGCTTAGGCGACGGCTGCCAAACAGGTGGGCATACACATAGGTAAACTCACCCCCAAGAAAGAAGATTTGACTGGTGAGATAAATCCACAGCAGCAGCACCATGACGCTGCCCACAATACCGTAGGACTGAAAGCGATTCCCCAGGGAAATCACACTGTTGCTGATTAGCTGCTGTAGTAAGACTAAAATGCTAGCGGTTAAAACCGCACCCAGGCGCACGTCCTGCCAGGTCACCCGAGTCGAGGGCAGGATCTTAAACAGGGTCATCACCACAATCGTTAAGATAAACCACGAGGTTCCCAGCTGCAAAATGGGTAGGATTGCAACGCGGTCAATGGTTAAAAACGCGTCAACATTCCCGACACTACTCACGTTTTCTATAATTTCGAGGAAAATGTCGATGGCAATCTTGGACAATAGTGAGGCTAAGATCAAGCTGGCCGAGCTGATCACTAACACAGAGGCCAGCAATCGATACCAGAGAAATCGCAGCACGACTGTTACCCAGTCTTGATTTTGTTGATTAGTCGGGTGGACATGCCAAATTTTGTCGAAGGCCCGACGCAGGGCATTGAAAAACGTGCTGGCGGTGAACAGCAAGATTGAAAAACCCACGATGCTAGCACTGGTGCGCCCTTGATAGAGCTGCCGTAACGTCGTATCTACCAGCTCGTAAGCATCGGCAGGTAAAGCGTCGCGCGCAAATAGCAAAATTTGGTCATAGGCTTGGGTCGTTGGACCTAGCAAAAAACCAAATACACTGAGGATGACGAGAATGATTGGAAACAGTGAAAACAGCGCATAGTAAGCTAGAGCGGCTCCGATTTCCAGGCAATCATCGCGCTGCCACTTCATCACCGTGCGGGTCAGCAGCTGAACCAACTTATAGTGGTTGAACAAGACGGGCATGGCTAATAACTACAATTGCGTTCGCGCCAGCGCTGACTTGCCAGTTCGCGCCAGCGCTCGAATAACTGCTGGCTTGCCAGTTCGCACCCTCATTACTGTCTCAAGCTCGAAAACCACCCTTTTACCCTAGATCTGCTCAATACAGATATAGATATAGATCTGACCCATTATGCAAGATAGGGCAACTGAACACTCACTTGAGTTCCCGTTTCTGCACTTGAGGTGATCATAAACTGCCCCCCATGTGCTTCAACAATGCGTTTAGTAATTGCCAACCCTAGGCCATTACCCGATGATTTGGTCGTAAAAAATGGCTGGGTCAATCGTGGCAAAATTTCAGCCGGAATTGGAGCACCTCCATTGTGAATACAAATTCTAAGCTGACCGGGCGTCTCGGACAACTCTACCCAACAATTAATCTTATCGCCGTCGTTAATGGCTTCACAGGCGTTGGTAATCAGATTAATTAGCACCTGCTTGAGCTTGTTGCTATCGGCTTTTAAGGCCAATGGGGTACCGGTTGGGGTCCACTGAATGAGGCGGGTTGCGATCGCAGGCTGCTGCTGCAAACTCTCCACCACCTCGGTGATGAATTGATTGATTTCGAGATCGCCTGTATCCAGATTTTGCTCAGGCTTGGCATAGAGCAAAATGTCATTGAGCAGTCCCTGCAGCCGCTTGGCCTCGTCTAACGCCATCGTCAGACGGGCAGTGGAGCGATCTGAGAGCGGTTCCCCTTGCATCGCATTGATCGCCATCCAGACCGTTGTCAGCGGGTTACGCACCTCGTGCACAATCATCGAGGCCAGTTCACCAATCTCGGCCAGGCGTTCTCGGTCAGCCTCAGCCTGTTTGCGATCGCTAATGTCACGGGCCAGCGCCAGGTAAACCGTTTTGCCATTCAGGTCAATCTCAGTGAGGCTTACCTCCACCGGAAAAGTGCTCCCATCTTGACGACGATGACACCCTTCCACCATGACCGGGTGTCCAGGCGTCACCGAGCGTAAAAGCTGCCGCAGTAACGCTTCATCTTGAGCCACTTGAATATCAGTGACTCGCATCTTTAAAAGTACCTCGCGACTGTAGCCCAAATCCAAACAGGCCTGACGATTGACATCCAAAATCCGTAGGTCAGCACAAACTACATAAAAGGCATCGGTGGCCTGCTCTACCAGTGCCCGAAACCGATTTTCACTCACCCGCAGGGCAGCTTCAGCCTCCTGACGTTCCGCGATTTCAGCCGCAAGGGACTGATTCAACTGCTGCTGCTGTTGAAATAGCTGATAATTATCGATGGCAATGGCCGCTCGCTCGGCAAACAGCTCAGCTAATTTGACATCATCTGAGCTAAAGGCCCGTGGGGTCTGATGAAACGAACAAATAGTGCCAATGATTTTGCCAGTGGGTAACTTGAGCGGTACACCAATGTAGGCCCGATACCCATCTACGCCCTCACCGTGGCTTTGGTCAAGGGCCGTATCTGGCACGGTCAGTGCGCCCCCCTGGGTGACGACCGTCCCGGTTAGGGTGCCATGGAGCGGATAAACCTCGTCCATCGCATCACCGATATCTACGCTGCTGGCCAAAATCTCCTCTGAGTCTGCTTCACACAGCGTCACAACTGACCAATCGATGGAAAGTAGCCCACTCACCCCCTTAACCACTGTGTTCAGGTAGTCTGGCAACTCACCCGTCCGGTAGCTTAGGCTAGACAAGATTTCGAGGGCCTGCTGCTCTCGGCTCACACAGTTGGAAGGGGCTAGACTCATGGGGTTTTACAACATGGGCATAATTTCACATCGTAGCGTGGGCGGTTGTGATTGGTAATGCTAACTGCACGTACTGCTGCTCTGATTGCGCCTCCGCCAAATTTGCCAGGGTAATGCCGAGTAGGCGAACCTTTCGGGTCGGGTCGAGGTGTACCTTCAACAAAGTCTGGGCGATGGGGAGAATATCGTCTACGGTCTGGAGCGGGTGGGTCAGCGTACGGCTGCGGGTGATCTGCTGATAGTTGGCATATTTGAGTTTGAGGGTGAGGGTGTAGCCCACCCGCTGGGCTTTTTGCAGGCGGGCCTGGACTTCCTCAGCAATGGGATGCAGGGCGGCGATCATTTGGGTGCGATCGCACAAATCCTCTGAGAAACTACGCTCAGCCCCAATCGATTTGCGAATGCGATTGGGGTTCACCGGGCGGTCATCCAGAGCCTGGGCCACTTTGTAATAGTGGTGGCCGACCTTGCCAAATTTTTCCACCAGGTCAGCTTCTAAGCATCGCCTGAGATCAGCCCCAGTGGCAATGCCATACCCCTTCATTTTGGCAGCGGTGGCTGGCCCCACCCCATGAAATTTTTCGATGGACAGGCTTTCTATAAAGGCCGCCGCCTGGTCAGGCAAAATCACCGTGAGACCGTTGGGTTTATCGATATCAGAGGCCATTTTGGCCAGGAACTTATTAAATGAGACCCCAGCTGAGGCAGTGAGTTTCGTCTCCTGAGAGATCCGCTGCTTAATCTCTTTGGCGACTGCAACCGCTGAGCCAACGCCCAGCTTATCTTGGGTGACATCTAAATAAGCCTCATCCAGGGAGAGTGGCTCTACCAGGTCTGTGTAGTCATGAAAAATGGCCCGAATCTGCTGGGACACCGCCCGATAAACCTCGAAGCGGGGTTTCACAAAAATCAAATCTCGATAGCGCTGTACCGCCACCCGCGAGGGCATAGCCGAGTGAATGCCGTATTTGCGAGCCTCATAGCTAGCAGCCGCCACAGCTCCTCGCTTTTTAGGGGAGCCCCCAACCACGATTGGCCTACCTTGATATGCCTCACAGTCTCGCTGCTCAATCGAGGCATAAAACGCATCCATATCGATATGCAGGATTTTACGAATCGTAGCCATCCTGAGGAGGAAGGTGAGGACGTTAGCGCTTTTTGCTCTTTGAGTATAAGCGAAGGAGCACAGATGAACTAATGAAGGATTTGTAAAGCCTTAGAGAACCCTAGAGCCCTAAGTATTTACACGCAAAGAGACGCTGGAAAGGTCTAAATATGGTCTTTCCCAACCTCCGTATTTTTATTTTCTAACCACACAATATAGACAGGCATCATTCCAATTATGAGGTTTTTCTGAAACGACCAAAAACTATACTGTTAACCTCCTTTAAGCGGGAATAAATTAACAGTAAGTCAAGGTAGAATTTAGTTATCTTAAAGACTAGCTTTTGACCTACACTCCAGCTGAGTCAGAGTTTTCTGACATCTCTACGCACTTCTTTGAAAGCTGTATTGTTCCTTTGGAAAGGGTTGAGGTTTTTGTATGTTAGCTCGTAACTACGGTGAGTTATTTTCCAGTCTGTTTACATTTCTAAAGCTAGGGCTGGCTGGCATTGTTCTATTTTTGCTGGTGAGTAAAGTTGTTGACATGTGGAAGGCTGACGAGGCTCGCCTCAACATGGAAAGTGCAGCTCAGGAAATGTTACAGGAAAAGTAAAAATAAATTTTACGGGCAGCGTCGGTTTCTCACCGTTGATCCCAATGGGTGTTTGGTGGATGTTTGCTCGCCATTTGACTGAGTTCGGCTTTCCGTTTCGCGATCGCAGGGGTGGGTTTAGGATGAGCAGTTAGTCTAGATAGACGCTGGTAATCCTAAACCCATCCCTGCGATCGCGAAATGCCATTTTGGTATCGGATCAGTTAATCAGGAAGGGTTTCACCGATGGGCAAGCGGCTCAACTGCTTCGAGACTTGGCAAGCCAGAAGAAAATCAACCTGGATTGTGGGCTGCCCAGCTGATACCTTTGAAGCCGTCGTCGAGCAGCGAATTGAGCAGATTGCCAGGCTGGACCAATCCCGACCTCTCGTGCTCATCGCCGAGTCGGACCCCATCGTATTTTTAGCTTGCTTTTGGGCAGCAC
>JBCBQD010000067.1:22673-23017 GCA_039820425.1 Cyanobacteria bacterium J06635_1
ACAGGAGGCACCTCGGGGCAGATACGGTTTGCGATGCATACCTGGGAAACGCTGTCTGCGGCGGTGCATGGATTTCTTGACTATTTTGAATGTGAGGTTACCCATGCCTACTGTGTTTTGCCGCTCTACCACGTCAGCGGTTTGATGCAGGCACTGCGCACCTGGCTCAGTGGCGGTCAACTGGTGGTGCAACCTTTCAAAGCTTTACTGCAAGGCAATCGACAGATTCGACCTGATTCGGCCTGGTTTATTTCATTGGTACCTACCCAGCTACATCGGCTCCTCTCAGCCGACATCGCTAATGATTTAAATGATTTCACCACCTGGCTCTCCCGATTTCAAGC
>JBCBQD010000068.1:0-22672 GCA_039820425.1 Cyanobacteria bacterium J06635_1
CCCCACCGATGTGGCGAGTTTTAGTGTCACCCAAGAAGGAGAAGACCTGTTTATTGACGCCTAGCGTCCGTATCCATAGGGCCGCAGCGAATGTCATTGATGGTAACCGATTTCAGTGAACCGTGTGACCTGTCGTTAATGATTTTGTCTTTTCCAGGAGAAATAACGGTTTAAAGCTTGGCTGCGGGTCATGTAGATAACAATGATCGCGCTGAGCATGATCATGCCCCAACTTCCGACGATGAGCACCGTTGAGAGCTGGGAACTCAGCACCAGTACCAGGGCTATTAACGCGACCACTAGCAGACTACAAATCCCGATCAGGAGCCATTTTGCCCATTTTCGCCCCTGCAAAACAAAGTACATCACAGCGATGGTCAGTAAGATACGCCCGATGGCCCATAGATCCCGCGCGATGAAAACCAGCAGCGCATCCAGGATGCAAAGCACCAGAAACATCGCGAGTAGTTTATTTCGAGCCTGTAAGGCAGATTGATCGAGCTGGGGCATTCAGTTCTTCTCCGTTTGTTCTGGAGCCTGTTCCTGCAGGGGCTTCATCTGTTCCCCACAGCAGATTTCTGAATGGGGCATACTTTTGGCGATGAAGAATTGGGCGTTATTTTCTGGCAAGGGGGCCGAGATCGCCATAGGCCCCAGCGATCACGACAACATAGCCATTTGGATCGCGGAGCCAGACCTCTCGATGATTGGCATTCGAGTTCACCTGCGGACCTTCTAGAATTTGTGCTTGGTGAGATTGAACACGCTGCATCGTCTCGTCGAAGCGATCTGTCTGGAACCAAAGCAAAACGCCATTCCCATATGGCCGTTGCTCAGGATCGCCAATATGAGGATGTTCGTGAGCGTCCCAATGATGAAGTTGCATCACCATGCGCTCTTCTGACATCAGTTGCTCGTATTCGGGACCTCCGTGCCCACTTTTAAGGCCAAGCACACCCTGGTACCAGGCGCTGGTTGCATTAACGTCGCGGACGGCAATTAGCGGCTGCGGATTCATGGGTCTCTGACTGGATGGGGCAAGGTAAGCATGATGCCTAATTTTCAAGCCAACGTCAAATCCGCTTTGATGGCTTGACCTACTGGCAAACGAGTTGGCTAGTCATTGGCCTCTCCTGACTGAGCTAAGCAATATGCACTTTTGCGTATATGGGCTGCCTCCAATGTAATAGATTTATCAGGGTAGACTGCTCTATCCTACGTACATTACGATTGAAACATGTGTGGTGTTTCAAAGCGTATGACTATGCGAGTTCCTGCCCCCATTATCAATCCTTATCGGGCTGAAGCCAGCCCTGAAATCAACCCTGAAACCAGTGGTCCAGTTCTGCCTCTAAAAAACCTGGGGGTATCAAACAATGACTAACCCAGCTGAGACAGAACCCAAAGATATTGTCGCCAGGCGACTCTATCGCCTAAAGCAACGTGTTGCCGAGTACCAGGCAAGCACCGACGAGCGTCTCGACCACACCATTCATCAAATGACTAAGCTGACCCGCACCATAGCCACCCAGGGAACCACCCTGGCTACTAGCATTGAACGATTGGAGCGTAATATCGATCGACTGATCGTCGGTATCGAGTCCCAGCGTCGCACCATAGAAATGCAGCAGCGCAATGCAGAACGGTTTTTATCCGTTATCGAAAAGCAAAATGAAATCGTTGGGCGCGCCCTTGAGATCGCCAATAAACAGTGAGTTAGATATCACAATCCATTGCCAATCAAAATAAACGGAGCCCAATAGTAAGGATGGCTTAACCGAGTCCAGGTTTGGGCTTCCGTTTCGCCCGCCCAGGCAATCAGCGGAAAGCCCCCACGGGAGGCGGTGAGAGTACTGGTGCCTTCCTCAATCAGGGTGAGCTGGGCCTGCCGCAGGGCTTCGGCTTTGGTCAGGCCAGTTTCGAGGAGGGCGGTGTAAAAAGCGCTCATCAGGGTTTGGGTGCCGCCGTCATCCACCGCCCAGAGGGATGCGATCGCAGCATTCGCCCCGGCATTTTGCATTAAATACCCGAACCCTAAAATCTCTTCGCCGCCCCCCTCCTCACCCCTATCCCCTAAACTGCTCAACCCGGTCTGACAGGCGCTGAGCACGATTAAGTCCAGGTTGTTAAAAAACCATTCATCCTGCACCTCTTGCAATGTAATCGTGTCCCCATTGCCCAACAAGATAAACGAATCCAGCGGGCTACCGGGCAGAAACGCCGCATGGGTGGCAAAGTGAACGATGGGAAAATCGTTCATATTGGGCAGAATGCTGGTTTTGTTAAAGTCTGGGTCAAGGTACGTCTCACTGTTGGGCTGGAGCCCCCGCAGCAAATCGACCTCGATGCCCGCGTAGGGCAGCCCCCGAAAGCTCAGTGTCTGTGACCCGGTGGGGACAGTGTAGCGGGTTTGGGGGTCGGTAAACGCCCCGGCTAAAATGCGGTTATCCGCTGAGGGCTGAGTGATCAAATCATCCACCGAGGCAGCCGTAATATTGTTGACGCGGTACTGCTCAATCAGCCAGGTATCGCCGTCGTGCAGGGCCGCCAAGGGGATGTAGCGCAGGGGACCATCGGGGGCATAGAGAATGGTCTCAGTCTGGGCCTGGGTAAGCTGGGATGCCACCGGTCGGATCAGCCAATCGTAGAGCTGCTGGGCCGCCGGGTAGGGGTCACTCTTGGGGTCGGTGAGGGCACTGCGAAAGGCTTGAATGGTTTCGTTGAGGGTGGTGCGACGCACCTGGACGGTTTGATGGAGGGGGGGCACCCCCGGGGCGACTAAAATTAACTCCAGCCGGTCTTCTAAAATCAGCGGATAGAGCAGCACCGTCGGCTGTTCTAGCTGGTTCAGATTTTGAGAGAGGTCTTGCAGGCGAGACAGGCTCAGGCTTTGTTCACGGGCGCTGTAGCTGAGGGTTTCAACATAGCCCACAATGTCAGGCCGACGGCTAAACTCGCGAAACTGTCGCACCAGTTGACGCTGTTGTTCATCTAGCTGGGCTTTGCGCTGGGTTTCGTCCGGGGTGAGGGCGCGATCCAACTGTCGCAGGGTGGTCAGCTCCTGGGCGATGGCCACTGCCGCATTGGTTAGCTGCTCATGTTCTGCCCAAATCTGTTGCTCAGATTGCAGCGGGTCAATACCTTGCTGGGTATCGTCATTGCCACGCACGCCTCGCAGATAGTCGTCCAGCTCTTGCACTTTGAGCAAATCGATCACCCGCTGGGCCTCCAGCACCCGGTCTTGCTGCAAGAGCAGGTCGGCCAGATTTCGATAGGTGGGGGTAATGCTATCGAGGTAGGACTGTTGCAGATCCCCTGAGAGCAATTGCAAATCGCCGCGAATGGCTTCGTGCTGGTTCACGGCTTGTTTATAGAACAAAATCGCCAGGGCGGGCTGATCGCTGGCCCCATAGAGCTTGCCGAGGTTGCTCAGGACAGTGGTTTCACCCTGGCGATCGCCACTTTGGCGAAAGTGATTGAGGGCAGATTGCAACAGCGCCTGAGCTTCGTTTAGCTCACCCTGCTGAGCGAAGAGGGTCGCCAAACTGTTGAGGGTGCGTCCGGTGGCGGTGAGGTCGCTGCTAGTTTGGGCAATTTGCAGCGCATTTTGGTAGGTTGCGATCGCAGCCTCAACCTGCCCCAGCTGACCATACACCCCCCCGATCTGATCGAGCAGACGACTCTGCAAAGGCCGATTGCCTGTCTCCACCGCCAGGTCTAACCCCTGTTGGGTCACTTTGAGTGCTTGGGGGAGATCCCCCAGACGCTGATAGACAACCCCTTGAGCTGCCAGAATGCCGGGTTTATTCACGGGGTCGTTAATGGCCAGGGCTTGATCAAAATAACCCAGAGCCGTTTCATAGCGCCCCAGGGCCTCATAGGTGCCCCCCAGGTTGGTAAGGGTCGCCGCCGCCCCCGTCGGGTTACCAATGCTTTGATGCACCTGCAAGGCCGTCTCATACGCTGTGAGGGCTTTGCCATAGCGAGCCTGCCGATAGTAAAGCCCGCCGAGCCCGTCCCATAAATTGCCGCTCTGACGTTGGTCACCAATCTCCTCTGCGATGGCAAGCCCTTGCTGATAGCTATCCAGGGCCTGATCGGTTTGCCCCAGGGCTTCGTAAACCACCCCTAAACTATTGAGGGTACTGCTGACGCTGGCCTGGTCACCAATGGCGGTGAGAATTTCCAGGGCAGCCTGGTAGTGCTGCTCTGCCTGGTCATAGTGGCCTGCCTGACGGTCAATCAGCCCTAAGTTGGTGAGAATTCGCCCTTCACTGGCGCGATTGCCGATCTCTTGGGCAAGGGTCAGGGCTTGCTGGTAAAAGGTTTGGGCCTGTTCTAAATCTCCTAAGGTGTAGTAGACGCCCCCCAGGTTATTGAGGGTGCGCCCTCGGTGAAACTGTTGGGTGAGGGTGTCTTGAGCATCAGTAAGGGGAGCATTCCAAATGTCGAGGGCCTGGGTGTAGTGTGCGATCGCACGATCTGTCTCCCCCACATCTGCCTGGACCGCCGCCAGGTTGTGCAGGGCTTCTCCGAGCAGGGTTTGCTGTCGCAGGCTCGGTGTTTGCGGCTCGGATGACAATCTTTCCAACGCAGTTTCCAACAGGTCTACAGCTGCTGGATAGCGACCCTGTCGCCGTCTCACAAAACCTTGATAGATGATCACTTCGGCCAGTCCGAGGTGATCTCCAACGATTGTATAGCGTTGCTGCGCGATGTCTAGGGTCGTCAGTGCGGCGGCGTAATCGCCCTGGTTAGCATAGGCATGGCTCAGCTGGCTGAGGAGAGCAGCTTGCAAGCCTGGCTTATCGTCTGCCAGGGAGAGGGCCTGCTGGTAAGTTGCGATCGCCTGGGAGAATTGGCCCTGTTGGAATTGGCGGAGGCCTTGTTGTTGGAGGTCGGTGGCAGAGGGCGAAAAGGATTGGGCAAAGGAAACGGATGGGGTGAGTTTGGGGGAGGGGTTAGCTGTGAAGACTAAGCTTAGTAATAAATCCCACATGGTTGACCTCCCTGGGCAACCCTCATCCCCCGACCCCTTCTCCCAGATCTGGGAGAAGGGGAGAAAACCTTTCTCGGTGAAGGTTTCATCCATTTCGAGGTTTTTTCAGTAAGAGGAATTTTATTCCACTCAAAGTCCCTCTTCCAGCTTTGGGAGAGGGATTTAGGGAGAGGGACCACGATACGCATCGCCACTTCCTCAAAACGCTTCTTGCTCATAAAAACTGAGCCGCCCTGTACCAATCCGCTGTCCACGCCCTGCTGCCCCCGGCGGATAGGCCACCACGCGATATAGATAGATGCCATCGCGGGGGTTGCGATGGGCCTTCAGCGCCACCGTCACCTGCCGACCGGGCTCAACCGGCGGGTCAAACACCACGGTCATGGTTCTCTCGTCGGTGTCGTTAGCCACCAGGCTCAGGTTTAGCTCGGCATCCCGGTCATCCCCCTCAAACGCATGGGTCTCGCGAATGCTGTAGCTGGGGTAGTCGGCTCCTTCGATCTGGGTAAAGACAATTTCCTGGAGCGGTTCTGATGCGTTGGCTGGCAGGTTGATATTAAACAAATACTCAGACTCTCGAAATTGCCATTTATTGGGCACGCTTACGTGGGTCAGGCGCAGCGGCTCGTTAAAGTAAACTGGGTTAGCTTCTGCGATTTCTGGCATCGGCAGGGTTTCAGGCTCAATCGGCAGGTCGGAGGCCTGGGTCAAAAAGACATTGATAGGCACCCCAAGGCTAAAGCCATCTCGCACAAGGGTTGAGTCAAAGTCTGAGTTGGGCAGATAAATCTCTTTGCCCTCGGCTCGACCGTGGATGCCGACTACATCGCCCTCATGATCAAACACCGGGCCGCCGCTCATGCCCTGCCGGGCGGTGTTGGTATAAATCAAGCCATAGCCCCCCGGCAGCGGTCTTGGTGAAATGCCGGAAATGTTGCCCGAGATAAATTGGTAAATGTAGGGAATCGCCTCCCCGGATTGGGGCCACCCGGCAATGAAAACAGAATCCCCTTCGGTCACCTGATCAGAGTCACCCAGCTCGACCAGGGGGTAGGCTTGCTCGCTGTTGAACTCGGCCACGGCTAGATCGGTATCGGCCACCGGGTAAATTTTGTTGTAATCGAGGGGATAGACCTGCTCGTCGGGCGTGACAATCTCATACTCATCAGGGGTCTCGACCACATGCTTGGCGGTCAACACATAGTAAGTATCGCCCTGTTTTTTGAAAATCACCCCCGACCCCGGGCTTTGAGCATTCACCCGAACGGTGCTGTCCTTGGCAATTTTATTAATCTCCGGCGGCTCCAGGGAGACCAGCACGGGGGTTGCCAGGGCGCTGGAAAAGAGACTGAGGAGGAGAAGGGGAAGTTTGAGCATGGGAGGAGGGGGTGGTGGGTGGTGGGTGGTGGGTGATGGGTGGTGGGTGGTGGGTGATGGGTGGTGGGTGGTGAGTGGTGAGATAAAGGAGAGATCGAAGATGGGGAGGGTGGGGAAGACAGGGAAGGAGAGGATTTAACAGCTTTTAACACTCCCTCTACCCTCTACCCTCTACCCTCTACCTATAGTCCCCGCTCAAATAACGACTCAGACTCACATACGGTCGTGGTCCGGTATCACTAATGGGGCCTTCGGTGGGTAGGCGGATTTGCAAGACCTGTTGTAGGGCGACCCGAGGGCGGGGGGTGGCTTGCAAATCGAGCAGTCTGTTGAGGCATCGATCGCCGATAGCTCCTGCGGCGCAAACGACCAGCTGACCCTCAATGCGGCCTGTGGTGATATAGCTGAGAGTACCGGCGCTATAGGCGGCTTGAAATCGTTGGGCGCTGGCCTCACAGTCGGCCTGCTGGGTGGTTTCTACTGCGATCGCAGGAGAATCCCAACGGACGATGGGAATCACTCCTTCGGGCATTTGGGCCATCGTGGTGGGGGTCCCTTCATCGAGCTGGCAGGAAAAAGCCAGCGGTTCGGGCGTTGGGGAGGTGGTGGGTGGTGGGTAATCGGTTATGGCATCAGTTTCAGGCATGACGGTTTCGGGGGAGGTGGTTTCAGGGGTGACCTTTGTTGCAGTCAAACTCCCCATCGGGGAGGCGGCTTCGCCTGTTTCCTGGCTATAACTCGATCCCGTCAAGCCAAGGATGGAAAGCGATAGAGCAACCCCAAAAAAAATCTGAAACCATCGATCCATAATGCATCCAAAAGCAGAACCTCTACCTCTATCATGCTCAGCGATAGGCCATCAGTCGGGAAATTGGTGGAATTTTTAATAGTCGGGGTCTCTCACAATCGCATCCGTCACCCTCGCCACGTCCGTCATCTCCGCCCCGTCGTGGACTCTGAGGATATCGGCTCCATTTGCGATCGCAACCGCACAGGCCGCCGCTGTTCCCCATACCCGATCTTTGGGCTCACTGCGATCCAAAATCCAGCCGATAAAGCTTTTGCGAGAGGCTCCGATCAAAATGGGGCAGCCCAGGTCTGCGAGTTTAGACAGCTCCCGTAGAATAGTCAGATTTTGGGGATAGGTTTTGGCAAAGCCAATGCCGGGATCAATGCAGATATTTTGCTGGGGCACACCGGCCTCCAAGGCAGCTTCGATTTGGGTTTTGAGAAAATTGGCGATTTCAGCCATGATGTCGTCGTAGTCGGTCATCTGCTGCATGGTGGCGGGCGTCCCCCGCAGATGCATGAGGATAACTGGCGCGCCGGTCTCTGCCGCTGCTTTTAAAATTTCTGGCTCGTAGGTACCGCCGGAAATGTCGTTGATGATATCGGCCCCCGCCTCCACCGCCGCCCGTGCCACCGTGGCCCGGGTCGTATCGACGGAGATGGGCACTGCTTGAAGTTCATCATCGGCCCGAATAGCTTCGATGATGGGCACCACCCGGTTTAACTCGTCGCTGAGGGAAATTTGCGCCGAGCCAGGACGGGTGGACTGACCCCCGATGTCGAGGATATCCATGCCGCCCGTGACCAGTGCCCTGGCCTGCTGTAATGCGGTTTCGAGCGTGTTAAATTCGCCGCCGTCGCTAAAGCTGTCGGGGGTGACGTTGAGGACGCCCATCAGGTAGGTGCGTTGTCCCCAGGTGAAGGTGCGATCGCGAATTTGCCACGGTGATCGGGTCAGCGCTTCGGACTGAGCCTCTGCCACAAATAGCCGCACCAGACGATCGTAGGTACCGGGGCCGATGTACTCTGGATGGGCACGAAGCTTGCTGTACATCCAAACCACGTCTTTGCCATCAAAAATGCGGATGTCCACAAACCAGCTTTTGAGCTTCGGTTTCAAACTATTGGCCGTTTCCAATGCATCGGTCCAACGTTCAAATTCTTGCTTAAACCCTCGGGTGACAACCGTAAACGTCATGGTAGCTAACCGTATTCAAAAGACCACCGCTCAAGTTGCTGACACAGCAACCTTTATCTATAGTCCACCCCCCGCGGCCCAGGATGCAAAGCAAATTTTAGTCAAGCCGAATCTGGGTTACCCTGTGGGGCCACCCGCCACCGTCAGCATGCCCGTTCTCAACAAAGTTTTACAGGGTTTGAGACGCGCTAACCCCACTGCCGAAATTCTCATTGTTGAAGGCGTTTGTTCCCCCAAACCCCTCTCAGAAATCGCCAGCCGCAATGGCCTATATGACATCCTGACCGACGGTATGCAGCTGATTGATGCCGACACCTTGCCGATGGTACCCTACCCCAACCACTTAAAAACCCCTGTGCGGTTTAAAGAAATGATGGCCCCTAAGCTGCTGCAAGACGTCGACTGCCGCATCTCCGTCGGCGCTTTTAAGATCACCAGCCTCAAGGGCCACCCGCTGCTGTCGGCCTCCCTCAAAAATCTCTATGGCCTGTTTCCCCGCGCCAAATACAAAGCCCGCAGCGCCCACTCCCGCGGTCAGCTCCACCGCCCGTCGGTGCCGCAGATTTTGCAAGATGTTTATTTCTGTATCGGTCATCTATTTGACGGCGCTGTGGTCGATTGCCATCAGAAATTTATTAGCCAAGACTGGCGACCCGATCGCGGTGATGCGTTTGATATCGGCAAAGTTATCTGGGGCGACGATCTGCTAGCGGTCGATAAAGCCGCCTGCCAGGTAGCAAGAGAATCTGAAGCGATCTACCTGGAAGACATTGCCCAGCTGCGTTGAGTTAATTTCTTTACAATGTTCACACTCATCTTAAAGATGAGTTGCAAAACCCAGGTGGCCCAAGTTGCAAGCGATATATTGAAGATGAGCTTCAACTTAGGCAAACTCAACAATCACCACTACCCGATACACCCTGAAGCTTCAAAATAGCTGTTGTCGTTGGCTAAGACGTCCATCTAATCCTACAAAAAAGGTGCCGGATTTTGCCAAGCAGAGTTGAAAACTTCTGCGGGGTAAAAAATGTTTGGTCAGTTGTGAGATTGAGCCAGGCTGACCTTCTCAAGAAGAAAATCAGACGGCATACAACATTATTAGTACCGTTAATTAACTTATTTTTTAGATGAGGTAGACATAACACGATGGTTAACCTACATGGCCGCAAAATAACCCAGCCTTCTACCTCAAAAACTTGGCCCAATCAGTCTCCAGACGAGCGGCTAAACTCTACCAAAAAGACTTTTGCGCGCCCTGATGCCGAGCGCGATGTGAGCTTTTCTCGCCTGCACACCCCCACCTATGGCCTCGAAAACCTGGGTCTCGAAAACCTAGGGCAGGTATTTCGCAACTTGCCGATTCCCACCCTGGTGGAGCATGCCCTGCTCAGAGAAGAAGGTCGGCTGGCTGACAACGGTGCCTTGGTGGTCGAAACCGGCAAATATACAGGCCGCTCGCCCAACGATCGGTTTATCGTCAAAGAACCCAGCAGCGAACACGAAATCGACTGGAATCAGTTTAATATGCCGATTTCAGAAGAGAAATTTGAGCAGCTGCGGCTGCGGGTGCTCTCCTACATTCAGGGGCGCGATCTCTACATTTTTGATGGCTATGTGGGCGCTGACCCCACCTACCGCTTTGGGGTGCGGGTGATCAACGAACTGGCTTCGCAAAATCTGTTTGCCCATCATCTCTTTTTGCGACCCACCCCAGAAGAACTCATGACTCACCAGGCAGATTTCACTGTGATTGCGGTGCCCGGTCTGCACGGCAACCCTCAAATTGACGGCATTCACAGTGAAGCCTTTATCGTGCTGCACCTGGCGAAGCGACTGGTCCTCATCGGCGGGTCTCGCTATGCCGGTGAGATCAAAAAGTCGGTCTTTGCCCTGATGAACTACTACATGACCAAGCGCGATGTGCTGCCTATGCACGGGGCGGCCAATCTAGATGCCCAGGGGCACACTGCCTTGTTTTTTGGCCTCTCGGGTACGGGTAAAACCACCCTGTCTGCCGACCCTGGCCGACAACTGATTGGGGATGATGAGCATGGCTGGTCCCCCGATGGTGTTTTTAACTTTGAGGGGGGCTGCTATGCCAAGACCATTCGCCTCTCTCGGGAGCATGAGCCCCAAATCTGGTCAGCGCTGCAGTTTGGCACACTGCTAGAGAATGTGGTTATGGCCCCTGACCCTCGCCAGCTTGACTACGATGACGGCAGCCTGACCGAAAATACCCGCGCTGCTTACCCGCTGCGCTATATCCCCAATTGCTCTGAGACGGGCACCGGGGCTCATCCCAAGACGATTATTTTGCTCACCGCCGATGCCTTTGGGGTGTTGCCCCCGATTGCCAAGCTCACCCGAGAGCAGGCGATTTATCATTTCTTGTCGGGCTATACTAGCAAGCTGGCGGGCACCGAGCGGGGCATCACTGCGCCCCAGGTCACGTTTTCGGCCTGCTTTGGGCAGTGTTTCTTCCCGCTGCCGCCAACGGTCTATGGCGAGATGCTGGGTCAGCGCCTCAATCAACACCCCAACACCGAGGTGTATCTGATGAATACTGGTTGGTCGGGTGGCCCCTATGGCATTGGCAAGCGTGTCTCGATTAAGCACACCCGTGCCATGGTGACCGCCGCCCTGGAGGGGGCGCTGACGAAGGTGCGCTTTACGCCCCACCCGGTCTTTCGAGTCCTCGTCCCCGAGAAAGTGCCTGGGGTACCGACTGAAATTTTAAACCCGCGCAATGCCTGGGCAGATCCGCTAGCGTATGATCAACAAGCCTATGAGCTAGCTAAGCGGTTTGTGGAGAACTTTGCCCAGTTTGCCGGTGCCAGGCCGGATATCGTGGCAGCGGGGCCACTGGTTGGGTGATCGGGGAAATCGACATAAAATAATGCCTTTACTACCCATCAATTGGCTCCAACTTTGTTTGTCCGAAGAATATTCCCATAGCTCGTCTCCAGGTTTAATTTTGCTTACAAGCTTTGGCCACTGCTGATGCTGAAAGCCAAATGGCACAGGTTTTTTCCCAAGACGCTTGTCAGAAACCATATGTTCTGTCTCTGCTTCTTCAATAGACAGATGACGCCTGAAGATGTCAAATTCCATAGTTTTACATGCTAGCCATAACTAATGGTTGAGAATGACCATATCACGACATCATTGTGCGCAACCCTCGAAAAATGGGCAGCGGATGATCTGCGCAGTGTAAATGCCCAAATTGAATTTTTGCTTAAGCAGGCGACCTGGAAAGCCGGTAGAATCAAATCGCAGACTCATCAACCTCAACCCCCGTCGGAGGAATAATCTGAGCGGTTGTGCAGCAAAGCCATCTGTGCGTTTCGTAGAAGCCCCCTTGCCCCGGTCCTCCTCTGGCAGGTATGAAGAGAATGTCAACTGATTACCAACCACTAGGAACCCCTGATGTTGTCAGCTGTTGAGCCTAAACCGGATATAAATACTCAAAATGTGTATTTTCGCTGCATTGCGGGCTGCCCCGGCAAGCACTCGATCTATGACGTGATTTACACTTGCCCAATCTGTGGCAGCCTGCTGGAAGTTCATCATGAGCGTGAACCGCTGAAAAAACTTAATGCGTCCGAATGGAAGCAACTGTTCGACTCGCGGGTTGGCACCACCACATGGCCCTACGGTAGCGGCGTGTGGGGTATGCGTGAGTGGGTGATTCCAACGCTCGCTGACGAAAATGTCGTCAGTATGTGCGAAGGCAACACGAACTTATTTTGGGCAGAGCGGTTAGGGAAGCAACTGGGCGTCCCTGACTTGTGGATTAAGCTCTGTGGCAATAGCCACACCGGCAGCTTCAAAGACCTCGGCATGACCGTACTGGTGAGCGTGGTCAAACAAATGATGGCCCAGGGCAGCTCCGTCAAAGCTGTTGCCTGTGCCAGTACCGGTGACACCAGCGCCGCCCTGGCAGCCTATGCGGCTTACGCTGGCATCCCGGCAGTGATCTTCTTACCGGCGGGAAAAGTCAGTACGGCGCAGCTGATCCAACCGGTTGCCAACGGGGCCCATGTGCTCGCCCTCGATACCGACTTTGATGGCTGTATGAAAATCGTCCAGGAGGTGACCCAGGACAATTCGATCTACCTCGCTAATTCGATGAACAGTCTGCGCATCGAAGGCCAAAAGACCGTCGGTATCGAAATTATTCGGCAGTTTGATTGGAAAGTGCCGGACTGGATTATCATTCCGGTGGGTAACCTTGGCAACATTAGTGCGCTCTACAAAGGGTTTCAATTGATGATGGACCTGGGATTGATCAACCGAATGCCCAGGCTAGTTGCGGCCCAAGCGGCCCAGGCCAATCCGTTTTACGAATCCTTCAAAATCGGATTCAAAGAAAAAATCCAGGTGACTGCCCAAAAAACCCTGGCCAATGCTATCCGAATTGGGAACCCCGTCAGCTATGAGAAGGCAATAAAGGCGATTGTAGAAACGGACGGCATTGTCGAACAGGCAACCGAGGATGAATTGGCTGCTGCTGCTGCACACGCTGATTTGACCGGCATGTTTACCTGCCCCCATACGGGGGTTGCCCTGGCGGTGCTGACTAAACTGATTAAGCGCGGTGTGATTAAATCAAGTGACAAGACGGTGGTGATCAGCACGGCCCACGGTTTGAAATTTACCGACTTTAAGGTCGGGTACCACGAATCGACCTTGGAAGACGTGACCAGCCAGTACGCTAACCCCGCCGTTCACTTACCTGCTAGCGTCGATGCTGTGAAAACTGAAATCGAAAAACGGCTGAGTCATCTTTAAAGTCACCTTATAAATCACCTACCAGGGCAATTCCTTACCCTGGGCATGCCAAAACGTGCCGGAGTTTTTTAAGTTCAACTGATCTATGCGGGCCAACAAACCCCGCACCGACTCTGCGGGTGGGATGCCGCTGTGGCCTGTCATATCGGTGCTGACCATGCCCGGATGTAGAATGGCAACGGCAATTTGTCGTGGCTTCAAATCAATTGAGAGACTTTTTCCTGCCATCGACAAGGCTGCTTTTGACATGCGATAGCCGTAATAGCCTCCCGAAGTGTTGTCTTCAATGGACCCCATTCGGCTGGTTATGATAGCCACCTTAGACCCGGCTTTGAGATTGGGCAGCAGTGCCTGGGTGACTCGCAAAGCTCCCATTGCATTCACCTCAAACTGTCGCTGGATGCTCTCAAAATCTAAATCACCGAGGGCGCTGACCTGGGCGATGCCAGCATTATTGATCAAAACATCGATTGTCTTGCCTTGTAAGCGCTTGGCCAGATCGGCAACAGACTTCTCCGCAGATATCTCCACCGTTGTCTCAACTTCAACCTTGAGCGCATCTAGCTCTGGAGATGACGAACGACACACCGCAATGACAGTTTTACCGGATGCCTGTAGTTGTCGGCATAGCTCATAACCGATACCCCGGTTGGCTCCGGTAACTAGGAAAGTGGCCATCCTTCACTCCTTTGCTTATCCTCCAATTTGTGACATGGTGCGACTGTAGGCCCCGGTGGTGCCGGAGTCTCGCATTTTGAAGTTAATGTCGGGTTTGAGCGCTAACAGGTCAGCCACCTGGGCGCGGATCTCGCTGATGGGCTGACCTTCGCGCAGGGCCGCACGGAGATTGAGTTGGCCGGTTTCGTTGAGCAAACAGGGGCGCAGCCAGCCGTCGGCGGAGAGTCTCATGCGATTGCAGCGATCGCAAAAACATTCTGACATTTGACTAATAAACCCCACCGTCCCTTTTGCCCCCGGTATCTGAAACACATCGGCGGGTCCGTTGCCTCGCACCGCTGACTCGGCCAAGCCCCATTGTTCTCGGATTTTTTGGCGGATGGTTTCAGAATCAACCCAGCCTTTGTGCTCAAACAGGTCGTCATTACCGATGGGCATAAACTCGATGAAGCGAACGTGCCAGACTTTGTCGAGGGTGAGCGCGGCCAGATCCAGCACTTCGCGGTCATTCACCCCCGGGATCACGACCACATTTAGCTTTAGCGGCGAGAACCCGACCCGGTGGGCGGCCTGAATGCCTTCCCAGACTTCATACCAGCGAGACCGACCTTTGCCGCCCACGATCTGCTGAAAGGTGTCGGGCTGTAAAGAATCCAGGCTGATGTTAATGCGCCGCAGCCCAGCGCTGTAAAGATCCTGGGCCATCCTGGCCAGCTTGTAGGCATTGGTAGTCATGGCAAGATCTTGGGTCTCGCTCAGATTTGCGATCGCACCCACCAACTCCACTACCCCCGGTCGCAGCAGCGGCTCACCCCCCGTCAGTCGAAATTTATGAAACCCCAGCGGGATAAACACCTCCTGGAGAAGTTGCAAAATCTCATCATTGCTCAGCCAGTGCTCTCGCAGAGCATAAGTCAGATCGGCTCCCTCCGGCATGCAGTATGCACATTGAAAGTTGCAGCGATCGATCAGGCTGATACGAAGATAGTCAATGGGGTTCATAGAGGGAGATGGGGGAGGTGGGTAGTGGGTAGTAGGGTGGGCATTGCCCACAGATGGAGGAGATAGGGGAAATGGCTTCGACGTGAGCTCAGCCGAACGGGGAGATGTCTTTCTTCTACAATTATGGGTGAATAATCTTTGAACAACGCGAGGGATTAAGAATGCCACCTGTTTCCCATCCGTTTAAGAATTGAAGCATATGGTAGAAGCCTGGGTTGAGGTCCATGAAGCGGAACTGCTAGAGCAATGGCAAAATGCAATGCACAATGAACCTGTCGAAATTGTGAGGTAAGTCTTGATGAGCTGGGAAGCATGGTCAAAATTGGCAAGGGATGAAACCTATTGGCAAAACCACCAGGAAAGAGGACTGCTTAAGGCTGAACCGCTTGAAGGCTACATTCTCAGATTATGGTTCGAGGAATCGTTAAATGTTGCCATTTACGAACTCGATTTTGCACCGCTTCTTTTTGAAGAAGAGCCTGGACCGGTATTTTTACCGTTGCGAGAGATTGAGTGCTTTCAATTTGTAAAAGGTGATCATGCACTCATCTGGCCTAGTCCAGAGACGGGGGCTTACGATCAGAAATCCATTGACCTTGCACCTGAATGTATTCGTTTCTTCTGTGAACGCTATGGCAAGCTTCTCGAAGCGCCGTTAGAACGAACTGCTGCCTGATGGAAAACGCTTCGCCAAAATCGGGGTATACGCTGCCAGTGTTTGCCTGCGCCAGCGCGATCGCAACCCTGCAACGCCTCAATGACCCGCAGGTGATCGTCGAGCAGGTGGCGGTTAACCTGGTTGAGCCCGCTGAGGTGGTGACGATTCCCATTGAGCAGATTGCGCCGCTGCCGGATGGGTCGGTGCTGGCAATCACCCGCAGCGATCCGGGGGACAATCTTGACTTGACCCGACATACGCCGATTTGGGCGGTAACCACCTGGGCGGATGGGGGGCAATCTGAGGCCATTCGATTAGAAGGCGGGGAGGGGATTGGCAAAACGGCTGCGGGGACTGCCGCTATTTATGCCTATGCCCAACGGCTTTTTCGGGCAAATCTAGAGACTTTATTAAAACCAGGGCAAAAAATTCGGGTGACGATCATCTTACCAGCGGGGCGTGCCCTGGCCCTGCGGACCTCCAACGCCGCTTTTGGGGTGATCGATGGGTTGTCACTGCTGGGCACCACGGGGATCGCCCAGCCGTTGAGCGCACCCGGGCAGCTCGAAAATTTTCGTGAGATTCTAAAAGAAAAGGCTCAGACCTACGAGACGCTGGTGTTTTGCCTGGGGGAAAACGGACTGGATCTGGCCGAGCAAATGGGGATTAACCCAGACCAGCGCGTTAAAACGGCTAACTGGCTGGGCCCTCTGCTGGCAGAGGCGGCGCTCCAGGGGATTCAATCGATTTTGCTGTTTGGCTACCATGGCAAGCTGATCAAACTAGCGGGGGGGATTTTTCATACCCACCACCATGTTGCGGACGGGCGGCAAGAAATTTTGGCGGCCCTGTGTGCGGCGGAAGGACTCCCCACTGAGCAGGTGCAGCAGATTTTGACTAGCCCCACCACTGAAGCCGGGCTTAATTCTTTACGAGAATGGGATCAGCAAAATAATAGTGATTGGGTGGGGCAGGTGTACGGTGCGATCGCGACCCGCATTGACCAGCGGGCTCAAAAATACATTCATACCCAAAGTGAGCGAACCGTCACCGTGGGCTCGATTTTATTTGATCGCGATCGCAAAATTATTATCAAAAGCGCAAACGGTGACACGCTCTTGCCGTGGGTTTGCTAAGGTAATAAGAATAAATTTTTGACTTAAATTGTTCGTTGCAATACATTTTTTGGATAACGTTGCCAATAAACCAGAGGCAGCGTCCTTTTTCGTACCTATCAGGGCGCTATCCAAGTAGCCCTTTATACATATCACCCGTTTTTAGGCCCATTTGTAGACTCGCTATTTAGTAAATCCTTGTTTTATAAAGACCCTTCCCTGTCCATTTCAGTAGCTCCAGGATAGACCCGTGACTGTTCAAACCCAACCCGTCTCTACCGATACCTCTGTTAACCTTCCGGAGCTTAATCGCCAAATGTTGGTGATCCTTGACTTTGGCTCCCAATATTCCGAGCTGATCGCCCGCCGGATTCGCGAAACCCAAGTTTATTCAGAAGTTCTGTCCTATCGCACCAGTGTTGAGCAACTGCGACAGCTGAATCCCAAAGGGATTATTTTGTCCGGTGGCCCCAGCTCTGTCTACGCTGACGGGGCTCCCAAGTGTGATCCTGAGATTTGGAATCTGGGCATTCCAGTGTTGGGAGTGTGCTACGGCATGCAGCTGATGGTGCAGCAGCTGGGGGGCCAGGTCGAGCAGGCCGATCGGGGCGAATATGGCAAGGCGTCGCTGGCGATTGATGACCCCACTGATTTGCTTACCAACGTCGAAGATCGCTCCACCATGTGGATGAGCCACGGCGATTCGGTCACCCAAATGCCGGAAGGGTTTGAGATTTTAGCCCATACGGAGAATACGCCCTGTGCTGCGATCGCAGACCATGACCGCAAGTTTTACGGCGTCCAGTTCCACCCCGAAGTCGTCCATTCCAAAGGCGGGCAGGCCCTGATTTGCAACTTCGTTTACCACATTTGCCAGTGCGAACCCACCTGGACCACAGAAGCCTTCGTCGAAGAAGCCATTCGTGAAGTGCGGGCACGGGTGGGTGACAAACGCGTATTGCTAGCTCTCTCCGGCGGCGTGGATTCGTCAACCCTGGCCTTTTTGCTGCACCGCGCCATTGGCGATCAGCTTACCTGCATGTTTATCGACCAGGGTTTTATGCGCAAGGGCGAACCAGAGCGCCTGATTGAGCTATTTGATAAGAAGTTTCACATCTCGGTCTGCTACGTCAATGCCCGAGATCGTTTCATTGACAAGATTGCAGGCGTCACCGATCCCGAAGAAAAGCGCAAGCGGATCGGCCATGAGTTTATCCGCGTCTTTGAAGAAGAGTCTAAGCGGCTTGGCCCCTTTGACTATCTGGCTCAAGGAACGCTGTATCCAGACGTGATCGAGTCCGCCGATACCAACGTAGACCCCAAAACCGGCGAGCGCGTGGCGGTCAAGATCAAGAGCCACCACAACGTGGGCGGTCTGCCCAAAGATCTTCAGTTCAAGCTGATCGAGCCCCTGCGCAAATTGTTCAAAGACGAAGTCCGCAAGGTGGGTCGCTCCATTGGCCTGCCCGAAGAGATTGTCCGCCGTCATCCGTTCCCTGGCCCTGGCCTGGCGATTCGGATCATCGGTGAAGTAACCTCAGAACGGCTAAATATTTTGCGCGATGCTGACTTTGTGGTGCGTGACGAAATCACCAAGCGCGGAGAGTACCACGACTTTTGGCAAGCCTTTGCCGTCCTGCTACCGATCCGCAGCGTGGGGGTTATGGGCGATCAGCGCACCTACGCCCACCCCATTGTGCTGCGCCTGGTCAGCAGCGAAGACGGCATGACCGCAGACTGGTCACGGGCTCCCTATGAGCTGTTAGAAACGATTTCGAATCGCATTGTCAATGAGGTCGAGGGCGTTAATCGGGTCGTGTATGACATCACCTCCAAGCCCCCTGGCACCATCGAGTGGGAGTAAGTTCTACTTCAACACCTGTTGCAAGGGCCGCCTGGGCGAATACGGCATCAGCTCTGAATACCCCAACCGAATCAGCAAAAGCGGCTGCGCATCTTCCGTCAGCCCCAATTGCTGCCTCAATTCTGCCCTGACCGACAGCACCTCACAGGGCATATTCACATGGGCATGTTTGATGTCGAGGACGGTGGCGGTGAGGGCGACCCGCTCAAAGCTGCGGCCCAGGTTGACCCAGTGGGCCTTGTCATTTTTCTCAGCGATGAACAACATCAGGACTGGTGAGCTGCGCGTCAGGGCGGCAAACTGTTTTGCCTGGGCATCAGGTGTCGCCATGATTTTCATCAGGGTTTGCCCCAGCCAGCGGGGGATATTCACTCGAGGTAGCCCGATCATGGCCGCCGTCATCCCGTCGTGGCGGTTGACGACTTCGCCATGGTTAAACCGAATCCAGCTGATCAGCTCTTTTATGAAACCCGCATCCCGAAACTGTAGGCGATTGCCTTTTTCGATGAAACCAACCATCCGCTCGATATCCTGGGGGGCGGTCATGACTCGACTTTGGATGCCGGGTTGCTCAGCGGCCCTGGTCAGGTGGACCAGATCATCCTCGGGGAGCGGGCACCCGTCATAGGCACAGCGAGTGGTCTGACGTTTGGGAATGGCGTCAAAGCGCGGATCCTCGGGTTTCTCGACCAGGGGACCCGGGGTGGTCTGGGTAAGCTGCACCACAATACTGTCGCTATCTGCGCCATCGGGAAACAGCGACACCGTCGCCTCTAAACCATAGTGACGGGCCGCGATCAGCAGATTCTCTAAGGCGCAACCCAGGCTGATGTACAGGGCATGGTTGTCAGGGTCAACCACCGGCAGTCGTCGGGCAAAATCGGGGTAGAGTCGGATGGTATTCTCGCCGATGGCAAATTTCCAGGGTTGGGTGTTGTGGCCCGAGGGGGCCAGGGTGGCAAAATGGACCAGGGTTGAGAGGGTTTGCGGGGCAACCTGGATGGGTTTATTAGCAAGGGATTGGCGATTTGTAATGGAGGGTTGCAAAGCCATGGGCGACCTCCTGATGATTGCAACGGTTTTAGGGGATCTGAAGGGTTCTATCCACTTCTATGCTATGCCTGGATAGCTTATTTGGACCCAATGCTTAATAAAATATGTTGCCCTAGGTTGGCTTTGTATGACGTGGGAGAATGGCATTCGCTGGGGGCAGATACCAAACCCCTCTACCTTCCCCTCTCGGGAGGGGTGCCCGCAGGGCGGGGTGGGTCTCGATCACTCGTGCAGCCCACCGAAACCCACCCCTACGCCCCTCCCTGGAGGGGACATGCTAAGCGAGTGTGTCTTGGCTAAGAGACCCACCATTGTATGATTTGAGCTTGAAATAACCATGTCTTCCCAACTCACCCTCAACCTGCTCCAGGGCTCTGTCAAATTTAGCTTTTCGCCTGAGGCAGCGCAAAATTTAAAGGGGGCGCTGACGGAGTTGGTGGCTAACTTAAAGGCCATTGCCACAGCGAAATCGGGCAGTGGCAAACCAACCCCTCAAAAATCGACGGAGTATCAGCATACGGGGGAGGTGTTTTTAGAGGTGTTTTGTAATCCGAACATCTGGCCGAGTCCATTTGCAGCGAAGTTGTTGATCACGCTACGAGATGAGCGGATTCGGTTGACGACGGAGGCCGAGTTAACGCGGATTATGGAGGATGTGAATTTGTATTTGGAGGAGAATGGTTAATGCCTCCGTAGGGGCGAGGGGCTCCTCGCCCTTCGATAGATACAGCCATAACGGTCAGGATTGGGGATGAGCGATCAATATCGCAAATCATAGAAAGATTCTTGGCCGAGGTGTTTGACGTAGGTTTTGACCAGTGTTGCCAGTTGATCGGGTGGGCCAATCTGTATCCAGTCGTCGATGGCCCCCAAATAGCAGTAGCGCTCAGTCTGAAAATGGCGCTTTTGTTTGTCTACCAGGATGAATCGCAGCTCAGAAGAATAGGTGAGTGATCGCGCTAATAACTGCTGGACATCTTTTTCAGTTCTACTGTAGAAAGAGGCTGTTGCTGTTAACAGCTCTGACAGGGCAGATTCATTTTGATTGGATGTAAAAATGCTGATGGCCTCTTTTTTGACGTCGATCAGAAAATTTTGAGTCTTAGAATATTTCTTGATTCCTTTTTTGACGAGGGTTATCTCGTCATCGGTGATCAGCTTGGGTTGGATTTTTCGTAAGAAAACCTGAGCATTTGGATTTTCGTAGATCTCGAATCCATCAGGAATCGTGTCGACGAGATCTCCTTCGGTTTTCATTGAGAAAAAGTACCTGGGTTTACCTGTTTTGGTTTTACCTTGGTGCAGATAGTAGGTCTGCTGTTTGCGGTTGACGTGGGTGATGGTCATCGCAGGGCTGGATGTCGATAAGGTACATGCTACCAGAGTCCTGATTTCATGAGGTCTCTGGGTAAGATCCCCGGATTCTTTTGCTGGGGAAACCAGGTATTTTAGGCGTCAACTTAGAATCAGCGGTATCTGTTGGGTGTGTTTTTGTCAGGGTTGGCTGTGTGAAAAGAGGGGCTGCGCGGGACTTTCCCTCCCGCCCCCTCCCTTTTGCCTCTGGCGTGAGCGGCTGCCTGGGGGACGACCCTCCCTGTTACCGGACATGAGGTTAGATCGGGGGTGCGACATCAGGTTTAATCAGGGACTTTCTCCATTGTGCTTTAGAACGATGCCATCTCAATTGCCGAATCACCGTTGAGTTAATTTCAAGAGATTGGGACCGCCCCACAATGACCCCCTTTTCATTGCAGTAAAGCCATTCACCCGTGGTGGGTTCAAACCGGACCCAAAGCATTTGTCCCCCTAACGCTCGACCGACAGTGTAATTGTGGTTATAAAGTGAAATCCGCCCCGAGGCATCGACCTTACGTTGCCAGCATCCTTGAGCAAGAAAGCTATAGACACGCTGTAATGACCACAATTGAGGTTCTTTATTGATTTGATAAGGACGTGGGCACGCCAAAAGTTGGGGATAGCGTTGTAAGCGAGTGGTTCCGGTTTCGGTAGGATAGAGTTGCCGTTGCACTCGGGCAGCTTCATCCAAGCTGTATTGTAGGTGCTCTAAATCACGGCAGTAAGCAGGTGCACTCCAGGCCTGAGTGGTCCGATGTGAGCGTTCTACAATACCGTTATCTTGAGGGCGGCAAGGACGACTCCAGACCACCTCAATTCCCAGTCCTATCAGCCATAACTCAAACAGACTGGGGAGGTCAGACCTACCAGACTGCCAGGGTTGTCCATGGTCCAGTTGCATCTGTGCTGGTCGGCCCCACTGCTCAAACCAGCGCTGCATCACTTGTTGCACAATGCTTGCAGGCACGGCTTCAAATTGGGCAGAGGGGGAAAGCGCTACAGGCCAACAGTGCTCGAGAGGCCTCATCTGTCGCACTTAACCAACTGGCCTCGCTACCATCTGCCAGACGTTGATGAGAAACCGCATCAACTTGCCAGCATTGATGAACCTGCTTTGCCCTTGCCCGTCGAGGGATTGGCGCTCGCATTGGTGCACTGTCCACCTCCGCTACACGGAACCAACGTTGCAAGGTCCGTTTACTTGGAATCGAGTGGTTCGGCCAGCGTTGTTGCAGTTTGACTCGGATGAACCCACCCCCCCACTCAGGATGACGGCGCTTCAGATAAATTGCACTACGCCACACTAATCGCTCAAACGTGATGCCTCGATAGCCACATTGTCCATAATTGGGTTCCAGGGCTGCCTCTCCGCCCTTGCGCCAGCGGTGACAAATTTGGCGAACACTGTGGCGCGATTGGCCTAACTGTTGAGCTATTTCTCGATAACTTTTGCCTTGTTTACGCAATTCAATCATTTGTCGACGAATTGGTACCGCGATTGCACTGGGCATACCTACCTCCCGCTAACTTTGGGGCTATCTTGGGTATACCTCAAGACTTGGACAAGGGTGTTTAATCTTTATGTCGCACCCCGTGATTCAACCTCATGTCCGGTAACACCTCCCCCAGACCCCCCGAACTAGATTCTGGCTGGGTGTTTGAGGAAGGAGCGGTTGGTGGGTTAGTCGATAGGGGGCCGATCGCTGTGTGGCTGAGTTGACACCCTTTGTAGGGGCGGTGCCTTGTGCCCGCCCTGCGAGATATGCAGCTAGAGTAAGCGACCCGACTTCGC
>JBCBQD010000069.1:0-22531 GCA_039820425.1 Cyanobacteria bacterium J06635_1
AGTAACCTGTTTCACCACCTCACCACCTCACCACCTCACCCCTTCCCCCTTCGCCCGTTCCCCCTTCCCCTGCTAACCTAATAAAACTCCACCGATCCCTGCCCACCATGTCCAAACGCAAACGCACTAACCCTGCAACCGACCGGCCTCCTAACAATCGGATTGCCTATTCTGAATTTGGCCCCTCTCAATCTGCCGCTTTTGAGCAGGCCGTGCCCGATTTACCGCCCCAGCAGCAAGACTTGCGCGTCCAGGTCTCGCGCAAGGGGCGCAAGGGCAAAAGCGTCACAATCATTAGCGGCTTTTCCCACAAACCCGAGACGCTCACCAAACTGGCTAAAACGCTGAAAGCTCAGTGCGGCTCGGGGGGTACGCTCAAAGAGGACACGATCGAAATCCAGGGTGAGCATGGCCCTAAACTGGTCACCCTGCTCACCGAAAAAGGATATAAAAGCCAAAATTAGTGGGGGATAGAAAAAGTGGGCAAAGGCCGTCGGTTTGCAAGCCTGGTTTGCATCAGTTTGCTGTGGGCAATGGCGATGAATCTGTTCTGGCTCTCCCCCGCCAAAAGCCTCTCCCCCTTATTTGCCGATCACTGGTCCAATGGCTGTGTACAAAGTCTGGCCCAGCAAGGGATCTTATCCGTTTCACCCACCGCCAGACCCGCCGACTCTATTACCCAGATTGACTTTGCCAACGCCGTTCTCACCGCCTTTCCGGGCACCTTTGCCGAGGCCAATGAGGCCCTGGGCCTGGAGTTTGACGCCCCCACCGAAGCTGAGGCTCTCCTGTTAGCCGCCCTGGGGGACAATGCCCAAGCTGGGCAGCGGATTTTGCGATCGCAAGCCCTCTCAGTCCTCACCACCGGGGCCGCCATCCCTTACCAGCCTGACGCCCGACGCATTTTGCGCGATCATTTCCGCGATAGCCTGCTGGTTCGCGGCTATACCCGTGAGGGGGTGGCCGCTGCCCTGGCCCAGGGCTACGTGATCGCAGCCGACAGCCCCGATCGGCTTAACCCCAACCGCAGCGCCACTCTAGCCGACGCCGCTGGCTTTTTGTGCCGGGCCAGCCAGGATGCTGCGATTGCTGCCACCATCCCCGATGAGCGCGTTGTGCCGTTTCAGATACCCCCAGCCCATACCGCCCCCAGCCGAGAGATTCGCGGCGTGTGGCTGACCAATATCGATAGCGAGGTGCTCTTTTCTCGAGATAACCTCGAAAGCTCCCTCACCACCCTGGCCGAGCTCAACTTTAATACCATCTACCCCACCGTCTGGAACTGGGGCTATACCCTCTACCCCAGCGCCGTAGCAGAGCAGGTGATCGGCCACAAACAGGGTCTGTACCCTGACCTGGGCAACACTGGCAGACGTGACGACGCCAAAGAAGCCGCCCAGGCCGACCGGGATATGCTCCAGGAGGCCATCGACATCGCCCATCCGCTGGGGCTTAAAGTCATCCCCTGGTTTGAGTTTGGCTTTATGACCCCCGCCGACGGTGAGCTGGCCCGTCGCCACCCCGAGTGGCTCACCCAAAAGCAAGATGGCAGCACCATCACCCCCGAGGGTAGCCATCCCCGTGCCTGGCTCAATCCGTTCCATCCCGAGGTGCAGCAGTTTATGCTGGCGATGATTGATGAGCTGGTCAGCCAGTATCCTGTGGATGGCTTTCAGGTCGATGATCACTTTGGTCTGCCCGCTGCCTATGGCTATGACCCTTATACCGTCAGCCTCTATCAGCAAGAACACGACGGGGCGCTACCCCCCACCGATGAGAAAGATCCCGACTGGCTACGCTGGCGGGCCGACCAGATCACTGAGTTTATGGGGCAGGTGTTTAAGACCGTCAAAGCCCAGCGCCCCACAGCCGTGCTCTCGGTCTCGCCCAACCCCCACGAGTTTGCCTACGAATATTTCTTACAAGACTGGGACAAATGGGTGGGCAAGGGCTATGTTGAGGAGCTGATCATCCAACTCTATCGCAGCGACCTGGGCCGCTTTGTCTGGGAAATGAACCAGGCGGCAGCTGAGGCTGCGCGGAATCATATCCCCACCGCGATTGGGGTGCTCAGTGGTCTGCGTAATCGCCCGGTGCCCATGGGGCGGATTTTAGAGCAGGTTGAGGCGGTGCGCGATCGCAACTTCGCCGGGGTGTCCTTCTTCTTTTACGAATCCCTATGGTGGTCCGATAGCGAAACCCTGGCGCAGCGCCAGGCTGCCCTGCGTAGAATTTTCCCCAATCAAGCCACTCGGCCCAGATAACTCGGTAATAATGCGGTACTAAGGCAGACAATTTGGGTTTACTAAGTGTAAATATGGAGCCAACGTCGTTTTGGCAGAAATTTGTCGAGAACTTTGAACTGACCCTTGTCTTAACCTGGCAGTTGTCAACTACCGATTGCCTATTCCCTAATGGTGACCCATAATTTTCGTTCTCGACCAAAAGCGCTACCACTCAGATGGGTTTTGATCATTCCCTTCGTGGTACAAATCAGCGCAGCAGTGGGGCTGGTCGGTTGGGTTTCCCTTCGCAACGGTCAGCACGCCGCTAAAACCCTGGCCCTCCAACTGGACGAAGAAATCACCGCCAGTGTTGAGAAAGACTTTGAAACCTTTGCCAATACCCCCCATCTTTTCTTACAGCTCAATCAAGCCGCCTTCCAAACTGGGAATTTGTCGCTGAGCAATCTGGGCAATTTAGAGCATTATTTCTGGCGTCAGGTGCAGCTAGTCGATGCGGTAGACACCCTTTACTTTGCAGATGTCACCGGGCAATTTTTGCTGGTCAAAGGCGGTGATACGCCTTCCACCTATATTCGCGATACCTCCACAGCTCCCCTGCGGCATATTTATCGCCTCGACCCGGATGGCAACCGCGTTGAGCAAGTGGGCGCGGTTCCTTATGATCCGCGCCAGCGTCCCTGGTACCAAACCGCGCTACAGGTCGGTAAGCCCACCTGGTCAAGCATCTATCTATTCGCCGCAGAGCCCGTTTTGGGCATTACCCCTGTGCTGCCCATCTTTGACCCGCACTCCAAAGAGCTACAGGGAGTCCTTGCCGTTGATCTCACCCTCACCCAGCTCAGTGATTTCCTGCGTAGCTTTCCCATCAGCCAAACCGGACAGGCGTTCATCGTTGAAAAATCCGGTGCGGTGGTCGCCACCTCTACGACAGAGTCTCCGTTTGTAGAGACGCCGACGGGGCGTAGAAGGCTCTACGCCAGCTATAGCGATAACCCCATCCTAAAAGACGCTGTCCAATACCTGCGTCAACAATTTGGCGATCTGGACAAAGTTCCCCCATCTATCCACGAAGTGGCCACTCTCCAGGGGGACAAACACTTCATTGGGGTCACCCAGCTCCAAGACGGGCGAGGGCTCGACTGGCTGATTATTGTCACCATTCCCGAGGCCGATTTTATGGGCCCTGTCTACTCAGGCACTCGGACAACGCTGATCCTATGTATAGCGGCACTGGGGGGTGCGATCGCGCTGGGGGCCCTCACCGCCAGCTGGATCAGCCGTCCCATTCGGCAATTAAGCCATGCGGCTAAGACCTTACCTGACGGTGACTTTTGCCCCAGAGCCAATAGCCACCCGATCCGCGAGCTTAAAATTTTGGCCCACGCCTTTAATCAAATGGGATTAACTATCAAACACTCTTTCGCAGCCTTGAGCGCGGCAAAGGCCGAGTTGGAGCATAAAGTCATTGAGCGCACCGCTGAGCTACAGCAGCAAATGCACAAAGAAAAGCAGCTTCAGCAAATCCTCACGGCCAAAAATCGAGAACTGCACCAGTTATCTCACATCGATGGGTTAACCCAAATTGCCAACCGTCGATGGTTTGATGAAACCATTCAAATCGAGTGGCAGCAATTGAGTCTGACTCACCAGCCCCTCTCCCTGCTGCTGTGTGATGTCGATAATTTTAAGGCTTACAACGATACCTACGGCCACCTCAGCGGTGATGACTGCCTGCGACAGGTTGCCCAAGTCTTACAGCAGGCCAGCCGAGACACCGACACCGTCGCCCGCTACGGCGGCGAAGAATTTGCCATTATCCTGCCCAATACCTCTCAGTCAGAGGCATTCAGCATCGCTGAGCGCATTCGATCGCACCTTGCTGTCACAGCAATTGAACATACCTCCTCCAGCGTTAACAGCCATCAGGTTACCCTGAGCATTGGGGTTTCGAGTCTGATCCCCAACTCTGACGATCGGGTCGATCATTTGATTCGTCAGGCCGATCAGGCGTTGTATCAGGCTAAGGTGGGCGGTCGCGATCGCGTTGTTTGCAACAGCGATATCCCATGCCTTAACCCAGACCAGGGTTGAGTTGGCAGGACAGCATGGGGCATGGTTCAAAATAAATGATTCAACATTACAGAAAGATTCCCCTTACCTGACGACAAGGGGAATCTACGTTACGTTAGATAGCTTTTGCTGAAAACAGGATGGATTGGGTGAGTTGCTAGGCTAGATCACAGACTAGGCATCCGCTAACGCGCCAATCTGATTGTTATTAAGGGCCTCGTTAAAGATCTGCACTTGATCAACAACACCAGTAAGCCCCGTCGAGCTTTTCGCTCCATCATGGAAAAGGGTACTTCTATTGGTGTTGCCAATGCCGATACCACCGGTATGTTCCCAAAGCTGCGATCCCTCGCCTGTGCCAAACTTCTGACCATTAAGGTAGCCATGAAATGCGCCATCAGCAAGACTATTGCCCCCATCGAGCACTAACGCTACATGTTGCCGTTCGTTAGCCGAGCTCTTATTGAGCTTTGTGCTTAGCCAGGTCCCTTTCCAACCACTTTCACTATCAGGCGTATTCCACCCGCCAACGTAAAGCCGGTCTCCATCGAGATATATATTTGCGCCTCGAGTTTTGCCACCTTCTTCGTAGACCGTTTCTTTATCACGCTCAGAAAAAGGATCATCTGCCCTAAACCAAAGTGAAATAGTGCGTTTACGGTGAATCCCTTTGTTAATGTCTCGGGAGTTTTTGAGTTTGATGGCATCTCCCGTACCATCAAAGGCCACCGTGCCTTTATCAGCGCCTGTGTTGATGAATTTAGCCCCGCCAGTTAAGATCCCCTTGTTATTAAGTCCACTGGTTGAGCTATCTTTTGCAATCTTGCCGGCTCCGTCATCGAGCGTGAGATTAGACACCAGTTTGTCTGCCATGGGAATCGGCGGGGTTACTGGGTCTACCGGAGCGGTCGGTGGATTGCTAGGGGGGGTAGGCGCAGGCGGAGTGGGCGCAGGTGGGGTGGGCGTAGGTGGAGTGGGCGCAGGCCCGGAAACCGGTCCAGACTCGAACTTGCCAACTGAGATCGCCCAGTCAGACGTACCAGATAGCTTAATGGTTTGATTTTTCGCAGCTAATACCCCTAAATCAATTTCCTTGTAGGCATTTTCGGTATTAACGGCCACCGCCCGCTGTGGTCCATCCAGTTTCGAAAGGTCTAGTTGGATTGAGGCCGTATTTTCCTTGTAGAAAACATAGTTTTGGTTATCCGAGGTTTTCAAGGCATAACCATCGGTTAGGTTATTCGCCTGGGTCATTCCAGCTAGGAACCGATCTTCCCCAAAGAAAAACCTTGAATACGTCTTGATCTGATTCTTATTGGAATAGGTTTCGGAGATCTTAGTGGGATCCCAATCTTGCACATAATTGCCCCAGATATTACCTACACCGCCAGCCATCGTTGACTGCCAGAGCCCCCGTCGGGTACTTTCAGGGGTATAGTCCTTAGAGGCAAACCGGCCACCATTCCGGATGCGGAAACGGTCCTCCGACAGCACTGGCTGGCCTGGCAATGCATCTAAAGCAGCAGAGTAAACATCATAGTCTGGTCTGTGATGTTCATAACCAGAGTAGCTCAAACCCTCATTAAAGGATTTGGCCTTCGAATGATTCGTCCCCGAATTAGGTCCTGATGACCGGCCACCAATAGAATGCTCCCAGCCCAGCTGACTTTGTAAGTTGTCATGCCACTTCTGGATTTGAGACTCAGTTACCCACTCATTTAGATCAAAGCCATATCCCAGACTCCAACCAGCTACAGGGCCAAGCCGAGCGGCAATATAGCGCTGCAACCGTTTATCCACTTCGCCATTAATGCCCCCTGACAAGAGCGCTTTGTTTTTATCGCCAGGCGTTAAGCCTCTGTCCGCATCACCCCAGGCCCATAGGTGAACAATACCTCCGGCATCATTAGTCTTTGAAATCAGGTCTTCAAGTACCTCAAAAGTTTCTGTATCAGGGTTCTTCATATTGCTGTTGACCTGATTGCGAGCACTCTTGAGGTCAAAATCGAACCAACGACCCGCCAACTCGGTCACATGGAACCCGGTGAAACCATGGCCATCAATGAAAGTTTGAATATCTTTATCGATCTGCCCCAAATTGTTGTCATAGCGGCTGATATCGCCGGACATCAGTAGTTGAGGCACAAACGCTTCGACTTTTCCTTCATTACCTTGTTGGCGAGCCCACTTGCTGCCGTCTCCCGGGGCCTGAGTGACAAATCCATAGGCGTCTTTATCGTCATTCGGCTTGACTTCAACCGTGCCACTGAGACCATTCAGGTCAGCATCTTTGCTAGAGGTGGTATAAGTCCACTTGCCAAGTTGGTCACCCGTAAAGCGAAAACTCCAAGTATTGTTATTGTCGTAAAACATGCCTGTCTTACGAATCTCCCCTGTCTTCTGATGCTTGAAGGTTACAGTGGCTTCCACATCAAATGGGTTACCTGACCAGGTGGAATCTTTCACATCCCACTCTTCGTACTCCCACATTTCGGCGTTGCGATTGCCCAGATTCTTAGCGTTCATAATATTCCATCCTTCCTGCAAATTCAGCTCATAGACAACCCAAAACAGCTGTCAGTCAAAAATCATACGCAAATCTAGTTGAGCTAAACCCTGAGCAATAGGGGGTAGAAGCTCAAGGTTTAGCTTAAACAAAGGAAGCAGGATAACCTAGCAACCTATTGGAAATGAGCAATTAGAACGGTGATTTGATGTAAGCTTTCCACTCGGGGATAAACGTACCACCCGAGATCTGGGTACCGCTAATAGCCGTGCGCTTACCAGTGCCAGTTAAGGAGCCATCCAGGTCAACAATCATCCCCGAATTGTCAAGAGGTCGCTTGGAACTCTTGCTCCAATGAAGAGCCTTACCAATATTGACCAGCTTGGAACCACTGATGCTAGATCCCTCGTTAAAGCGAGTCCCTTGACCAACGACCAGTGCCGCATCGAAGTCCACGAATGTAACATTCTTGAACGTGGGATCTATTCCTTGGCTCCGATTTCTCGTGAAAATGCCGCCTGGCTTTGCTCTACCCCCCGTAAAAAAGGCTCTTTCAACCCCCATCGACCCGCCAATTTTGTTGACAGAGTTTTGCATCATCACCACGTCATCCAGGTGAGAGCGCTTGAAGATAACACCTGTATTAGAATCAGCAATTATCGCGTCTTTTAAGACGTGCCGATTGTCTTCCATCCACGCCCCTGAATTGTTATTCTTGTAGGCTGTGAAACCTTCGAAAACAAGCTCAGGTTTGGTGTTTTTTGCACTCGTGTAATCATTAACCATCAAACCATGGCCCCGAGTCAGCGGCCCATAGTGCGGATTAGTTGCACTCTCAGAGATCATATTGCTGTGGGCAACATTATCTTTGAAGACATTTGTCTCGGTTGACCTGGATATTGCTAACCGGGTCTTGTTGTCCAGAAGCACCGAATCAATGAAAAAGCCATTGCCATCAACGCTACCAGCGGCGTGGTTGCCCACCATCGGGTTATAGGGATTAAGCCCCCAGAACCCACTCGAGCGGGTCTCAGCCTGGCTAGATTTAAAGTGGCCTTTGACAGGGAATGCAAACTCATATCGACTGGGGTTCTTCACCAACATAGCCAGGTTATTGGTGAAAGTATTACCGGTCTCAGTTCCATCTTCGGCAAAGATGTAGGCATGAGAGGTCACGTTGTAAACCACGTTAGAGTCAACCTCCACATCATTGACCCCATGGGTCACAATCCCTCGATGGAAGCTGTCGTGGACTGCGCTGTTCTTGATGTACTCGCCACTACCCTCTCCTGCTAAGTGCCAGTGAAATGGATAGCGTCCCTGTTTGCCCACTTGACCACCCCGCACCATCTCAACCCCTGAGATCCGTGCAGTTGTGCCTTGCATGACCATGCCATGGAAGCCAAACTTATCATTGACGGAATTTTCTGGAGATTGAATCTTAATGTTGCGAGTGAGCAAGCCGACCTCAGCTCGCATATCTAGCTGCTTACCTTCGACGGTCTCAATGGTGCCCCAGTGGTCATAGTCGAGCGCCTTATCTAGCTGGAAGGTCTTGCCACCGTTTGAGATCCCCTTAATAACGCGCTTCTCAGCTTCATCTGCCTCATAGCCGCTGGGAGCAATGACAATCTCGTCCCCAACCTTCCAACCTGTTGCTTTGGCCAGGGTGATGGAGTTACTGCCAGCATCAGCATGGCCATTTAGCTGGGTCCAGGTCACCTCTCCGGCATCATCCCCAAAGTTGCCGTGGATATCAAGGGTACCACCGCCCATGACCCCTAAGAATCGTCCGCCCATACCCATGCCCATGACATCTACATCGGCACCATCCAGGGTAATGGTGGTCTCAGGATCAAAAGCGTTTGTTTCAGTCCCAATTTCTAGATGTCCACCATTTCTGACCAACAGCCAGTCTGCAGTGAAGTCTAACCCGCCATTATTATTGGTATCAGTAAAGTCTTCGGAGAATTTTAATTTACCCTCAACAATCACCCCAGCAAGATTAGCAGTATCTGTATCCAGGAGAACGGTCTCTCCTTTGGCAATCACAACTTGCTCACCAGCCTTAGGCTGTAAAGCAGACCATAAGGTAACCCCATCTGCTTTGCCACCACCGCCAGTGGAGGGAGGCGTCGGGTCAGCCGGGGGAGGTGTCGGGTCAGCCGGGGGGGGCGTCGGGTCAGCCGGGGGAGGTGTCGGGTCGCCACCACCAGTGGGGGGAGGTGTGGGATCAGCCGGGGGAGGTGTGGGGTCAGCCGGGGGGGGCGTCGGGTCAGCCGGGGGAGGTGTCGGGTCGCCACCGCCAGTGACAGGTTCAGAACCCCCTACTGGAACAAACTCAATATAGTCAATGCCAGCCCCGTCGCTGCCGCGCTCTCGACCTATAAGCTTAAGATCTGTTCCTTTCTCAAGGAATACATCTTCAACAACCGTTCTGCGAACTATATTGTTGTTACCGGAAGACGCGTTGCCAGACGGTGCCTGGTCTAGCTTCCATGTACTTAGTACGTCACGGCCAGACTGCAGTTGGAACCTGGCCAAACTGTCCTTGGCGTCTGTGTGGGCAACAACAATATCATACGTGCCTGTAATGCCGTTGAATTTGGTTCGTGCAGACCCTCTTTCTCTGCTTCCTCCCCCAGCCAGAGTAATGGCTGCACCGCCTGAAGCAAGTGTGTTCGCATCCTGGCGATAGCCACTGATTCTCATCTCCTCGGCTTCAATGCGAGTCAGCTGGTCGGAGAAAGCCGATTCCTTGGAGCTAGAGGCATCCAATGAAGCGGCATCCGAATTTGTATTGCCTGCAAGCGCGGCTGCAAGCATTGACGTGTCGGTATTATTCGAGATCATAATCTTTTCTATTCCTGAACATGTATCGTCTGGTCGGACCGCTGCTGACTTTCTCGATCAAGCGGCAGCAGTTGGTAGACAGCATGAACAGCAGGGGAGCTTAACCCCCTCCGTCTTGAGCCAAAAAATCTTAGTAATACAGATAAGTCTGACCCTACACCCCTGTTAACTCTGCACAGCCGTGGCAAAACCGTACCGTCGCTGCAAGCATAGACCCAGCCGAGGGGATTCAATATTCAAGACCATGCGTCAACTAAATATAGGACAGGAACACGTAAAAATGCACAGACATTATTGAACGCAATTGACGCTTTAAACCCTGAAAAACCTCGCGCGTCGTTTTGTACGCACGCTTCTTAAGCATACTTCATGATTATCAGAATGTCTGTGGGGGGCTACCACAATTGTGACAATCGAGAAACTGTCCCTTACAGTTTGTAATAGCCTAATAGCCAGCTGCTTCTACATTGTGGGGAATGTCAATGGCTCTCAAATACATTCACAAAGTCTTTGTGAAGTCCTTTATATTAGTACGCTAATTTGCTGAAATATTCAAAATTTTCCGAAATTCAAACGATTTATCAAGTATAGCTTTATTAGCAGAACATTCCTAAGCTTGTACTCCTCAAGTTTTAATGCCCCCTTAAGCTTTTACATGTAAGAGCAAACTTTAAATGAGATGTCTATTTGTCCATAATCATTATCTTGAAAGAGGTGGAGAGGATGAATCTGTCAAGGCAGAGATTCAGATGCTCCGAGATCAAGGTCATGATGTCGAGGTTCATATCGATACCAATGAGCGGATTGCCCAGATCGGCAAACTCTCGGCCGGAGTCCAGAGCATATGGTCAAACCCAACCTACAAGGCCATCAATCAACGCCTGCAATCGAGTACCTTTGATATTGTCCACATTCAGAACTTTTTTCCCCTCGTTTCACCTGCTGCTCACTATGCAGCCAAATCGAATGGCGTACCCGTTGTCCAGAGCCTTCGGAATTATCGATTGATTTGTCCCAATGGGTTGCTACATCGTAATCGTCAGGTTTGTGAGCAATGTGTTGATAAGTTCATCCCCCTTCCAGGTATTCAACACAAATGCTACCGAAATAGTTATTTAGCCAGTGCAGTCGCGGCGACTACATTGGTTACCCATAGGGTCTTACGGACATGGCAACGCCAGGTTGATGCGTTTATCACCCCTTGTGAGTTTACTCGGCAAAAATTTATTCAAGCTGGATTTCCAGCCAATAAGCTCTTCGTAAAACCCAATTTTGTATCCTTCGATCCCGGTTTTTCTGAGCTGGGAGGTGACCATTTCTTATTCGTGGGGCGTTTGGCTCCCGAGAAAGGGCTAGAAATCCTTGTGGAGGCGTGGTCACGTCTTGATCAGCGTTTGAAGCTCAAAATTGTTGGCTCAGGCCCTCTGGAAGAGTGGATTCGTTCAAAAGCCTGTCAACACAAGCATATTGAGTATTTAGGATTTCAACCCCACGCTATAACTCAAGGCTTGATTAGTCAGGCCAAAGCTCTGATTTTCCCATCCACTTGGTACGAAACCTTTGGTCGGGTTGTTATTGAGGCCTTTGCTAGCGGGACCCCAGTCATTGCCTCTGATATAGGTGGAATTCCTGAGATGGTCAGACATGAACGTAATGGTCTGCTGTTTGCGCCCAAGGATTCAGAAGATTTGATTGACAAGGTTTTATGTCTGGATGCATCTCCGGACAATAACCAAAAAATGCGAAGAAATGCTCGCGATGACTTTGAAAGGTATTACACGGCAGAGTCAAACTATCGAATCTTGATGGATATTTATCAAAAAGCGATCGCAAGCTGTCAAACGCCCCCTATAGCTACACTAGAAGCAAGGTTTGGAATTTAAGAAATACATGGGGAAGGACGTTGTCTCTAGCGATGTTAGGACATCAAACCCTTTTAATCTGCCGTCAGGGTTTCAACAAAATTAAGCGGGAAAGCTTCAAGCTATTTTTTCTCAGAACCCTATTGCTCAAAGAGGGCGTTACTGAGAATTTTGATTTTCTATCGGGTAATGACTTTTCTACAGATGCCTTCTGTCTGGCGTATCCCCAATCAGTGCAACACTTATTGAGGCATTTTGATTTAAGGCAGCCAGGTTTCCAAACAGTGGGTGAGGCAGTTCAGCAAAAAAATTGGCCCGCTGCCTGCACTGCCTTACTTCAGTATTATCAGGCAAAAGTCTGTCCACTCAGGCCTTATGCTACCTGGTTGGGACTATCAACCCATGGCGTGAATGGACCACAACAGAAAACACCATCGTCAGTCATTGCGCGAGCAAACGCACTGCTTAACCATACATTTACTTTTCAAGCCGTCACAGGCACATTGCCCATCGAGGTCGATGGGCAGCTCGACTGGTCTTACTCTGGCCCCAATGATGATCAAGAGTGGGCGTGGTTCTTAAACCGTCATGGTCATTTACTCGATTTACTGACAGCTTATCGAGCCACCCAAGACGAACGCTTTGTCCACTGTATTAATCACCACATTATTAGCTGGGTCCTGTTTAGTGTGTCGCCTAAAGGCACTCAAGGTCGAACCCAATGGCGGGGGCTAGAAGTTGCCTATCGGGCTATGCATTGGGTCTGGGTATTTGAAGAACTCCGCCAGGTAGCGGCATTTTCGCCAGTCGCTCGGTTGCTGATGCTGGCCAGCCTAATGGAACATGGGCGTTACCTCAGGCGCATGCACGCCTGGGGAGCTAATTGGATTACCCGTGAAATGGGTGCACTTGCGGCCTTAGCGCTGGCCTGGCCCGAGTTTAAAGCTGCCTCAGCCTGGCGCGAATATGCCCTTAAGCGGATGATTTGGGAAAGTCAGGATCAGGTTTACCCAGATGGCACTCAAAAAGAGCTCAGCAGCCATTATCACTGGATTACCCTGCGAGATTTCCAAAATTTTGTGAACTGCCTCGAAGAAGCCGGGCAAGAAGTCCCTACTGGCCTAGAAGCCCGAGTAGAAAAAATGTGGAGCTATTTGGCCTATGCCATGCGCCCGGACGGGGCCAGCCCCCTTAATAATGATTCTGACCGACAATGGCTCGCCTCTGAGATTCAGCAATTTGCGATCTCATACCAACGCCCTGACTGGACTTACATTGCCACCCATGGCAGTTGCGGACGCCCCCCTGCATTGCCTTCTGCGGTCTTTCCCTGGGCTGGTCAGTTAATTATGCGTAGCGGTTGGGACGCTCAAGCCCATTGGGGGTTTTTCGATTTTGGGCCGATGGGCGTTTTTTATCATATTCACCGAGATAAGCTTCACCTCTCAGTATCAGCCTATGGACGCGATTTACTCGTTGATGGAGGTCGCTACCGCTATGTCCGCGATCCTTTCTGGCATTACTTTCGCGGCTCTCAAAGCCACAATGTCATTTTAGTAGATGGCCACGGACAGCGGGCAGACATACCACTCACCCGAGCACCCTTGTCAGCCCAGTTTGCCACTCACCCAACCTTTGATTTTGCCGAGGGGACAGCTCGGCAAGGTTTTGAGAAGATAATCGGCCGCGTCGTTCACCAGCGAGCCGTTGTTTATCTTAGGAATAAGTTTTGGGTAGTCATTGATCACATCCAAACCGATCGTCCTCGCCAACTTAACCCCCTCTGGCATTTTCATCCTGATTGCACGGTAGAGATCGCAGATAGCTGCGTTCAATCAGTGGATGCTCAAGTCGGAAATCTTAAAATCCAGCCCGTTTCCCCTCTGAACTGGTCAATTAAACTAATTCGGGGCCAAGAAGACCCGGTTCAGGGCTGGTGGAGTCGCGAATATAACCATAGGGCACCGGCTACAGCCGCCATTTACGAGACAAAAATTGAGCGATCTACAACCTTTGGCTGGGTCCTCTGGCCTGCCCAAGATCGTCCTCCAACTCTTAACATTGAGCATATCCCTTCGCCCGTCGGTACATTTGTGATGAGGCTTCATATGCCACAGTCGGTTGCGGTGGTTGTACGATTAATTGATGGCCTTCCTCTCCCCTTACCCAATGGGCAGCAACTCAACGGGCGCTGCTGTGTGCTAATGCCCAATCAGCCCCCCACCGTTGCCTTGGGCAATCTCCTGTGACCTGCCTAAGCACCTAAATCTTTATCCATCAAACCCTATGGTTCGCCTGGCCTGGCTATTAACGGCATCCCATCAATACTGGCATGCTACTCTGGCGCACCTCGCTGAAAAATATCCCAATCTCAGAGTGTTTGTGGTCAACTGGCCAGGATATGCCCATGGGTATTCTGATGCTTTTTCTGTCAGCATTGTGGGTCAGCGAACCCTGATTTCCCCACAGTTAACCTCTTCGGGCTACCGCCCCCCCAAGCTGACACTGCTGCCTCTGGGGCTCATCCCCAAACTATGGCAATGGCACCCCGAGCTAATATTCACTAACTCATTTGGCATGTGGACGCTGCTAGTGCTCCTACTAAAACCGATCCGGCGATGGCGGGTGATCATTGCCTATGAAGGCAGTGCTCCCAACATTGATTATCGCAACTCGGTCTGGCGACTCCGGCTGCGCCGCTGGATGACAGCGCTAGCCGATGCGTGTATTACCAATAGCCAACGAGGCAAAACCTACCTGACCCATACACTCCAAGTCCCGACTCATAAGGTCTTTGCCCATCCTTATGAAGTCCCTGACAAAATAACTCTGAACGCCCCGTGCGATCGCAGGCCTGTTTTTGGTCAAACTCGCCCCAGGTTCTTATATGTGGGTCAGCTCATCCCTCGCAAGGGGCTAGACTGCCTTTTAGAGGCTTGCCAAAAGTTATACCAATCCTATGGCAATGCTTTTAGCTTGCTGATATTAGGGCAAGGCCACCAGCAAAATGACCTAGAAAACCGCTGTCAGCAGACTCACCTTACCGACGTTGTCCACTGGTTAGGCCCAGTCACTTATGGCCATCTTGGCCAGTACTACACTGCTGCCGATGTGCTGGTCTTTCCCACGTACGAAGACACCTGGGGTATGGTGGTGCTAGAAGCAATGCTATTTGCTAAGCCCGTTATCTGTTCTGAAGGAGCAGGCGCTTCTGAGCAGGTGATCGGCGGCAAAACTGGCTATCACGTTCCTCCCAATGATAGCTGTCAACTCTCTGAGAAAATGGCTCGTTTTATTGAGACACCGACCCTGGCCGCCACCCTCGGTCATCAAGCCCAAGCCCACATGCAAAACTACACACCTGAGCAAGCTGCCCAGTTTTTATCCCAAGTGACCCAAACGGTTATTTCCCCTATGGTGTCAGCCAAACCCTAAATGCTTCTTGTTCCCAGCATCTCCCATGCCACCTAACATTTTGATCTTTAGCAGCTTGCTCTTGCCAGCGTCCCAAACCTTTGTCAAGTCTCAAGCAGAACGCCTGACTCATTACACTCCCTACTACGTAGGATCTCGGCAAGTTGCCGGACTTGATTTGCCAGCAGACCGCGTCTATGTTGTTGATCAGGGTGGGAGAACAGGGCAACTCCAAGAATTGATATTCAAACTCACAGGTCAGGCTCCGAATTTGGACGCTGCTCTAAAACCCCTGCGACCGGTTTTGATTCATGCTCAATTTGGCCTGAGTGGGGCTCTAGCTTTGCCGCTGGCTGAGCGGTTTCAGATTCCGCTTCTGGTTCATTTTCGGGGGGCCGATATCTGCGTCAAAGAATCCGTATCCAAATTCTCATCCCTCAATCACTGGTTATATTTTCGCCGTCGCCGTCTTCTCCAAAAGCGGGCTCATTTGTTTCTGGCCGTTTCTCAATTTATTCGGCAAAAGCTTCTTGAGCAGCAATTTCCGGAAGAAAAAATTCATGTCCATTATAACGGCGTGGATCTCGATTACTTTAAACCCACAGCCAATCACCCGCCCCGTGAGCCTATTTTGCTCTTCATCGGACGCTTAATTGCCAAAAAAGGAACCGCCGACTTTATCAAAGCAGCTGCTAAGGTTCAAGGGGAGCACCCTGAGGTCAAAGCCATTATCATCGGGGACGGTGAATTGAGATCGCAGCTAGAATACCAAGCCTCCAAACATCTTTCAAACTATCAATTTTTAGGCACTCAACCGGCTACCGTCATTCGCGATTGGATGCAGCAGGCCCAAGTGATGGTCGTTCCTAGCATTACGACCCCCCAAGGGGATGCCGAAGGCCTGCCCAATGTCGTTTTAGAAGCACAAGCCATGGGACTCCCAGTGGTCAGCACCCGGCATGCGGGTATCCCCGAAGCCATCAAACATGGCAAAACCGGGTTTTTAGTCGCCGAAGGGGACTGGTGTGGTCTTGCCGCCTACAGTTCCAGGTTGTTAGGCAATAGCGACCTTTGGCAAACCTTTAGCCAGCAAGGACAGCATCATATGCAGCAAAAATTTGATCGGGCTGCTCAGAGCAAAAAACTTGAAAACTTGTATCTTTCTACTTTACAAAAGGGTTAGCCTTGCTTCAGCGGGATCGCTTGATCAACCATTAAACATGCTCAGAATCGACATAAAAATTCCATAAAGGTATCCCGCTTTTCAGGTGTTTCAGTCATGCCTGAGTGAAAATCTCATCTAGCTTACCGAAATCAAGCCCATCACATCGTATAGATTTACGGAATAGATTTACGGAACTGCACTAAATGCCTGACGTCGATCAAAAAAATGCCATCAGTCAATTGGGGGAACAAGATGAAGGTATTGCTATCTGCCTATGCCTGTGAAGCTGGCCGAGGTTCAGAGCCAGGAGTCGGCTGGAATACAGCCTGGGAAGTTGCAAAGCATCATGAGGTTTGGGTACTGACCCGGCCTGACGACGGTAAACCGGCAAATGATGCCTTTCTAAAAGAAAATCCAAATCCTAACTTGCATCTTATCTATTGCACATTACCGGTTTTAGGGAGTTTTTGGAAACTGGGCTCAATTGCCTTTGTCTTGCATTATTACCTGTGGCAAGTTCAAGCCTATTTTGTCGCCCGACGCCTGCATCGTGAAATTGGCTTTGATGTGTCTCACCATGCGACGTTTGTGCGCTACTCCAGTCCCAGCTTCATTTCACTTCTCCCCATTCCGTTTATTTGGGGGACTGTGGGGGGGGCTGAGGCAGCGCCAAAACCCTTCTTTCGTGACTTTAGCCCACGAGCCAAGGTGTATGAATTTCTGCGCTGGTTTGCCCATAAAGTGGGCGAACGGGATCCGTTTGCTCGCATGACCGCCCAACGGGCTGCGATCGCCCAAGTCACAACCGAAGAAACTGCCAAACAGGTCCGTAAAATGGGCGCTCAAGAGGTGGCGATTGTTCCAGAGGCCAGCCTGCCCAATGAAGACATTGAACAGCTTGCCCAGTGTCCACCTCCCGAAGGCGACACCATTCGATTTATCAGTATGGGGCGATTGCTACACTGGAAGGGCTTTTATTTAGGTATTCGCGCCTTTGCCCAGGCCAACCTTCCCAACGCCGAGTATTGGATCTTAGGCGACGGGGTCGAGCGAGAACATTTTGAGCACCTTGCCAAACAGCTGGGCATTCACGAACGCGTTAAGTTTTGGGGTAATTTACCCCGCCCCCAAACCCTTGAGCGACTGGGTCAATCACATGTGCTAGTGCATCCCAGTCTTCATGATTCTGGCGGTTGGGTTTGCTTAGAAGGTATGGCCGCTGCCCGGCCCATTCTCTGCCTTGATTTAGGGGGTCCCAGCGTCCAAGTTGATGATGAAACCGGGATCAAAGTTCCAGGACAAAACCCTGAGCAGGCCGTTCGCGATTTGGCCCAGGCCATGCAACGCCTCGCCAGCGACCGTGCCCTAAGAGAGCGCCTTGGGGCCGCAGGACGTCGTAAAGTACAGACTCAGTTTAATTGGGAAGCTAAGGGTAAACAGATTGCTGACTTATACGGCAAGCTAGGCAGCCAAGCCATGCCCATTGAAGCTATGCCCGTTCGATAGGAGAGTGCCCATCTTAAGTGCTGACTTCAGTTCGTATGCACTGACTATTTCGCCATCCCTCTTGAAGACCTTGCTAGAGCAAAATCATGCGCATTCTAACTATTCACAATCACTACCAACAACTTGGTGGTGAAGATACCATTTTTACCACTGAAGCTGACTTGCTAGAGTCCTATGGTCATGAAGTTTATCGTTACACCATCCACAACGATGATGTTGATGAGATGAATGCCATTAACCTGGCTGCGGCAACCCTGTGGAATCGAGACTCCTTTAAGGGGGTCAAAGCCCTGATCAAAGCGTTTCGTCCCGATGTGGCCCACTTTCACAATACGTTTCCGTTAATCTCTCCGGCGGCCTACTATGCGGCCCAAGAGGCGGGTGTCCCGGTCGTTCAAACTCTCCATAACTACCGCTTGCTATGCCCCAATGGCCTTTTCTTTCGGAATGGGCGCGTCTGCGAAGATTGTCTGGGTAAACCCCTGCCCTGGCCTGGAATTGTCCACGGCTGCTATCGGGGTAGCCGGGTGGCCAGTGGGGCTGTCGCCACGATGGTTAACGTGCACAATATGATGGGCACGTGGGCCAAGGCCGTTGATATTTTTATTGCTTACAGCCGGTTTGCCCTCGACAAATTTATCGAAGGCGGTCTGCCCCAAGAAAAGTTTGAATTCAAAACTAATTTTCTCCATCCTGCCCCTGAACCGGGTCAGGGAAAAGGTGGCTTCGGCCTTTTTGTCGGACGACTATCCCCCGAGAAAGGCATTGATACGCTCTTGACCGCCTGGGAAAAGCTACACACGCGTATCCCTCTGAAGATTGTCGGTGCGGGTCCCTTAGCCCCTGATGTTGAAGCCGCGGCTGAGCGCTTTGAGCAGATTGAATATCTGGGTCGTCGTCCTCTTTCGGAGGTGTACGAACTGATGGGGGAAGCTAAATTCTTTGTCTTCTCGTCTAAGTGGTATGAAACTTTTGGACGGGTTGCCATCGAAGCCTATGCTAAGGGCACCCCAATTTTGGCTTCGCGCATCGGTGCCATCACTGAGCTGGTCAAACCCTACAAAACCGGGCTTTTGTTTGAGCCAGGTGATGCCGATGATCTGATCACGCAGGTGGAGTGGGTTTTAGAGCATCCAGATGATTGGCAACAGATTCGTCAGCAAGCCAGACAAGAGTTTGAAGTCTGCTACACCGCACCTGACAACTACAAACGTTTGATGGAGATTTATCAAAAAGCGATCGCACTCAAGTCCCCCGCGATTGCATAAAGTCGCTGTGATTCCCCATTTACGCCTTGCAGCATTCATTCGGTCATCATGCATTTGGCATCAGGTCTTGAACAGTCAGATATGATTAAAGTTATGGAAAAAAGTACGTTCGGAAAAACTGATTTAGCGGTTGCAGCCCTGGGCTTGGGCTGCTCTCGGTTAGGGGGTAACTTACAGGGCGGTAACCGTCAGCAGGCCACGGCCACCCTGCAAAAAGCCCTGGATGAGGGCATCAATTTTTACGATACGGCAGATAGCTACGGCCAGGGACAAAGTGAACGGCTGCTGGGCAAAGCTTTCAAAACCCAGCGAGACCGGGTCATCTTGGCCACCAAAGCAGGCTATTGCCTTTCGCCGATGGGGGCACTGGCTGCTAAGGTCAAGCCGATGCTTAAACCCCTGGTGCGGATGCTAAAGCCCCAAAGTGGGTCACTCGCCCAGGCCAAGGGATCATTGCTGCGCCAAGATTTTTCTAAAGACTATCTCACCCAATCTGTCGAGGGTAGTCTACGTCGTCTACAGACTGACTATCTCGATCTATTTATGTTGCACAGTCCGCCGACTGAGATTATCGAAGCTGGCGAGGCCTTCGATACCCTGGCAATGCTCAAACAACAGGGCAAGCTGCGCTATTACGGCGTTTCTTGTGAAACCCTTGACGATGCGATGATTGCGCTCAAGGCCCCCGGTGTTTCAGCGCTCCAGGTCGAAGTTAACCTACTCGACCAGCGTGCCACTGCTGAGCTACTTCCAGCGGCTCAGCAAGCTGGCATCGCCATTGTGGCCAGGCAGCCTTTTGCCTCAGGAAAAGTCTTTCAAGGGTCAGAAGACCCGGCGGAGCAAGCCGAAATTGAACGCTATCGTGAACTGGCCAAACAGTGCGATCGCACCCTCTCCCACCTGGCACTCCAGTTTGTTCACCAACTCGATGGCGTTTCAGTTGTGATTGCTGGAGCCAATAGTGTTAAACACCTCACCGACAACATCAGCGCACTCACAGCGCCTCCACTGACGCCTGAACAAATGGGCACCCTATTAGCAACCAAGCCAACTGCCCCTACCCCATAAGCCAGAGAAATCACAATGCTAATTGATGCCGAAACCCTCCAAACTAACCAGGTACTCGAGGCCGATGTTGCCGTGGTTGGCTCTGGTCCCGCAGGGATTGTGCTCTCCCTGGAGTTAGCAAAGGCAGGGCACTCAGTGGCCTTGCTTGAGAGTGGCCGGTTACAATTTTCCGAGGCTAACCAGGCCCTGGGGGATGCCGACCAGTTCGATCCTAATTTTCATGCCCCTATGGAAAATTGTACCCGTCGACAATTAGGCGGCACCTCAACCATTTGGGGCGGACGCTGTGTCCCCTACGATCCAGTTGACTTTGATCAACGTGAGCACATTGCCCACGCCGACTGGCCACTCACCTACGACGAACTCTCGGTCTACTTTCAGCGATCTTGTGAGTATTTCTTTTGCGGCAACGCCGAGTTTGACATTCACAAGATATCCAGTATCTCTCAAAAATCAATCGTGCCAGGGCTGCCCGATGAGCATGTACTCACTTCTATCCTAGAGCGATGGTCATTGCCCACCAATTTTGGCAAAGAATATTTCACTCAACTCAAGCAGTCGCCACAAATTAAACTGTTTTATGGACTGACCTGCACCGAGATTGAAACCGCTGAGGCTAACAACCAGGTCACCAGCTTGAACGCCCAAACCCTGGGCCAAAAGACCCTAAAGATCAAAGCCCGCAAGTATATTTTGGCGGGGGGGGCCCTCAACACAACGCGCTTACTACTAGCCTCTGACCGTCAGCACCTCGGTGGGATTGGTAACCACAGTGGGTTGCTCGGGCGATACTACATGGGGCACCTATCCGGTGATATTGCTGCAGTTCACTTTACGACCCCCCCTCACAAAACCATCTTTGGCTTCGATCGCGATGAGTCCAACATTTACCTGCGGCGGCGTTTCTCATTTACACGCAAGTTTCAGCACGAGAACAATCTCACCAATGTGGTTTCTTGGCTGGGGGCTCCCCCATTTGGTGATCCTGGCCACGGCAGCGGTGTTTTCTCCCTCGCCTATCTGGCGCTAAGTTCCCCATTTGGCAAATATTTAGCCGCTAAGGCGATTCGAGACACGGCCATTGGTCAAGATCGCAAAGATTTTTATTGGAATCACTTTAAAAATATTCTTGGCGATTTAGGCAAAACTATCGCCTTTGCCCCAACCTTTGGCTATCAGCGCTATATCGCTAAACGCAAGGTGCCTGCCTTATTTATGTACAGCGCCTCCAATGAATATCCGCTGCACTATCACGCTGAGCAGGTGCCCAATTTTGACAGCAGGGTCAGTTTATCTGATCAAACTGATGCCCTGGGGATGCGCAGACTCAACATCGACCTGCGCTACAGCGACCAAGATATTGATAGTGTTGTCCGGGCCCATCATTATTGGGATGACTACTTACGAAAACACAACTGTGGTTATCTCAAATATTTTAGCGATGACCTTTCAGCAAGCGTTTGGGAACAAGCTGGGGATGGCTTTCATCAAAATGGAACCACTCGCATGGCTGAGCATCCCAATGATGGGGTTGTCAGCCCTAATTGCAATGTGCACGGGTTTGATGATTTGTTCGTTGCCAGTAGCTCTATTTTTGTAACCTCCGGGCAAGCAAATTCTACTTTTATGATTGTGGCGTTTGCCCTACGATTAGCAGATTTTCTTAACCATGAGCTCAAACAGAGCCAATCATCTGACCTCTCAACTGTGGGCATTGGCTAGGTTAAAGGGAACCCATATGTCATCCTAAAAGCCCGTCAGCTAAGCGCTGAACCTCATCGCTGAACCTCATAAAAGCAGTCAAGGGTAGTTGATGCGATATTCAGATAGCTCGCTCATCGACACCTCAAACCTCAAGCCAACCTCTACAGGTATTGATATGCTTGATTACATCGTCGAAGACATTCAAGACAGCCTCTCCAAAGCCAAAGTCATGGCTGTAGCGGCTGTCTCTAAACAATCTGGTCTCATTACACCCAGGTCTGTTGACTTTGATGCCTACAAGATTTACGGGAAGGCTCCCACCGAATTCGGAGATGCTGCCGAAATTGTTTTCCCGGATGATCCGGCTATTGTCATCAACGTTCGAGACTTTGGCGCCCAAGGTGACGGCATCGCCGATGACACTCAGGCTATACAAAATGCTATTTATGCAGCTGGTGAATCGAGACGAGCGCTTTATTTTCCCAATGGCACTTATCGAGTTACCCAAGAAATTCGCTTTGAGAATGCCAACGGTGGCTCACTGAATATTGGCCCCCATCTGTATGGCCAGAGTCAAGCGGGCGTAGTGCTGAAATTAGACGATAATGCGGCAGGGTTTCAAGATCCAGATAATCCAAAACGGGCTGTTATCCGTGCCATTAATGTCGAAGATGGCACAGATTTTCGCAGCGTTAGTGCCGATTTCTTTAACCGTTATTTGATTAACTTTACCATCGATACAGGCAATAACCCAGGGGCAACTGGCATCAAGTTTTACAGCAACAATACTGGCATTCTGCGAAACGTTCGGATTATTGGGGACGGTTCTATCGGGTTAGATCTCAATGCGGTTGACCTGAATGGCCCTC
>JBCBQD010000070.1:0-22374 GCA_039820425.1 Cyanobacteria bacterium J06635_1
TATATCTTGATCAATTTGTTCGGGGCTCCGGGGCTGGTCTTGGCCACGGTAGGGGTGAACGTGATTTCGATGGTGGCCATGCTAGTGCTGCTCGATCGCAAAATCAATGGGCTACCCTGGTTTGACTGGGCGCGACCCGTGGGTCTGCTATTTCTGGCCAGTGTGGTCTCTGGGGCAGCAGCGTTTGGCACTCGGCTGGGGCTAGAGCAATGGGTGGGCACCCAGGGCTTTTTTGTAAATCTGCTGATCCTATGTGTGGCTGGTGCAGTGGGGGTTGGCATTTTTGGTGGGGTTGCGATCGCGCTGCGTATTCCCGAGGCGACTTTGTTAATTGAGCGTCTCAAGGGCAAGTTTTTAAGACGATAGTTGGCTCAGTCTGAACGCTGTCTGTAGAATCGGTCACTCTTCAGCATCTCGTCTTTGTGGCGGGCATCCTAATAGGGACCAATGCTTATCTACATGTCCTTCGGGTTAACTGCCCAGTGAACGCTGATGTACAAAATTTTGATTATTGAAGATGAGGCGATCAACCAACTCATCTTGCAACAGAGCCTGGAGCGACAGGGATACGAAGTTGCCATCGCCAGTGACGGCGCGGCGGGCTTAACCCTGGCACAAGACTTTAACCCCGCCCTGATTATTTGCGACTGGATGATGCCGCAAATGAGTGGACTAGAGGTGTGTCACCGGGTTAAAGCCGATCGATATCTGGCCAACATTTTTTTCATTTTGCTCACGGCCCGCACCGACATTAAAGATCGTATCGAAGGGCTAGACAGTGGGGCGGATGACTTTTTAAGTAAGCCAATTCAACCCAACGAACTGTTGGCACGGGTACGGGCGGGCTTGCGTATTTATCAGTCGGCCCAGGCGCTACGGCAGTTGACCGAGGCCCTACAGACTCAGCAACAGCACCTTGAGGCAGAACTGGCCCAGGCCGCTAGCTATGTTACATCCTTATTGCCCAAACCGCTGTCAGGCAAGGTTCACATTGATGCCCAGTTTTTGCCATCCCAACAACTGGGCGGCGACTGCTTTGATTTTTACTGGCTCGATGATGACCACCTTGTGCTCTATGTATTAGACGTTTCGGGGCATGGGCTGGGGGCCGCGCTGCCTTCGGTGTCGATGCAGCAGGTGTTGCGATCGCAATCCCTGCCCAATGCTAATTTCTACGAACCTAGCAGTGTTCTGGTCGCCCTCAATCAAATCTTTCAAATGAGCACCCAAAACCCCCGTTTCTTTACCCTATGGTATGGGGTCTACCGTCACTCGCGACGAACCCTCGACTATGCTAGTGCTGGCCATCCCCCAGCAATTTTGGTGGCTCCCAGCGGGGATATTCAGTGCTTGGGGCAAGCAGGCCAGTTGCCCGTGGGTGTTTTTGCCGACAGTGCCTATGCGTCTGATCAGCACACGATTCAACCTGGTAGCATTCTCTATAGTTTTAGCGATGGCCTGTACGAAATTCAGCAGGCCGAAGGCGAATTGTGGACCTACGAGGGGCTGAGTCAGGTCTTGAGTCAACTCCACCGGTCTGGTTCAGTTACTTTGAACACCATCTTTGAGACCATCCATGATCTCAATGCTAGAGAAACCTTTGAAGATGATTGCTCAATTATTCAAGCCAGGTTTTAAGCTTCAAACCTGACAACCCATGTCCAGAGTTTGCTCAAAGGCAGCCCGGTGTTCAAAGATTTCGAATACCTTATCCATGCCAGTCAGTCGAAACAGTAGACTGGCCTGTTCACTGACGGAACACAAAGCCAGCCGAATGTTGGCGTCTCGGGCAAGTTTAAGGGCCATTACCATTGCACTTAAGCCAGAACTGTCCATAAATGTGATGTCCTGACAGTCGATCAGAATCGTCTGGGAGCCCTGGTTGACCCCGTCTAGGATCTCTCTGCGCAAGGCATCGCTGCTGTTGATGTCTACGCTTCCTTCAGGCTGAATGATGATGCTGTTGTTTTCACGGTCAGTTTCCATGTTCTCTCCTCAGATTGTTATCTTTTGGCTTGAATAATTTGTCCTAAATAACCCGTGCTAAGGTAGCTCGTACTACAGAGCGCTATGTCAAACCTAGGGGTATTTCAAGTTGACATACATTAGCTCAAGGTCGAAGGTGACCAAACCGATGCACGAATCACCGCCCACAGTAGACAAAGGCTATAGAGACTCCATCCCACATTCACCCAATAAGTAGAGGGGTTGTTAAGGTTGCCCAGGGCCAACTGTATTCCTGCCCATAGGATGCCCAAAATCAACAGACAAAACAGGGTTAGCTGGGGCCACACAAGCTTCAGATAAACCCCGGACTGGCGCTGTTTGGGCGTTACCTGAAAGGTGAGCGGACGTTTTAGGAAAACACTCCACACCGATTGGATAAAAAGCGGAAACAAGGCCACACCATATTGTTCCGAGCGCCAGATTTCAGCGGCAGAGATTCCCCATGCGATCGCAATAAAAGTCAGGCGATTGACAATATAAACCGGCAGGAAATGTAGCCCAAACGCTGGTCCAAACGCCTCTACCGGAATCACCCCCGAAAAGAAATACACCAGAGGACATACCAAAAATACCAGGGTCGCAAACCCGGCAAAATAGCTGTACATCGTTTGAAAATACTGAAGACGCTGCCAAAAGCTGAGCCCTGGTTTCGTCAACGGGTTTTCAGTTTGCAAAACCTGCAAGGTCCCCTGTGCCCACCGTAGTCTTTGCTTGAGAGTAGAACTCAAATCATCGGGGGCCAGCCCTACCGCAAGGATCTCGTCATGGTAAACAGAACGCCAGCCTGTGGCATGGAGGCGCATGGCGGTATTCATATCTTCGGTGATACTACAGCTTGAAAACCCTCCAATCAGCTCAAATTCACTCAACCGATCGCTGTCTTGCTCGAACGCCTGGGAAAAGTTTTGCAGCCCCGTCGTCACCAGGGCTTCTCGCCGTAAAACTGCGTTAGTGCCTGTGTAGAATGCAGAATTAAGGCCGTCTTTCCCCTGTTGAATGGGACCATAAAATAGCTGGGCGCGATGACTAAATGGATCGTCATGGGGCAGGTTATAAAAACTCTGGGGGGTTTGTACAAAGGCGACTGCATTGGCCTCATAACGCCCCTTGCGAAGATTATAGTCAAAGAAATAGGGCAGCACCCGCTGCAAAAACTGAGGTTTGGGGATGTGGTCGGCATCCAGGGTGAGAATGAACTCCCCCGTGGTTTGACCCGAGAACATCGCGTAGTTAATATTGCCTGCCTTGGCATGGTGGGGGCGACCAGCGGGCTTGGGTCGGGCAATATAGCGGCATCGAGCCAGATCGGTGAGGGCTAGCTCCTGGTGGTGTATAGACTCTTTTATCTGATTAATGGCGGTTGAGAGCTGCTGCTCTACACTCTGTTGGGCAGGGTTTAACAGTGTGGTTACCCGCTGAATTAGTCGGCGATAGGGCTCCAGAGGAGGGGCTGTTCTGTTGTCGAGCTGATGCAAGTCAAGCTGTGCTGCTTTGAGTTCATCCTGTTTTTGCACCAGCCGCTGCCGCTCAGTTTGTAACGATTGGGAGAGGCATTGTAGATCAGGGGATTGCAAATCTTCGAGGCAGAGTTGCTCAGCCATTGCCCGCATAGTGGGGGCGTTGCCATCGTCTAGGATATACACCCGCAGTTTATCGGCGGGGTAGTCCATCGCCAGGGCTGCCCGGACTGTTTTCTCCACCAGGTCCGCTGGCTCGTTATAGCAGGTGATAAATACATCCACTGTGGGCCAGTGGGGCCGGGGCATCGCAGGCATGAGTTGGGACAATGACCTGACCTGACGCACCAGCGGTCGCCACAGCCCCACGATAAACAACAGGCCCCCCACATAGCCATAGATTTCTGCCATTAACAGCGGCAGTGAAATCCACCAAGCCTCCCAATTGACCGACTGGGTCATCCGCCAGGTCAGATACCACCCCCCTAGGATTAGGTTGATGATGGCTAAATATCGAAAGAGCAGCGTTCTTTTTTTGAGCTGGGAGCGGGTATTCCCCAGAAAGGTGGGGAGTCCCTCAAGGGCGATGGCAGCTGTCATGGTGTAGACCTTGTGAGAGTTGGATTGGGTGGGGAGGTGGGGTAGGTGCCTTGTGCCCACCCAGCGGTATTTAGGGTAGATAACCAGGATTGGATTCTATAAATCGCATTAAAGAATCGGCTGATTTCCCCTCGCCTTGTAATAGAGAATCTCGAGGATCAGGCCGTTGGTGTTGCCAGTGAGAATCTCGTTAGGCATATCAGTCACCTCGTACAGCCCTGCGTAAAAACCTCCTCCGTCTGGGGCCTGGAGTGTTTTGGCGGTTTCAAAGACCTGCTGAGCATAGGCATCGTCGGGAAACAGATAGCGCCAGCCAAAGGCGGCTTTAGTGCTGAGGGTACGAAGCTCAGGGTAGGGCTGATTTTGGTCGGTAATCACTGCCCAGTCTTCGCCGTTAGCATGGACGGTGTTATAGAGAAAGTGGGGAGCCTGATCGACATTATCTTCTGAGACTGCGGTCAGTTCACCGGTACGCTCAAAGCGCCGTTTCTGGGCTTCTAGCAGGTCTTGGGCATAGCTCTCTAGCGGTTCTGACAGGCCAAATTCAATGGCCTCCAGGATGTAAGATTCGCTCACCACGTAGTTGTTGGCCTGGGTGGTGGCAAAGTCTCGGCTGTCAACTGGAATCTCTACACCTTCTACCATGACGGTAGTCATAGGCTCTAGCGCCAGCGCTTTGGGCAGATTATAGCCCCACAGTTCATAACCCCTGGCGGCGTATTCTTCGTAGCCCAGTCGGCCTTCTTGTACCCGTTGAGTGGTGTTATCAGAGAGGACAGTGGCCCCATAAAGCTGACCTTGTTGTACTGAGGCCTCTAGATCCCAGGTTGAAATGGCGGCTTCAATCGACTGGGCGTGCTGGGGATGACAGGTGCGAATGACGTGTAGCGCCGCCAACATGCGCCCAATATCCAGGGCTGACCAGCCCAACCCCCGGTCGGTGGGGGTGTTGCGATAGTCCACCATTTGGCCAGTGGCACTGTTGTAAACCTTGTGCGGCAAGGTGTCTTCAAACAGGGGCAAATTCGCTAACCCCGAGAGAAACTGGGTGAGTTGTTGATCAAACTGAGTTTGATCAATCAGCCCTAACCATAGGGCTGCATTCAAGGCGGTGAGGTAGTTACCCTGGTCCCAGAGGGTACCCGATGGGTAGCTGTCAGCGGCATTGACGAGACCGGTGGTAGGCTGACGGTTATTGACAAAGTATTGCCAGGCGACCTGGGCATGACCTTTTTCTTCGGCAGTTAGGGGAGTGGTAATACTGCTGCAGGCGGTGTTTGCGTTTGGCTGAAGAACTGGGTCAGCCACTGCAATGGTTGAGGCGCAGCCGCTGCTAACCAGGCTAGCTAGTAACCCGAACGATGTTAACCGACGACCTGGACGAGAAATCCAATGAGGCAATTTCATGATGATGAGTTGAGTAAATCTAGATACTTTAAACCTGGACACTTTAAACCTGGATCAAGGGATGCCCCCCCCTGGCTTTGTATAAAAGAGATTCCAGAATGACCGCGTTGGTGTTGATGTTAAGCAATCGATTGGGACCCAGGGTAGCATCTTCGTAACGGCCTGCAAAATAGCCGTGTTGGGGGTCGCCCAGGGTTTGGATGGTGGTTTGTAGACTTTGGGCATAGGCATTGTCAGGAAACAGGGCCGCCCATGCGAAAGCAGCTTTGGTGCTGAACAGACGCAGGGCTGGGTGGGACTCGCCGCGGGGGGTGAGGGCTGACCAGGGTTCATCGTTCGCGTAGACACTGTAGTAGAGAAAATAGGGGGGGCGATCAAGGGCGTCTTCGTTGACGGCAGTGAGGATGCCGACTTTCTCGAACCGCTGCTGCTGTACGGTCAAGAGGTTGTTGACCTGCCCTTGGGCTGACTCGGGCCAACCTAGCTCCAACCCCCACAGGCAGTAGGGATCGCTGGTGAGGGGATTGATGGCACCGGAGTTGGCCAAATTTCGGCGATCGACCGTCAGCTCAATCCCGTCAACTGAGATTGTCTTAACGGGGGGATGATGCAGGGCGTTGTCTGCCTCAATCCCCCAATGTTCAAGGCTGTGGGCTGCATATTGCTCATAGCCCAGTCGGCCCTCCTGCCAGGTTTGCAAGCCGCCATCCGGGGCTGGCCCACTGCCAATCAGCCAGCCGTCCGCCACCAGTCGGGTGAGGGGATAGCGGGCCACAATCTGTTCGATGCGATCGCAATACTCAGGATAATTGACCCGCAGCACATCCAGGCTCAGCAAATAGCGAGCCAAATCCAGGACTGACCAGCCGCTATGCCCCTCTGGGTCGGGTTGGTTAGAGAGCGATCTCATCTCGGCGGTGGCGGTGCTGTAGGCCTTATTGGGGAGCCCCGTGGGCGGTAGCGGCAGCTGCTCCAGGGTGGTCAGCAACCGATTGAGGCGTTGGTCAAACTGGACTTGGGTCAATAAGCCGAGTTGATAGGCTGAATGTAGCCCTAAAATGGCGCTACCCTGATCCCAGAGAGTGCTCCAGGGCAAACCTTCCACCGCATCGATCAGCCCGGTCTGAGGATTCCAATGGTGGTCGAGGTAGGTCCAGGCCATCTGAGCGGCCTGCCGATCGGTTTCATTGAGAGGCTTAAGGGACACCTGGTGGGTAATAGGGCTGATATTTTGCCTCTCCCTACTAGATATTCTGGATAATTCTTGTTGAGCAGACGCTATTTGAGAATTTCCTGGGGAGTTTTCGGGGTGTTCAGGAGGCATAGATACCGGAATTATTTCCGTTGAGATTGTCTCAGTCCGGGCAACAGACTCCTCGGTAGAGGCCCAGTATTCAGTGACGCCATCCGATACCAGTCGAATCGGCAATTCTGCGCGTTCTGGTAACCCCTGACCACTATTGCCTCGCCGCACCTGTTGCCACCAGGGAGAGTGGGTATTCTCACTGGGTTGGATCAACGGTTGCTGGGTATTTTTATGCAACAGCGCTTGCAAAATCAGACTGTTAGTCCCGCCGGAGAAGCCAATGGCGGTGCGCCCTGAGCCCTCAAAAAAGCCTTCGTAATACCCCAGGGTGGGGTTATAGAGATCCAGGGTGGCTTGCCAGAGGGCCTGACTGTAGGGGTGATTAGGATACAGGGTAAGGTAGGCAAAGGCCACTGCTGTGCTCACCATTCGATAGTCGGTGGCGTCTTCGCCGGTATCGGTGACTGTCTGCCAGGGATCACCGTTGCTAACCAGGGTGTTGTGGATAATGTAGGGTTCTAGATTAACCAGGGTGGTGCCTGAGGCGCTAAAGGTGCCCGTGCGCTCATAGCGAGCTGCCTCAGCCTTAAAAATGGCGTCGACGTGGGATCGCATTTTAGGGTCAAACCCAAACTCTAAGCCGTAGAGAATAAAAGGGGTACTGGTGGTGTTGAGCGACGCCTCGTCATTAGCTGGGCGGGCTTGCTGTCGCCGCAGCGGCACGGGCTGCCCTTCTACTCGGGCGGTTTCATACTCATTGCCCACCACCGAGCGCGACACATCAAACCCCCACAGCTGGAAGGCCCGTGCAGCATATTCTTCATAGCCCAGCAGCGTAGCTGGATTGACCCGGATGCGATCGCGACCGCGATCATCCGCTTGTAGATGGGCATTGGCCAGTAGCCCATTGCGCACCACCCGCAGGTAAGACCAGTCCAGGGCAATGGCATCCACCGCCTCGGCATAGGCGGGATGACAGGCCTTGAGGCTATGCAACGCTGCGAGCAGACGGCCCACATCTAAGCCCGACCAGCCGTTACCGTCGGGCTGACGGTTGCCGCCATAGTCGATGGGGGTGAGGGTGGTGGTATCGTAGGCGCGGTGGGGCAGCTCCCCGGCAAACAGGGGCAGTTCTCGCAGGGCTCCCAGGGTGTGGCGAATGCGTTCGTCAAAAAGAGTGGCGTCGAGGGTACCGAGGCTGTAAGCCGCATGTAGGGCCGCTAGATAGTCGCCGATGCCCCACAGGGTAACGCCATTAAGATCGCTACGATCGTCCACCAATCCGGTGGGGTGGTGGTTGGCTTCAAAATATTGCCAGGCGTTGCGGGCATAGCGCTGATCGGTGACGCTGAGGGGTTGGGTGGGCAATGGGCAAATCGAGGGTTGGGGAAGGCCTACTGACGGGATGGGTGCGATGGCCCTAAAGGGCCGGTCTTCGACCATCGCAGCTGCCGTAACCGGCTTTGCGGGCGGAGCCGGTTGAGCTCCAGGAAAAGAAGCGGCTTCAGGAGATGAGGTTTCAGAGGAAGTAGCGGTTTCGGGCGTTGCTATTGGAGCTGCTACCGGCTCATGGGCACTGCCGCTGCTGGTCGGCACATTACCCCCAATCAAAGGCTGATTACCCCGCGCTTTGTAGTAGAGAATTTCGAGAATCAGACCGTTGGTGTTGCCGGTGAGAATGTCGTTGACGGGCGGAACGGCCTCGTAGAGTCCCGACTCGTAAATCCCCGCATAGTAGCCCCGACCTGAGTTACAGGTATCTTTCACCTTGTTAAAGATTTGCTGACCATAGGGGCTATCTGGGTATACATAGTGCCACCCAAAGGCCGCCTTGGCGCTGAGGGTGCGCAGCTCGGGATGTAGCTCATTGGCCTCGGTAATCACCGCCCACGGCACGCCATTTGAGTAAACCGTGCTGTAGAGAAAATTAGGGGGCTTGTTAATGTTGTCCTCCGAGACTGCCGTCAGGAGTCCGGTGTCTTCGTAGCGCCGTTTTTGCACCTCAAACACCCGCTGGGCATAGTCAGCCAGTTCTCCTTGCAGACCAAACTCAATCGCATCGAGAATGTAGGACTCACTCACCACATAGTTGTTGGCGTTGGTGCTCTGGTAGTCCCGTTGATCTACCGGGATTTGAACGCCGTAGATGTCCACAAACTTAAAGGGATCAAACGAAATCGCCTCGGCGGCGTTGTAGCCCCACAGGGCATAGCCACGGGCGGCATACTCTTCATAGCCGAGTCGCCCCTCTTGCACCATCAGGGTACTGTCGTCGGGCAGGACAGTGGCACCATAAAGCTTCTTGTCTTGCACCGAGAGGGCCACCTGCCAGCCCTCAACGACGCCATTGATCCAATCGGTGTACTGGGGATGGCACGTCTGCAACATGCGAAAGGCCGCTAGGATGCGGCCAATATCGAGGGCTGACCAGCCAATGCCACGCTCTAGTGGATTATTGCCATAATCAACAATTTCTCCAGTGGCGCTGTTGTAAACTTTGTTGGGCAGCTTATCTTCAAATAGGCTGAGCTGGCCGATGTGGGTGAGAAACTGGTTCAGGCGGCTGTCAAACTCCGACTGGTCAATCAGTCCCATCCAAAGGACGGCATTCATCGCGGCGAGATAGTTGCCCATGTCCCAGAGGGTGCCTGAGGGGTACCCACCCGCGGCATTGGCAAAGCCGGTATCTGGTTGGACATTATCCACAAAATAGTTCCAGGCAGACTGTGCGTAGCTCCACTCTTCGGGCGATAGGGGATTTGCGATCGCAGCACACTGCCCACCGCTCTGTCCCCCAGCAGGGCTGTTCGTCTGCGCTCGAACCTGAGGGGATGCGACAATTTCCAACAAACTCGAGGTCAAGAGCCCCACTAGAAATAACGCAATCCCTTGAATCCAGCGTTTAGGTAGATCAGGTCGAACGCTCATTAATCGACTGCCGTAGGGATAAGCACTTGCGGAGACTCAATAGGATCCGCCGATTGAGCAGAATGGTCTGGCACTGAGTGAAGCCGATCAACACTGACCTCTAACCCCCAAATTATCAAGATTGCAGTGGTTATCCCCCCCAGCACTGAGAGAATGGACCATTGGAGTGGTGGAGCCTCAAAATCGTTGTTGTGCATCTCAGCTGTGCATCCCAATTTGCCTGACTTACTCATCAAGTCTCGCTAATGCTCTCGGCGATTGCCCATTGCAAAAACACGGGTTCTAACCCCGTCAGAAACACTGATATGTTTGGGCAAACACTCTGCGAAACTACTGCTCACTCACTCGGTAAGCTCTGGGCAAGATCTCGGAGAGCTTTCAGAGATTGCCCAAGGCCATTTTCTAGCTGCGACAACAGCTTGCCAACAGGGGCTGACTGCTTTGCCCTGCCATACTGCTCTAACTGTTGACACCATTGACTCACCTGCACCATGCCCAATGCTGCACTGCTAGACTTGAGGGTGTGGGCAGCATAGGTTAGCCCTTCAAAATCCTGTCGCTGGTGAGCATCTACAAGCTGTTTCAAAAGGGTGGGGCTCTGTTGCTGATAGAGCGCTGTGAACGGATTGAGCCAGGCCTGGGTGAGTCCCCCCAACGCTTGGGCAGTAGCCTCCAGAAGTTCGCGATCGATCCATCCCAGTTTGGAATGCGCCTGGAATGAAGGGGATTCAGCCATGGGAGATATTTGAGCTTGCCCCCCGCATTGCTCGATAGCGGTCACCAGTTCATGGATGCGGATAGGCTTACTAATATACGCATCCATCCCCAGCTCTAAACACCGTTCACGATCGCCTTGCAGGGCGTTGGCGGTCATGGCGATGATCTTGGGGCGTTCAGTGGCTGACCATTGCTGATGAATTTGCTGAGTTGCCTTGAGGCCGTCCATCTCTGGCATTTGCACATCCATCAGCACCAAATCGTAGGACTGGCGGGTCAAAGCTTCGATCACTTCATAACCGTTGCCCACCAGTTCAGGCCGATATCCCATTTTTTGGAGCCATTGCTGCACCAGTTGTTGATTGACCAGGTTGTCTTCAGCGACCAAAATTTTGAGGGGCAACCGCTGGGCTAAACTCGCGTCCAGGCGAGAGAGTTCTGCCGCGGGTTGGCTGAAGCACGTTTGCAAGGCTGCATAGAGGCTATCTGCCTGAACTGGGGAGGTGAGCCAGGTGGCTAAAGCAGAGGGCACGGGCTGCTCTGACAACATCAGAACGGGGATCTTTTCGCCCCGCGATCGCAACGCTTGTACCAGGCTCTCGCCATCCATACCAGGCATGTGACGATTGACGATCATCCCGTCAAAGGGCGCTTCGTGGACCATCATTCCAAGGGCTTCATAGCTTGATTGGGCGGCGTAGACCGTCAGCTGCCAGTGTTGTAGTGTCTCCAAAATTTGCTCGCGCTGGGGAGCATCCGCCTCCACCACAAGGATTCGCTTGTCTGCCAAGGCAAGGGCCTGCTGAGCCACCTGCACCTGGAGGGTGAAATAAAAACAGGATCCTTGACCAACCTGACTCTCAACCCACATGCGACCCCCCATCATTTCGCAGAGCCGCTGGCTGATCACCAATCCTAATCCTGTGCCCCCGTACTGCCGTGAAATCGAAGAGTCAACCTGGCTAAAGGGCTGAAACAATCGCTCAAACTTATCAGCTGGAATGCCAATGCCGGTGTCACGCACCGCAAACTGAAGAACATAATTTTTCCCTGGCACTGCGTCTGATTCTAACGCTGGCTCTGAGTCTGAATCTGGTTCAATGTGACCTGAAACCTCCACACTGACAGTTCCCTGGCCAGTAAACTTGACAGCGTTGCCGATCAAATTCACCAAAATCTGTCGCAGCCGGGTGACATCACCGATCACCTGATTGGGGATCTGTGGGGCGAGGGTATAGTTTAGCTGTAGCGATTTCTCAGCCGCCCTGGCAGAGAGCAAATCGAGGGCTTCTTCGAGACACGACCGCACTTGAAAAGGCGACTCTTCTAACGCCAGCTTGCCGGATTCGATTTTAGAAAAGTCTAAAATGCTGTTGATCAGCGCTAGGAGATTGTCCCCGCAGTTGCGCACCGTGGTGACATAGTTGTGCTGCTGAGGGGTCAACTCGGTGTCTAACAACAGCCCGGTCATACCAATCACACCATTCATCGGGGTGCGAATCTCGTGGCTCATCACCGCCAGAAACTCGCTCTTGGCTCGAGCAGCCGCCAGGGCTTCATCGCGAGCTTGCTCCAGGGCCTGGGCGATCCGCTGGCGTTCGGCGAGTTCGGCCTGGGTTTGGGCATAAAGTTCAGCCTGTTGGACTGCGATCGCAACCTGGGTTGACAGCTTCTGCAACAGGTCAATTTCCAATGCCTGCCAGTGTCGTGGTGCCTGACACTGGTGCACAATCAGCAGTCCCCAAAGGTTAGCGCCCTGTAAAATTGGCACAATCAGATTGGCGCGAATCTGAAACTGGGTCAGAAAATCAACATGGCATTGGCGATAGGTTGCCTGGTAAATATCAGGCACCACGCGCACATGGCCCTGGCGAAACAACTCGGCATAGGATTCGCCAAAGCACGGATCTTGAATAGTTTTATCAAACACAGATACCCAGCCAGCCCCCACCGACTCCACCGGGACATGGCCACTCCAGTCAGCATCAAAACAATAAATCAGTGCCCGGTCAGCCTGCAAAAATGCTCGAACTTCATCCACGGTGGTTTGCAGGCAAGCTTGCAGGTCTAGCGATTCTCGAATCCGCAGGGAAATGGTGTGGATTAAGCGCTCCTTCTCAATCTGTTGCTGTAGGGCTGTCTCTGTTTGCTTGCGTTCTGTGATATCGCGCACGATGCCCTGTACAATCTGCTGGCCATTTATTTCAAATAGGCTGGCCGACACCTCCGCTGGAAATTCACTGCCATCTTTACGCAAAAAATTGGTCTCAAAGGAGACTTCCCCCGTTGACATGACAGTGGAAAGCGCCGCCTTGCACTGGGCCAACGCGCTTTGAGGATGGAGTTGGGCAAGACTCAGGGCTGCCACCTCGGTCGGGGTATAGCCAAACAGCTCCGTTGCTTTGCGATTGAGTTCGAGAATCTGGCCCGAAAGATCATGCAAGATAATCCCATCTTTTGAATGGTCGAAGATGTTTTGGTAAGTCCATTCGGTAGTGGGTGGGTTGCCTTGCAAATTAGGCGGATAGGTCTTTAGAGGGGCTGTGGGCAAAGGCGTCTTCTCGATCTCAGTTTTCATAGTGCTTAGGTTGCAGGGTGTTTTGTGCCAGGGTTTTCACTAGATTTCTCAGCAGTAGCAGCCGTATTCGCCATTACCCGCTGCATCAAGGCGCAGCGCTTTAGCGCATCCACCATCTCCTGTACCCGGATCGGTTTACTCACGTAGTCGTCCATGCCCGCCTGTAGGCAACGCTCTCGATCGCCCTGCATAGCATTGGCCGTCATTGCGACAATCATCGGTCGAGATGGCGCAGGCCACTGTTCGGTGATCGCCTGTGCCGCTGAGAGGCCATCCATCTCAGGCATATGCACATCCATGAGCACCACATCGTAGGGCTGGCGATGCAACGCGTCTAACACCTCCAGCCCATTGCCCACAAAGTCAGCCCGATAGCCCATTTTGTCGAGCCACTGATACACCAGCTGCTGGTTGACCAAATTATCCTCGGCCACCAAAATCTTGAGGGGATATAGCTTGGCGAGGGCCTTGTTAATATCCGTTGAGTTGACATTCAATCGGGTATCACTGGGGGCAATTATTCCCTGCACCAGGGCGTTATAAAGGCTGGACTGGCGCACAGGCTGTTCAAGACAGGTGACATTTTTGAGAGTCTTAGCCTTGGCTTTTAGCTCGGGATCTATCACAGCGGACATCAGAATGATCGGGATAGGGGTTTCCTCTGGGAGGCTGCGAAGTTTTTGAGCAATGGCAAGACCGTCTATTCCCGATAGCTGTCGATCGAGAATAAGGGCCTCAAAGGGACCGGCTTGTTCTATCAACCCCAGAACTTCGTAACCGGACTGGGCAAGACAACACTCGACCTGCCAGGAGGCCAGCTGGAGTTTGATCACGTCTCGACGGTTGGCATCCCCATCCGCCAACAGCACTTGTTTGCCCAACAGTGTGCCATCGGTATCTTTGGGCAAATCATAGTTGTCAGGAGCCAAGGGCACGGTAATGGTGAAATAGAAGGTTGACCCCATGCCGGACTCACTTTCTACCCAGATCTGGCCGCCCATGGCAACGCACAAACTTTTGCAAATCGCCAGTCCCAGGCCAGTCCCCCCATACTTACGAGCGGTAGACGAGTCCACCTGCTGAAATGATTTGAACAACCGATTCAGCCGATTTTTGGGAATGCCAATGCCGGTATCTTGCACCGCAAATTGAATTTCAAACACCTGATCGGGCTGTTCGGGATAGTTGGGACAGCAGCGATCGCGCTGTTGGCAGACGGTCACTTCAACAGCAACCGTGCCATCGTCGGTAAATTTGATGGCGTTGCTAAGCAGATTAACTAACACCTGCCGCAGTCGAGTCACATCGCCCACCACGGCCTTCGGCACGTCTGCTGCAAGTTGATAGCTAAGTCGGAGTTGTTTCTCGGTGGCCTTTGGATCCAGAAGGGCAATGGACTCCTCTAAGCAGTTTTTTAGGTTAAAGGGGTGCTCCTCTAGCTCTAGCTTGCCAGACTCAATCTTTGAAAAGTCTAAAATGTCGTTAATAATCGTGAGCAGGTTGTCTCCGCTGGTGCGAATGGTTTCAACAAAGCGCTGCTGCTGAGCCGTCAGCGAGGTATCGAGCAACAAGCCGGTCATGCCAATGACCCCGTTCATCGGCGTGCGAATTTCATGGCTCATGGTGGCGAGAAACTCACTCTTGGCCTCGACGGCGGCCTCAGCGGCTTCTTTGGCGTCACTCAGGGTGCGTTCACGACTGACCACCACCTGGGCCATTTGTTGAAAGGCCCGGGCGAGCTGCCCTGGCTCATCGGGCCGTTGGGCGACCTGAGACAGCTCAAGCGACTCGCGCTGGGTAGCGGGGGTACCGATTGCATAGGCATGGCTCAGTCGTCGTGTCACTGCCGTGAGCTGCTTGAGCGGTCGCACCACCCTGCGTTTAAGCAATCGGTTGATCAGTAAGACGGTCGCCGCCAGGATGCTGACCACAATCGCCATCACTAAGCCGAGGTAGCGCTGCCCCCTTGCCAGCACTTCGTTAGCAGGAACATAGATAATCTGAGCCGCGACAATATCACCCAGCTGCCAGCCAAACCCGTTGCGATCGCCATAGGTGCGGATCAAGCTAGCAGGGGCGTCCGCCGGGTTGCCGTGACACTCTAAACAGCTGGCCTGCTTAACGGCGAGGGGACGGGCCAGATAAAACAAGCGCTGCCCATCCTGGGTGCGATAGCCGGATAGCTCATTCTGGTTGCTGTCTTGACGAAACGTTTCCACCAGCTGTGACTCAAACCCATCGGCCTGATCGCGCGGATTAGAGGGGTTGAGGGTGGCTTCCTTGTATAGAAAATGCGCGTAGTCGGGAGCCTTACGAAAGGTTTCAAACACCTCCCTGGCGGCATAGGCGGGCACCGTTTCGCGCACAAAGTTGGGATCGGTGGTGAGCTGAGTTGCCAGTCGCGGTTTAACTTGGTCGCTGGTATAGCTTCTGACCGCATTCATGGTCTGAGTTAGCATCTGCGCCCGTGAAGCCACTTCCGTTTCTGCCTGCTGCTGCATAGCCTGGGACAGGGCGAGCCCACTCAATAAAATGCCGCCTAAAAATAGCAGTGTGAAAAACCGGGTAAATTGTTGCCCTAGGGTAATTTTTTTGGCCATGTTGAGTGGGTTGCGCAGGCGGCGTCTTTCTCAACATGCCCCACTCAGGGCCGGGCAACGCTGGGTAATGTTGGCGAATTTGATTGGGGCAGCGGTGCGCGAAATTGCTTAGAATTGCGATCGCACCCCTGCGAGAATTTGCCGATTGTTGTAAGCGCTCTCACCGGCCAGACCAGATTGGCCATGGCTAACATTGCTAAATCGATAGCCCAGGTCAGCCTGTAGTGAAGGGGTGATATCCACAGTGCACAGCGCCTGATAGTTATAGGCCAGGGTCCAGTCACCCTCCAGTCGCTGCTGCCCCAAACTGCCGGAAAGCCCGCAGCTCAGCTCCTCTACAATTTCTTTTTGCCAGGTGAGCTCGGCGGTGGCGACAAGAAAATCAGGCGGCGAGAAGTAGCCGCTGGACTGCTCTAAATCCTGCTGAAAGTGCCAGTTAAAAACATTCAACGACAGGGCAGCTTCATCTCCTAAACGTCTTTCTAGACGCGAAAAAGACTGTTGCTCCCAGTTGCCATCACTATAGTGCCCCAGCCGGAGCAAGGAGAAAAAACTGGTGTGCGGATCAATCTGCCAATACAGATCGGGGCCATAGCGCCAGGCAGAAATTTGATTCTCTAAGGTTTCAGCGTTAAACAGATAGGGGCCTTGCTCTACCGTCATGGAAAGGGTTGCCCCTGGCCCAATGGGGATAGATGCTTTGGCATCAAAGTGGGCAGCAACTGGCAGCCGATTAAAAAAATCGAGACCGCCCCCGACTTTAAGGCTGACCTCATCCAACTGCCCCTGCCAGCCCACGGTCAGCGGCACGTGATACACCGTCTCTAGATCTGTCTGAGCAAAGCGGTTAAACCCTGGGGCAACGCTCACGGTATTGCCGTTGGGGAGCTGTCCCCGCAGCGTAGGCGTCACCAGGCGATTCGCCTGACCAAAGTTACTGAAACTGTCGCTGATATCAAGTTCTAGATCCTCCCAAAGAATAGCGGAGGCGGAAGGCTCATCACTGGCCTCAGAGTCGGGGGGGGGGATCTCGTTTTCAGGCTCATTCACAGGGGCAACTTCAGGGATTGGGGGCGGCTGATAGAGTCCGGGGTTAAGGTTCTGAGGGGCCGCGATCAAAATCGAATTGGGTTCGCTAGCCAGGGCGGGCAATGGGAATGGACCTGTCGGCTCTTGTGCGATCGCATAGCCTGTCCAGCGGAGAATCACGCCCCAGCTGAGGATGATGCCGCTAATTACGGTTGTTCTGGTTTTCGACCCTGTCCCCATCAATTGCTTGCGATCCTACGGTCTGAGAGTGCCCCCCGCCATGCAAATAACACCAACTTGCCATGCCGGTGTCATGGAAATGTCACACCGACTTTCTAAGCTGGGGGCAACCTCAAAACAGCATGGAAGTTCTCACTGAAAAATGGTCAATCAGATTCAAAACCCAGCCTCCACCCAGCATCGCGCCCGGCACAATACCTTGGCCAGTCTCCTGGTTGGGGCGGGTCTAGCCACCGCTGGCAGCTTTTTAGTCTGGTCCCCCGCCTCTCCGTTACAAGCCCGCAGCGAGTCTGTCGAGACGGTTGCCGCCACCCCCCAAAATCAGGCTGCGCCTGTAGCAGCCGCGAATCCTAACTTTGTGACCGAAGTCGTCAACAAAGTTGGTCCTGCCGTGGTCCGCATCAATGCATCTCGCACCGTCAGCCAGCAGGTGCCAGATGCCTTTCGAGATCCGTTCTTTCGTCAGTTCTTTGGTAATCAGATCCCAACCCAGCCCCAACAGCGTGTCGAGCGAGGGGTGGGGTCCGGTTTCATCCTGAGCGAAGATGGCCGCATCGTCACCAACGCCCACGTCGTAGAAGGCTCTGACACGGTGGATGTTACCCTCAAAGACGGTCGCACCTTAGAGGGCCGCGTGCTGGGCAGTGACCCCGTTACCGACATTGCCGTCATCAAAGTAGAGGAGCAAAATCTACCCACCGTTGCCCTCAGCGACTCCGATCAGCTTCAGCCCGGAGAGTGGTCCATCGCCATCGGCAACCCGCTGGGTCTCGACAACACCGTCACTATTGGTATCATCAGCGCCACCGGCCGCTCCAGCAGCCAGGTGGGTGTTGCTGACAAGCGAGTCGACTTTATTCAGACCGACGCCGCCATTAATCCGGGCAACTCTGGGGGACCGCTGCTAAACCAAAAGGGTGAAGTGATTGGGGTGAATACTGCCATCATCAACGGTGCCCAGGGGCTAGGCTTTGCCATCCCGATCAACACCGTCGAGCGCATTGCCACCCAACTCGCCGAAACCGGCAGCGTTGCCCATCCTTACCTGGGCATCCAAATGGTCACCCTCGACCCCACCGTCAAAGCTGAACTCAACAGCGATCCTAACAGTGGCCTCACCGTTGAAGAAGACGAGGGTGTTTTAATTGTAAGGGTCATGCCCGACTCCCCCGCCGATCAGTCTGGCCTACGCGCAGGCGATATCATTCGCCAAATTGACAACGAAGCGGTCAGCAATGCCGCTGCGGTCCAGCAAACGGTCGAAACCGGCGAGGTTGGTAAAGCCCTCTCGTTTGAGGTGCGCCGCCAGGGGCAAAACCAGACGATGAGTGTCCGTCCCGGTGAGTTTCCGAGTGATAGAGGGTAAAGAGTAGAGAGGAGAGGGTGGAGAGTAGATAGCCTATCCAATATTCTGCACAGGCTTAGGGCAAATCCACCCCCCACTAACCACTAACCATTACCTACTCCAGTTACTTAACTTGTCATACTGACCTCAGTTTCAATATTGCTTTCTATAATCCGAATACAGGCTTGAGGCGGATATGAAAGCGAAAAACTGGCTGGGGATAAGTGCATCAGCAATGGCACTATGGGGGCTATCGGGGCAGGTTTACCCGGTTCTTGCCAATTGCCCTGGCAGCACCGGCTCGTTTGAAACTTATCAACCCGTACTGTTGCTACATCTGCAACAGCTAAAGCAGCGGGATAGCTATCCGTGGGGGGCTACCCAAATCTATGACCGATTAGAAGGTGGCCAAATTTTGATGACTGCCGACTTTGATGAGCTCAGTGGCCCTCAAAAACAGCAGGCCATTGATGCCATCTTGTCTTTTGAGGCGTCAGACTACTTGAGTGAGACTGCCCTTGGACAGTTTTACGACAGTGTGACAGGTCCCAACCCTTTTGAGATTTATGCCCAAGATGGTCGCATTCTCTCGGGGGTCTATGATGGCTGCACGCGCTTTACCCTGCTCACCGAAAAAGACCGCTATGGCTGGTATTTTAACGAAGTGGGGCGCAGTCTCCCCCTCACCACTAACCCTGATGCGCTGCGCAATGTGGGTCAGTCTGACTGGCGTCGGGTTAATTTTCCGATCGAGGCCAGTCTAGAGCGCGAGGTGCGTCTCAGCTTTTGGCGCAGTGTTGGCTACGAAAATGCCAGCTGGTGGATCGCCTGGGTGCCAGAACATGGCTACTTTGAGGTGAATGTGCCAGAGAACTTTAACGATCAGACATTGCAGGACTATTGGCAGGTCGCTGACCCAAGCTACCGCTATGTGGTGGTGCGCACCGACGGTACTCGTCTAGGCGAGAAGCAATTTTGACGAAACTCTGACGAAACTTTCAGATAATTGTGACAGCTTTGTCATTAGGGTGTCATACAGCTGACTTATAATGGGCGTACACTCATTTTTTGAAAAAATGTTGGCAGAATATCGCCAACTTCAGGCGAGCATTCATCACCTGCCTATTGAACATCTACACCATCCATATAGACAATGGAGATCATCGACCTATGCTGTATTGTCATCCTTTGGGCGTCTCCAAAACAATTAGCCCCCCCACAGAATTGTTGCCTGATTTTGGCACATTGATGCTTCAGATCGCCTGGCGTAATCCATTCCTGTTAAAGATTTGCAACTCTGACAAAGTTGTTTATGGCACCTGTCAAGCTAAGGGACGGCTGTGGATCAATGTGGTGATCAGTCAGTGTCAATTTGAGCCCGCTGTGGGGGATCATTCAGGTGCAACTCTGATCACAATCGAGGAGCCCATCAGTCACGCTAAACCTCCCAGGGACAGAATATATGAGCTGATGCAGCAGCTTCACAATGATGGCCTGCGCCTGGTGATCAAGCCCCGGTGGCGATACCGTACTGAAATTGCCAATGAGCTAGTGGTACCGGTTTGCCCGGTGGCTGGCTAACCAGACTGCCCTATTGGCTGTTTGCAATACACCGTTTATACTCCGGCTATGTAAAATATTCAGAAGTGTCATCTGTGGGGATAAAACTGTGTCAGCTAATGGTCACACTTCAGACGATATGGTAAGTATCCCAGTACGTCGCTCCGGGCCTTATCGTGAGGGGGATACTATGAACGACGGGACGAAGATACTCACGGCTTCCGGCGGCATAACTGAATTGCTATATCCCAGTGGTGCTAGAAGAGTCACGAACAGGCATAATAACAGAACAACCTACTACAAACCTGACGGTACTGAGGCTTTACCGGGTCAGACAATAAAACTTCGAGAAGACTTTGTTATGGAAGTGCCCAGAAGGTTTTCTCTCTCTAAAATGCTTTGGAGATTTGCCTACAGGTTAGGGCTAAATAGGGAAAAAGGCGAGGATAAAAATGGGTATATCCATAGAGAATAAAAATGGGTATATCCATTTAGATTAACAAGTCGCTTACTGCAAATTTGCCTGGGTGATTGCCTGTAACGCCTGCGTCAGGTTCTCAACGGTGGCCGATTTGTTCTTACGATATTCATCCACATAATCCTTGAGATTTACGGGTTCACCGATGTTAAAAATCGCCTGTCTGTGGGCCTTGGGTTTAATATGCTCAATTTTGTACACTTCTCGCTCCAGGCGCATGAGGGTATCTAAAAATCGCTCTGGGGTAGGGTTCTCAGCAACGTAGCCGTCATAGATGGCGTCAAAGTTGAGCAGGCGTACCGTGGTCCAATATAGGGCTTCATGCAGTGCCTCATCTTCGGGTGATGTCGCTTCTTTGGTTTCTAAAACGGACTGCACCTTGTAAACTCGCTCTCGAACTGGGGAGGTGAGCTTGGATTCTAGCCCCAGCTGTTGCTCGCACTGGGCGATTACGTGCAAGCGCAGGAGATCGATACGCTCGTTCCAGGTACAGGTTGTGTCTGTGGAGAGACCGTATTCAGCTTCTAGACGGGTGATGACTTGGCTTGCGATCGCAATCAACCGCCCATAAAACTTTTGATTGGGTTTGGGGGTTATTTCAAGGGCGTGCTCTAACCCCTTGAGGGTCTGCTCAATAATGGGTTCTGTCGGTTGCGTATAGCGATACTTTAGACTCACGGGCACCAGATACAAATCTGGGATATCTGCTATTGCCTGCTTGGCCAACTGCCCCATGGCCTGTAGCGGCATCTGAATCGCCCCGGAGCGAAAGGGCATAATCGTATCGTTTTGATAGGAGCACCCCCCCTCGGGGAAAATCACCAGGCGGCACCCCGGCGTTTTGAGCAAGCTCAGGGTTTGGCCAATGCTGGCGCGATCGCCCAGCCCTCGACGAATTGAATAGCAACCGATGCCCTGCAAAAACTTGCCCAGTAAGCCCTTAAACGACTCCCGCGCCACGATGTAATAAAATAGCTGCCCCACCCGAGCCGATAGGCCAAACACCGCCACCCCATCCTCCATGGTCGGATGGTTGCACATATACACCAATCGATGGCTTTCAAGGGCCTTAAGCTGGGCAACCGCCTCATCGGGCACCACCACCTCAATTTTATAGAGCAATTGCGTGAGGGGATTGGCAACGCTTTGAATCAGTCGAATCAGGAGGGGTTTTTGCTGGGGTGGATAAAACGGAGATAAATCCTTGGCCATAGCGGGTGCGATCAAACGATATAAGGAACGACTGGGATTTACTGACCCAAATCGTAATATATCGTTGATACATTAGCATTGCCCAGGCAGCTTAGGACACCTTGGCAGGCGACACCAGAATCCCTCATGGTATGACACGAGATTTTTTAGTGAGAGCCACATTTTCAACCTTTGTTAACACAGTGAACTGTCCCGACAGATAGGAGGGATAATACAGGTAAGCCATCCTCTCAGCAGGAGGACATCATGCATACGTTTTCTCATCTAGATCGACTAACCTATCTAATCCTGCAAATTTGCATCTTGGCATTGGCACTATGGATAGGCACGTTAGTCTTTGCGCCCATCGCTATTTAAGCGCTGACTCAAACGGGTCGGTTTTGAGTGCCCTCGCCAGGGGTGATAAAAAGCACTGCACTGGGTGTGTAGATTTTAGCGGTATGCCAGGTATTACGCGGGATTAAGACGAATGATCCCGGAGTGTTTAAGGGTAGGGTATTGTCCACACCCCCTTGCTCCAGGATGAAATTGACCTGCCCTGAAAGCAGACACACAAGCTCCTCGCCAGCGGGGTGAATTTCCCAGGTATCCCAGTCTTTATCAAAAGTGAAGCAAGAAACAAGTCGCTTGCCCTTAAAATCACCAAACTTGTGTTTAAGGTCTTCAAAAAAGCGATCGCTCACAGTGAGTGGAATGGCATCGCCATTATCACCCAGCACAACATAGGTAGATCTAAGACTAAAGGGATCAGGTTCACTCGTCATAACAATTATTGCTTGCGGTGATAGTTTGCGGTCATAAACAGGTGCCAGTGTCCATCATCGGCCAACACATAGGATGTCATAACCCGGTGATTGGAACCCTTAAATTCAATGACATCTCTGTACTTCGCCATCTTTCCCTCAACGAC
>JBCBQD010000071.1:0-17679 GCA_039820425.1 Cyanobacteria bacterium J06635_1
GGGCATTAAACCCGTGGGCAAAATCAGCCCCACGCACCTTTTCAACCACCACTGAGCCTTCTGCACCGGAGTTATCGGCGATTTGACGCAGCGGCGCTTCGACCGCCCGCATGACAATGTCTACGCCGGTTTTTTCTTCGTCAGACAGTTCAGCCTTGAGCGCCTCAAGCTTTTGCGCCAGGTGCAGCAGCGTCACGCCGCCGCCGGGGACGATGCCTTCGTCTACAGCTGCCTTGGTGGCGCTGAGGGCATCTTCGATGCGCAGTTTGCGATCCTTGAGTTCGGTTTCGGTCGCCGCCCCGACTTTGATCACCGCGACCCCGCCTGCGAGCTTAGCCAGCCGCTCAGACAGCTTTTCTTTGTCATAGTCAGAATCTGTGCGGTCTAACTCCTGACGAATCTGGGCGATGCGCTTATCAATATCGCCGCGATTGCCGCTCTCTGACACGATGGTGGTGCTGTCTTTAGTGATGGTCACCTTGCGGGCTACCCCGAGCATCTCGATGGTGGCCATTTCCAGGCTCAGACCGACATCCTCAGAAATCACCTGACCGCCGGTCAAGACAGCGATGTCTTGCAGCATGGACTTACGGCGCTCACCAAAGCCAGGGGCCTTGATCGCCACGGCGTTGAGCACACCCCGCGCCTTGTTGACCACCAGGGTTGCCAGGGCCTCCCCTTCCACATCTTCGGCAATGATTAAAAAAGGTTGACCTTCACGGGCAATCTTTTCGAGGATGGGCACCAGGTCCTGGATAGAGCCAATTTTCTTATCAGTAATCAGGATGCGGGCATTATCGATATCCGCAATCATGCGCTCCTGATCGGTGACAAAATAGGGCGACATATAGCCGCGATCGATCTGCATCCCTTCGACCACTTCAAGCTCGGTGCTCAGGGACTTAGACTCTTCGACGGTGATCACGCCGTCTTTGGTCACCTTGTCCATGGCTTCGGCGATCATGCTGCCGATGGTTTCGTCGCTACCGGCGGAGACCGTGGCGACCTTAGCAATGTCATTTCCTTCGATGGGTTTAGCCGCTGCGGCAATTTCTGCGACCAATTTATTGACCGCTTTTTCAATACCCCGACGCAGGCTAACCGGGTTTGCCCCCGCCGCGACGTTTTTTAACCCTTCGCGGATCATGGCCTGGGCCAACACCGTGGCGGTGGTGGTGCCATCTCCGGCCAGATCTTTGGTCTTTGAGGCCACTTCTTGAATCAAGCGAGCCCCGGTATTTTCGTAGGGATCAGAAAGTTCAATCTCTTTCGCAATGGTGATGCCGTCGTTCACAATCTGCGGCGCACCAAATTTTTTCTCTAGGACGACGTTACGGCCCCGTGGCCCGAGCGTAATTTTCACCGCATCGGCCAGTGCGTTCACGCCCCGCTCCAGGGCCTGACGCGACTTTTCATCAAATACAACCAGTTTCGCCATATCCAGCTCGTGTAGCACTGCAATCAAAAACTAGCACTCTCTGAGGCAGAGTGCTAATTAAGATTATCGCTGAGTGGGAATAGGTTGAATTCGTAATGACCGATCCTTTTAGGGGGAGCGGGGGAGTAAGGGAGCAGGGGAGCAGGGGGAGATCAGACTACTGACTCCTATCTCCTATCTCCTCTTCACTCTGCCGTTTGCGCTTGCATCCAGCTTGTATATAGAGGTCGAGCTGTCGGTGAGCTGCGATCGCAGCTCAAACCCAGTACCTCGTACAAGCGCCCGATATACTGGGGGCGGACAAACTGGCGACGATGAGGCGAGCAACCGTCGTGGTCTGTTGCTTTCACACCGCCTTTAGATTGGTATAATTGTACTTATTCTCAATCCAAAATCCCCAATCCAAAATCCCCAATCCAAAATCCAAAATCAAGTATGGCTACTTTTCTGCGCCCCCTCAGCTATCAACACCAGTGGCTTTATGATGCGATTTCGCGGACGGCTGCCCTGAGCGTGGGGGGTGAGATGCGGTTTCGTCAGTTGGCCCTGGCTAATATGGATATCACCCGCGATATGCGGGTCTTGGATCTATGTTGCGGCAGCGGCCAGACGACTCAGTTTTTAGTACAGCGGTCTGACCATGTGACGGGTTTAGATGCTTCCCCAAAATCTATCCAGCGGGCTAAGGTCAATGTGCCCGAGGCTGACTATGTAGAGGGCTGGGCTGAGGAGATGCCCCTGGCGGACTGTCAGTTTGATGTGGTGCACACCAGCGCCGCCATGCATGAGATGAGTCCGGCACAGCTCCAGGCGATTTTTCGTGAGGTGGGCCGCGTGCTCAAACCCGGCGGCTATTTTCTGATGGTTGATTTTCATCGCCCTCGAAACTGGCTGTTTTGGCCGGGACTGGCGATGTTTCTCTGGCTCTTTGAGACCGAAACCGCCTGGCAGCTCTTAAAAGCTAACCTGCCCCAGAGGCTGCGCTCAGCCGGATTGACCGTCAAAAAGTCAGAACTTTACGCCGGCGGGAGTTTGCAGGTGATCCAGGCGGAGAAGTGGAGCGTGAAGGGATAAGGGGAGGGGAAGGGCGAAAGGGGAAGGGCGAAAGGGTTAGTACGCCCAGGGGCTAAGGTCTCCTTGCCCAGGGAGCAGGGGAGCAGGGGAGGATTTTAGATTTTGGAAGGGTGATCGATGTAGGGGCAATCCCTTGTGGTTGCCCAATGTAGAATGTCATGCTGTTTACTGTAATTCCCCCTTCGCCTTTTCCCCCTTCCTCCTTCCCCAACCATGGCCTTCGAAAAAATCATTGCTGCCTACCAGGCATTCCCTGCACAATTTCAAACCCTTGTTTTGAGCACGGTTGGCGCTGATGGAGCTCCCCATGCTAGCTATGCGCCGTTTGTGATCGACTCAGACAAGCAGATCTATATCTATGTCAGCGGCTTAGCAGCTCACACGGGCAATTTGAAACGTTCGGGGCAGGCCAGTGTGCTGTTTATTGAGGATGAGTCAAGCACGGAGCAGAGCTTTGCGCGGCGACGGTTGACTTACCAGTGTAGGGCGGCGGTGCTAGGGCGGGGGAGCGTGCAGTGGAATGCGATCGCAACCCAATTTGAAACACGTTTTGGCGACATTATTGGCATGCTCAAGGGGCTGGCTGATTTTGAGATTTTCCAACTGGCTCCGCGCTCAGGGCGCTTTGTACTCGGGTTTGGAGCCGCTTATCAGGTGAGCCCAGATGACCTTGATCAGCTGGAACCCATCAAGGGGCGTTGATACTTTGTCAGGAAATTATGACGAAACTTTCTATTTATTCACAAGTTATTCACAAGCGTTCTGTAGCTTTGTATTTGAGAATTCATTGATGACGAACGTAGAAATATCCCATCTGGGTGACTTCTATATGTCTATATGGTGTGAGCCTCTGGTGCCAGCCAGAGGTTTTTTTTGGGCGTTGGACGGTTTGTTGCGAAAATTATTCTTGTGTAAAAAAATGCATCTTACCTAATGTTTCGAGCTGGCAATAGGGTATCTAGGATTAAAAAGATGTTGCCAAGGAATATCAGCAATGACAGGCTCAGCCGAAAAAAATCCTTGTTTTCAGTCCGGTCGAAACCTTTTTGAGCAAGGAAAGTACGAGGAAGCCTCAAAAGAATTTCAGCAATCCGTGCAATCGGAGCCCCCAGTCGCTGCAGATGCCTACTATTGGTGGGGAAATTCCCTCTTAAAGGAGGGGAAATCTCAAGAGGCCTCCGAGAAATATCAGCAAGCTGCGAACTTAAAATTTGACTTTGACGCAGAGGGATATTTTGCATGGGGAAAAAGTTTTTATGAACAAAATAGGTTTGAAGAGGCGTCAGAGAAATTTCGGCAGGCTGAAAAGTCAGATCCTGATTTAGCCAAAAGCTATTATTGGATTGGACGTACTTTGGTAAAGCTTAGTGGAGATACTGAGACAGTCAAAAAATATAAAGAGGAGGCAGTCACAAAGTATAGGACAGCAATTAAAAAGTATGAAGCATCTGGCACCCCAAAACCTGATTATGCTGATGTTTATAACTATTTAGGCGTAGAGCTTTCAAATCTTGGTGATTATAAGTATGCTATTGAAAATTTTCAAATTTCTATTAAAGAACATAAAGCAGCTAAAAGTCAAAGGTTTGATTACGCTAATACATACTTTAACTTGGGATTAGCATTTGCAAATCTTGGTCAATATGAGGAAGCTATTGCAGCGTATAAGAAAGCCCTTCAAGAGTATGGGGATGATGATTCTAGAAAAGATGACTATGTTGACACCTGCGAAAATATAGGACTTTGTTTAGCTAACCTTAATAAACCCATTAAAGAGGTTGAAGCTCAGTTTCAGGAGGCGCTTAAGTTAGTCGATAGCCGGGCTAAAACCTACTATTGGTGGGGACACTCTTTGGCGATACTCAATCGCTATGAGGACGCGGTTTCAAAATATAAAAAGGCCACAGAAATCAACGAAAATGATAGCGATTCATATGTGGATTGGGGACGGGCTCTAGCGAATCTAAATCGCTCTATCGAAGACGTAAATGTTCCATTTGAAAGGGCTGTCTCAAATGAGGGTAATGATGAGGTTGATTTAGCTAAAATAAATCATGCCTGGGGAATCTGTCTGGCAAAAATTAATCACTATGAAGAAGCTTTTGATAAATATAAAACTGCTTTAGATTGCATAGGAAATTCGGATAACAATTCTAGCTATGCAGCGGTTATATATAATGATTGGGGTGTTTATCTGATTGATCTAAATTGTTATGAAGATGCTCTTAAAAAATATGATCAGGCTATCGCCATTGATTCAGAATTCTTTGATCCTTTGTTTAACCAGGGGCTGTGTTTTCATCGAATCAATCAAAACGATGCAGCTATCAAAAAATATGAAGAAACGATTGGAAAGATTGAAAAGGCCTCTCTCAAGAACCTTGCTTATGCCTACTCACTTCATGATATGGCAGATATTTATTGGCAGAGAGGAAACTATCAAAAGGGATATAAGAAATGGGTGTCGGCTCGTCTTGCTTATAAAAGCGATCAGGCAATTGATGATGCCCTGGCCAATAGAAACTCAGACTATTTTCTGAATTATGGGGATATGCTGCGTAAAATATTTGGAGATGTAAAAAAAGCCAAAGCCTGTTACTTGCATGCATTGAGCCTGAATAGTCAGCATATTGATAGTCTGATTGGTCTTGTTCACGTTAATTTTGAGAATAAAGAAAAGGAACTTAGCTTTAACCCTAATGATTTTGGTCGCTTTAGGGATTTTGTCAGCTTTGAACTCAATAGAAATAAGGAATCTGGCATTAGAAATCAGGCTCACTGGGATTCTAGAGACTGTTATAAGAAGGTCTGTGAAATTCTAAAGTCTCAGCTTAAGACATTAGAATCTAGATATGCTGAGAAAATTCAGGATAAGCGACACGCTCTTACTTTTGAAAGGGCCAATAAACTCTCAGAAATCCGAGTGAGTTTGAAACTGGGCAAATTAGCCTCGTTGATGAAGGACTATGAGGAATCAGAAAAATATTTAGTTCAGGCCCTTGAAAGATATGAGCTGCTCAAACAGCTTAATATTGAAGCAATAGAAATTTTTAAGCCGTCCTCAGCCGCTGATAAGCCATATCGAAGCATTGATCTGAATGCCTCGACGCTGGCTGAGATCTATTCAAATCTGGGTGTTGTCTATATCAGAAAAAATGACCTGCCTCAAGGGACCGAGTATCTTGAAACAGCTCACAGAGTTTATTCAAGTGACCTGTCAATATGGAGCAGTCTGGCTGAGGCGTATCTCAAGCTAGAAAAGCTTGAAATGGCAGAAGCTGAATTTCAAAAGATCTTGAAAATTTCTCCTTATCATTTGGAGTCTCTGATTGGCCTTGGAGAAACCTACGTGGCCATGGGGGACGCAACTGACGCTGATTTTTATGCACAGGCCATTGCTCGCTTTAGTGAAACCATAAGACTCTCAAAAGAGCGAAACTACCCCAGTCCTTATCAGGTGATCTGCTCTAAGCGTTTAAAGAATAAGGAACTCGCAGCGGTGTATTACTCCCGTGGGTATGCCAGAGTGCAGCTCTATGAAAAAGGTAATGTTTCAAACAGCATGAAACTGCTAAAAGAAGCCTTAGAAGACTTCAAGGACTGTAATCGATACGATCCGACTAACTATAAGGCCAGACGAGCCCTTGAGAAAGTCAATAAAGCTTTCAAGGCCAGTTCTTCATTCCAGAAAATAACGGAAAGTTTAGGACCATCGATCATTTTTTGGGCGTCAGTGGTTTTGTTTGGCTTAACGCAAGTCGGCTTTTTGTTGGGGGGGCCGCTGGCTCAGCTGACCCAACCAAAGCCTGCAATCGAATCCACAGAATCTGAAGCTGCGGACTCGCCTACAGGTGCAGCTGACCCAGGCGAAGCATCCCAGCCTAACGGTGATACCAATCCTGCAGAGGTTGCTCAAACGACTTTAGAAGCAGTGTTACAGACAATCGAAGATCGATATGTGCTGCTGACCTTTGGTTCGCTGACGTTTATGGCAATCAGTCTATACCTGCCGCAGCTACTAAAAATCAAAATAGGGGACATCATAGAGCTGGAAAAAAGTGCCGTTGATCAGATTGAAACAACGAGTTCGCTTGGGATTAGTAAATGATGCTATGGATCTAACCTGTGCTTCGGCTGTCTCTCTCAGTTGAGGGAACTGCAAGACCCGGTGAGGTTTAGGCTTCTTTTGCTAAAACTCCATTCAGAAAAATATCCGCCAGGGTTTCTGCCAGCTCTTTCATATCTTGGGGGGAGTTGGCTTCGTCGGCCAGGGTGGTTTGGCTAAACCCGGCCACGGTAAACATACCCAGGAAAATACGGGCAACCACCCGTGCATTCATTTTGCGATAGGTGCCACGCTCCATAGCGGTTTCAAAAAAGGCCTCTGCCACGTCGGTCATTTTTAGAATGACCTCCGTCTGCACCCGCTCCCGCAGCTCGGGGTGAAACTGGGCTTCCATAAAGCAAACTCGCAGCATATCAGTATTAGCGGCCAGATTGAGCATGCGACGGCGCATCACCTGGGCAACGGCTTTGTAACTGGCCATTTCACTCAGCTCAGTCAGGAGGTCGGTGAGCAGCTCAACCCACCCCTGCGTAGCAACTTCGATGAGGATGGCTTTCTTGTTTTCAAAATGACGAAACAGAGTCCCCTCAGCAACCCCAGCGGCCTGGGCTAAGTCTCGGGTGGTGGTGCCGCCATAGCCCTGCCGTGCAAATAGGCGCTGCGCAGCTTTGAGAATGCGCTGCTGGGTATCATCTTGTTGAGAAACTTTTGGGCTAAAAAGTTGCATTGCAATGCCTTTAAAGACTGGCGGCCAAAGACTGACGACCTGTAGGGCTATTCTCTACCGCCAATCCCCATTCTTAGACATTTCGTTTACAGAAGATTACATATGAAGAGAGTAGAAGGTAGTGGGTAGTGGGTAGTGGGTAGTGCATAGCAGAGTGCGGAAATCTCCCGCCCTCAGGGGGTAACAACCGAATAGGGGAAGCTAAATCAGCTTGCTATCGTGGGGATAACCATCAAGGTGAACAGCTCTCACTAGAGCGACGAGAGACACGCAACCCCTTGGTGGCCGTTAGCCGGAGCAAGTCCATTTCTTTAAGTCCTCTATGATGTAGGCAAAGTCGATGTAGGTGAGGTAGGGCCTTTATGATGCGTTAAAAAACAGCCAGTAGCCACCGTTGAGGAGTGCGGTCAAAGCTGCCCCCGCCGCGCTGCCCTTGAGTAAGGTAAACTGGCGCTGAATGGCTAAGCCTGTCCAAATTGGGATGAGATACATGAGCTGGCCCAGCCCTGGAAAAAACAAAAAGGCAACTAAGCCTTTGTAGAGCAGGGTAAAGCTAAGCAGCCCTAACAGAGAGAGCAGGGTAAAAAAACAGAATAGCCAAATCACTGAATTAATGAAAAGGGTGACGCTGGCTGCGATCGCAACGATAAGCGTGTCTGGCATAGCTGCTCAAAAATGCATGGGTCAACAGCTTAAAGATTGCTGAGGTGTCTATAGCATACTGCTAAATATCAGCCAGCAGCCACCGTTGAGCAAGGCTGTGATCACGGCACCTGCGATAAATCCTTTCATCCAGCCATAGGCTCTGGTTTTGCGAAACCACAGAATGAGCGGCACCATGTAAATCAGCTGCGAAAGGCCGATGGCAAACATGCTCCAAAAGACTGTGTTACTAAGGGTGCTGGTAATGCCGTTGTAGGGTAAGACGCTGACAATGATGCTTGCAAACGTCCAAAAGACGGCATGGAGACCAAAGGTGATGAGCATACCGAAAATAATTTTGAGCGTTTCTGGCATAGATGATTTCTCAGGGGATCAGCTTGAAAGTAAAGTATCAGGAGATGGGGCGCAGAGGGAGCGGAGGACGCAGAGGAAGATGGAAATCTCTAAGGCGATGTTTGAGCGTGTCTCTTTTGAATAAAGTCATACCCTTGGGCACCCTCTCGATAAAAGATATTGTAAGTGTCGAAGGGAATTAACCGCCCGTCGGGATGCACGATGTGAATGCAGGAGCGTTTTACGGATCGCACATCAAAATTGTAGGGATCGAGAAACTGCACAATCATCACCCGGAAGATATTCTCATAGGTAAGGTCGTCGGGCACGGGCACAAGGGGCAGACAACAGAGGAGCTGCTTGAGGGAAGACGTGGCTGAGCGCGGAGAGTGACGGGTTGAGAACAGCTCAAAGATTTTTTGTTTGAGGGCATCGTCTTGCTCATAGAGCACACTGTTAGGCACCGCCTCGACAAAACTTTTGGGGTCGAGTAGCCCCGTCAGGGGGATGACTTTGCCCTTGACTTTGAGGGCATAGGCCATCGATAAACAATCGGGATGGCAGGGGACCGGGAGTAAATCCTCGGGTTTAAAGTGGGGGCTTTGATCTAAAATCGCCCGGCGCACTTCGCTGAGGGTATAGCGATCGGTGGCGGGGTTAAACCCGGCTAATCGCCCCGCCGCCTGGATCGGTTGAAAGGTCACCCCGCGCACACAGCGCTGCTGGAGGGCATAGTCAATGATTTTGCCAATCTCGCCGTCGTTGAGCCCTTTTTTGACGGTGACCACCAGCGTGGTGGAGAGATTCAAGTCGTTGAGGGCTGCGATCGCGCGCGCCCTCACGGCTCTCAAATCTTCGCCGCGCAGGTCTTGTAACGTCTCTGCTTCGAAGCTGTCAAACTGTAAGTAGATTTCAATCCCTGGCTTATAGGTACTGAGTTTTTCGGCAAAGGCACGATCTTGGGCAATGCGCACGCCGTTGGTGTTGATCATCAAATGTTTGATCGGTTTGCGCTTGGTCAGGGCCAATACCTCAAAAAATTGCGGATGAATTGTGGGCTCACCGCCGCTGAGCTGCACCACCTGGGGTTCGCCTTCATTGGCAACCACGGCATCCAGCATGGACTCAATTTGCTCAAGACTGCGGTGTTGCAGCGGCGGGCCAGCGGCTCGACTCGCCCCTGAGTCGGCGTAACAGATCGGGCATGACAAATTGCAGCGGTCGGTTAGCTCAATCAGGCTCAGACAGCTATGTTGTTCATGATCTGGGCACAGCCCACAGTCGTAGGGGCAACCATGTTTGATCGGGGTATTAAACCGCAGCGGCAGCTCTCCAGGCTTGATGTAGGTCTCACACTGTTGGTAGTAGTCAATGTCATCGGCGATTAGCACCTTTTCAGGGCCGTGGATAAAACAGTGTTTTTGGAGATAAACGCAGCCGTCTTGAAAAATGATTTTGGCCTCTACTTTATTGAGGCAGGTAGAGCACAAGCTGTTGGTCAAACCGTGGAATAAATAAGGGCGCTGATGCATGATTATTGTGAAGGCTGCGGTGTCTTCACAGACTAGCGTGGGATGTCTGATCTGGGCGAAGTTTGCCTTTTTTTTCGGATTTCTGCTCTAAGAGGCTGTCTTGATATCCTAGTGAACACACTCGATTCTTCAGACTTCTTTGCCATGTCTATGATCAAAGCCGTTGTGATGAAAGCTATCGGGGATGCCAGCGGGCTCCAGGTTGATGAGATCGCATTGCCCACGCTCCAAACCGATACGCAGATACTGGTGCGTCTCAAAGCCGCTGGGGTCAATCCAGTCGATACTAAAATCCGTCAGCGGGGCGTCTTTGTAGACGGTCTACCGGCTGTGCTGGGCTGTGACGGAGCGGGGATTGTTGAAGCCGTCGGCGCATCGGTGCGGCGCTTTAGCATGGGGGATGAGGTCTATTTTTGCAACGGTGGCCTGGGGGGGCTGGCCGGTAACTATGCCCAGTATACCGTGGTAGATGAACGAGATGTCGCCCTCAAACCCACCACCCTGAGTTTTACAGAGGCCGCGGCTGCCCCCCTGGTGCTGCTGACCGCGTGGGAAGCCCTGTACGACCGGGCTCGGCTCACCGCGGATCGGCGCGTCTTAATCCACGGTGGGGCTGGCGGAGTTGGCCATGTGGCGGTGCAGCTTGCTAAAATTGCGGGGGCCAAGGTCTGCGCCACCGTTAGCTCAGAAGATAAAGCCAATTTTGTGAGTCAGCTAGGGGCCGATCATTGTATTTACTATCCCCGCATTGACTTTGTCGAAGCTGTTTTGACCTGGACTCAGGGCCTCGGAGTGGATATTGCCCTCGACCTAGTAGGTGAACCCGTGTTGTCGGAAACCTTTAAGGCCACCAAAGTCTATGGCGATGTCGTGACGGTACTCTCCCCCACGGACCAGACTGATTGGAAAACCGCCCGCACTCGCAATTTAAGGTTTGGCTATGAGCTGATGCTGACCCCGCAGTTGCTCCAGCTCGAAGACGCCCGCCGCTATCAGACCAAGATTTTAGAACAGTGCGCCCGGCGGATTGACGCGGGTCAGCTCAAGATCCATGTTGAGAAGGTGTTGCCTCTGTCAGCGGCGGCTGAGGCTCATCGACTGGTAGAACAGGGCAGCGGGGTTGGCAAAGTTGTTTTGGAAATTGATTAAGCAACCCACTCCGCCCTGCGGGCACCCCTCCATGGAGGGGGCGTTTCAGGCCGGGTCAATCTGTGGGTGAGAGAGAGGTAAATCTTTCGCTTGTCCAATGACGAAGAGGGATTGAGCCGATGTCAGCCCATGTGTTTACGCGTAAACCTACCGCAGGAGATATTCCGGCTTTACTGGCGTTGGCCCAGCGAAGTAAAGCCTTTCACTTTCCATGGATATTTGCTGCGCTGACAACAGAGGGGTGGCAAGACTATCTCACTCGATGCCAACAAACTGATTTTGAAGGGTTGTTGATTTGCCATGGCAAATTTTCCAGCGGTTCTTCAAACAATATCCCAGAGAGCCCGATTGTGGGGGTCGTCAACCTCAGCCAAATTTTTTATGGCCCGTTTCAAAATGCTTACCTGGGCTACTACGCCAATGTTGACTTTGCTGGACAGGGGCTGATGACAAAGGGGATGCGTCTTGTGATTGATTACGCCTTTGACACGCTAAAGCTGCATCGCCTAGAGGCCAATATTCAGCCCGACAATGTTGCGTCTATTAAATTGGTCAAACGACTGGGCTTTAGCCAGGAGGGGTTCTCTCGCCGCTATCTCAAGATCAACGGCGAGTGGCGTGACCACCAGCGCTGGGCGCTGACGGTAGAAAATTGGTGGTAGAAAATCGACGTTAAAATCGAACATTCAATAACGCATTAGCGGTTACATCCAGCCCAGGAAACTCCGCAGAGCGTAACTGAGCTTCCCCGTGATAAATCTTTTCTTGGTAAACCCCGGCGACTAGTACCAGCACGGTAATTTGTCCCCGATGCAGATCAACAATCCAGGCGTCACATACCGCAGGGCGGGGCTTCGACGTTGAGCGCTCAGCCAAAACGTACAAGGCCCCGCCCTGCGGTATCTCTTTTGAATCGGGGTGACTGAATTCGGATGGGGTATGACTATTTTACTTAAACGAGGGATGCCAATGCCAACGCTCTCCGCGCCTCCGCGTCTCCGTGTCTCTGCGTCAGTGCCCCAAGTTCATTGCCCAGACAAATCCCCATGCCACGGGCAGCTTTGACGAGGGTGTCATCAGGGTTGACGGCCCGATACTCTGCGATCGCATCCGCGATGGGCACATGCACCACCTCACGGTTTTGCCAGCTCACCATATGGTCGTATTTCTCAGCTGCGATCAGATCCACCGCCTCGACCCCAAAGGCAGTGGCAATGACTCGGTCAAGCGGTGAGGGAATCCCCCCTCGTTGCACATGACCGAGCACAGTGACACGGGTTTCGGCCCCAGTGCGCTCAGTGATGTGATCCGCCAGATATTCGCCAATACCCCCCAGACGGCAGTGGCCCAGGCGATTGGTGCAGGTGACTTTCTCTCCTGCCTCGGTGCAAACGGCCTCCGCTACGATGATGGTGGCAAAGTTACGGCCGAGATTTTGGATGGCATTGCAAACGGTCTCTAGGGTGTAAGGAATCTCCGGAATCAGGATCATGTCCGCCCCCCCGGCGATGCCTGCGCTCAGGGCAATGTGGCCCGCATCCCGGCCCATCACTTCTAAAATCATCACGCGGGAATGACTGGCGGCGGTAAAATGCAGCCGGTCAAGGGCTTCGGTGGCAATATTGACAGCGGTGTCAAAGCCAACGGAGCGCTCGGTACTGCCCAGGTCGTTGTCGATGGTTTTGGGGATGGCCACCAGGTTAAGGTTGCCCTGTTGAGCCAAGCGTCGCAAAATCGCCAGGCTACCGTCGCCGCCAATGCCGATCAGGGCATCGAGGCCGAGCAAGTGATAGCCTTCGATAATGTCTTGGCTGCGATCGCACAGCGTGCCATCGGGCATCGGAAAGGCAAAGGGATTTCCCTTATTGGTGGTGCCCAGGACGGTGCCGCCCGCAGTCAACAGATTACGGGTGCTGTTAATATCAAAGCTCATCACCTGAGGTGGTCGACACATTAGCCCTTGGGTGGCCTTGCGAATGCCCACCACTTCCCAGCCGTAGGTACCAATTGCGCGGTGAACCACCGCCCGGAGGGTTGCATTCAGGCCGGCACAGTCACCGCCGCTGGTCAAAATGCCAATTCGTTTAGAAGTATTCATTGCGCCCCTTTCAGTGTATGCGCCCATAGATTACAAGCTTTTTGAACCTCAATGGGGAAAGATGACGGTTTTTAACCAGGGTGTTACCTACCGAAAAAATGTTACAGATTTTACATATTGAATCTGACCGTTGGCTCCCACTGGTTTCGACCCCGACCATATAGGGGCTATCAACGCTTCAATTGAACGCCTATATAGGTAAAGTGACATAAATATTACATCCCTACAGTGAGGCTCCTGACTGATTGAGATAGCTGTTTGACGAATGCCTGACTCCTGTCTACAACCCTGCGTTAACTTTACGGCATTTGGAGTTGAGATAGAGGGAGATTATTGCTGATTTGTCTGAAGGCAAGCTCGACCCAACTCGTTTCTTGCCTGTTCACCCAGGGATTGCTTTGGCATCGCTTCGTCTATGGCAAAATACTTATGGAATGCCCGTATTCTGATAGGGTTTTTGTCGATTTATAAATTGATCCCGCCCTGAAAGCTGGCTCATCAAATAATTAATGGGCGAATCAGACCTGGAATATTTCCAGTTCAATCAGATAGCTTTCCTTAGTAGCTGGGAAATCGTTAAGGCTTCTGGCTACTGGAGTAATGCCCCCTTGCTCGTCCTGATTGCTCTGTTAGGTGATATTTGTAAGTGATATTTGCTTGAAACCGCTTCCGGATGACTTCAATAACTTTATGTAGTCTTTAATTAAACTTATTGTGTGAAGTTTAAGTTCCTTTAACAAAAGGATTTTGATAGTGTTTTTTCCGTAAACCTACTGACGCGGTTGGTTACGTTCGCAGCACTGGACGATTATATTCAGCGTAGTTACTCTTAGTAAAGAGTCAAATAAGTCCTCTGACGTGTCTACCAGTTTCAGACTTTCTAACTATCAGGGCGGACGTTGGTCCTTGAGACTAAACAACTGTGAATGCGAATTTGAAACGCTAGGCTTGGAATATGGCGGCTGCCATTCTACACAAATTATTTCCGGGGGCTTTGCTGGCGGTCACGACTTCTGTGATAGGTGGGGCCTTTTTGCCAGTGGTTGCTCAGACTCAGACGACCTTTGGGTTCAGAGGAGACTATGCGTCTGAAAATTGGACTCTGTTCAACAACAATACAGACGGCAGCGTTGACTTATCTGAGAATCCTGTTGCCATTCAAATTATTGGGGGCAATCAAGCGGATGGTTTAGGCTGTGGCACCCCTGGGTTGTCTTTGGCGGATGCGAATAAGTGTACGCCCGGGGTCACGGCCTTCTTTATTGAAGTGCCCAAGGACAGTGAAATTGCCTTTCGGTGGGAATACGAGACTGCCGATTTGGGAGGACCAGGCTTCGATTCGTTTGGCTACGTGGTTGATGAGATTCCGCCGGATGGTCAGCCGTTTATCGAAGTGATTGACATTGGCGGACCATTGGTGCAGTCTGGCACGACTGTTGTAGAGGTGGCGGCTAAACGCATTTTTGCGCTGCAGATTGCCACCGATGACAACCAATTTGGTCGCGCGAGGGTGAGGATTAGTGATTTTAAGGTGACAACGGCGTTACCCGAACCGCCCGAGCCACCTGAGCCACCCGAGCCGCCCGAGCCACCTGAGCCGCCGGAGCCACCCGAGCCACCTGAGCCACCCGAACCGCCCGAACCGCCCGAACCGCCCGAACCGCCGGAGCCACCCGAGCCAGTGTCGGTCCCCGAACCTGGCAGTGCGATCGCACTGGGGCTGTTTGGCCTGGGGCTTTGGAAAATCCGTCGCCGGCAGTAGGGGCGAGATCACTTCGCCCCTACTGTGGCCTGATCGCTACCCCGGTATCCGCTTCAAATAAATGAACGTGCTCCGGCATAATCGCCAGGTCCAGGCGATCGCCAGGCTGGGGAAGGGGCTCCGCCTCCAGACGAACCTGGAGGTGGCTGTCATCTAGACTGACGCCCAGGTAGGTTTCACTCCCCAACGCCTCAACGCGTTGTACCTCAACCGGCAGTGTTTTGGGAGCCGGGACGCTCAGACGCAGGTGCTCAGGGCGAATCCCCAGAGTCAGGGACTGGCCCTGGTAGGGCATCAGCACCGTCTCCCACTGGCCGGGCAGCGTCAGCCGGAAGGTGGGATGCACCACCAACAGGGACCCCTGTATCTGCACGGACAAAAAATTCATCGGCGGCGATCCAATAAAGGCAGCCACAAATTGATTGGCGGGATGGTGATAGAGCTCTAGCGGGGCAGCGACTTGCTGGATCTGGCCTTGGTTCATGACAGCGATGCGATCGCCCATGGTCATGGCTTCGACCTGATCGTGGGTGACGTAGACGGTGGTGGTGCCCAGCTCACGCTGCAGGCTGACAATTTGGGCGCGGGTCTCCGTGCGCAGTTTGGCATCGAGGTTAGACAGGGGCTCGTCCATCAAAAATACTTCAGGGCTGCGGGCCATGGCCCGCCCCAGGGCTACCCGCTGTTTTTGCCCCCCAGAGAGCTGTCGGGGGAGTCGCTGCATCAGCGGTTCGATTTGAAGTACCTGGGCGATGGTGCGGACCTGATCAAAGATGGCCCGCTCCGTGGCAGGCCAATATTGCAGCCCCTTAGGGAGGGAACGGGTGGCGGTAAACAGCAGCTGCTCCCACCAGGCCGAACGATCGACCCCGGCGGCGCGCCGTAGGCCAAAGGCCAGGTTATCGTAAACGCTCAGGTGGGGATACAGGGCATAGCTTTGAAACACCATGGCGATATTGCGCTGCTTGGGGGGGAGCATATTCACCAACTGATCGCCCACGCGAATATTGCCGCCAGTCAGGGTCTCAAGGCCAGCGATCAGTCTCAGTAAGGTGCTTTTGCCACACCCCGATGGCCCCACCAACACCATAAACTCACCGTCTTTGACAGTCAGATTAATCCGCCTCAGCACAGCTATCCCTCTTGGGGGAGGGCCTTCGGCTGAGCTGTTTTTGGAGGCGCTCCCAGGTTCTGGGTTCTGGACTTTGCCAGAGGTGACCTCTCGATGATGGCGCGGAAAGGTTTTGTAAATATTTTCGAGAACAACCTGGGCCACGGAGATTTGGGGTAGAGGGTAGAGGGTGGAGGGTAGAGGGTAGAGGGTAGAGGGTAGAGAGATGGGCTGGTTAGTAGTTTAGCGGGTTACCCATTACCCACTACCCACTACCCTCTACCTATTATTCTTCCGTCTCATCCAAAAGACTGGCGTCAGTATGGGCCATCGGTAGGCTGGGCAACATGGCGGTAATGATGCTTTCGCTGCGGCCTGGGGTGAGGATGCGATCGCACGGCTGCGAACGTCCCTGGCGGGGTACGGTGGCAAGGTTGACCTGGGCTGAGCGCTCATCGCTGGTGACCACCGTAAAGGGTACTCCCTCAAAGGCGGGTAGCAGCACTGCCAGGGTGTCTTTATTTTGGGTAAATTGAAACGACTGAGAGCCAATACCGCCCCGACTGCTGTGCTTGAGGGCAGTCGCGGGCATGCGTTTGCCATAGCCCTTAGCCGATAGCAGCAGTAGATCATCGTCCGGGGCGACGGTGATGCAGCCCACAACGGTTTCTTTTTTGAGCAATCGGATGCCCTGGGTGCCCTGGGAGTTGCGGCTGGCCTCTGGTAGCTGATCGTCATTGATCGCAAACTTCAAGAGACGTCCGCCGGAGGTGGCTAACATGACGGACCTATCTGGGCTGGCGGGAATAACGAACTTCAGTCGATCGTTGGGTTTGAGTTTAATCGAAGTGAGCCCGCGCCCGGTCAGATTGGTGAAATCGGTCATGGGCAAGCGCTTAATCCGCCCTTGCTCGGTGACCAAAATCAGCTGTTGGGTTAATAAAGTTTCTGAGCGGACTAGATGGGCGACGACCATCTCAGGATCGTTGCCCACTGAGTCGGGCAGCAGATGCACCAGCGGGACCCCTTTGGACTGTCGCTGGGCCATGGGAATGTCGCCAATTTTGAGGGTGTAGGCTTTGCCATCCTGGGTCAAGGCGATCAACTCTTCTTTGCTGAGCACAGCATCGGTCTGGATCGCAAAATCATCCACCTCTTCAAAGCTAGGTTTGCCGATTTTGGCTTGCTTAGCCTGTCGTCGTTGAAAGGCACGGTGGGATAGCCGACGGATATAGCCTTTGCGGGTAATTTCGAGGATCGATTCTTCTGCATCTTCTTCGGCGGCGATCTCGGCCAGGCGTTGTTTTTCCTCGGCCCGCTCCTCAGCGGTTTGAATGCGGGTGCGGCGGTCGTCGCCAAAGTTCTTTTTGAAGGCCCGCAGTTCTTTTTTGAGGGCTTTGAGTAATTCTTTGCGATCCGAGAGTAAGTTTTCTAACTCGTCGCGCCGTTCGGCCAGGGTGTCAAATTCATCCAGCAGATTTTGCTGCTCTAGCCCCACCAGTCGCCGCAAGGGCATGGCCAGCACCTCGGCGGCTTGCCGATCGCTGAGTTCAAAGCGTTCCTGCAGTTCGGCTTTAGCGGTGGTGCCATCCGGGGCTCCGCGCAGGATATCGATCACCTCGTCGATATTGTCGAGGGCGGTTAGCAGCCCTTCTACGATGTGGAGTCGATTTTCGGTTTTTTCTAGCTCGTGGCGATACTGACGGGTGAGGGTGGTTTCGCGAAA
>JBCBQD010000071.1:17779-22353 GCA_039820425.1 Cyanobacteria bacterium J06635_1
AGGGCCTCGTGGCTGACCGAGGCCAGCCGGGTCTCGGTGTAACGCATGGCGGCGGGGGGGTCGTTGTCCACCGAGCCAAAGTTGCCGTGGCCGGTCAGCAGCGGATAGCGACTGGCAAAGTCTTGCACCATCCGCACCAGCGCGTCGTAGACAGCCTGATCGCCATGGGGGTGATATTTACCCAGCACGTCCCCCACGACGCGGGCACATTTGCGAAAGGGGCGATCGGGGGTCAACCCCAGCTCGTGCATGGCATAAAGAATACGACGGTGTACAGGTTTAAGCCCGTCGCGAACATCGGGTAAGGCGCGGCCAACAATAACGCTCATGGCGTATTCCAGATATGAGCGCTGGACCTCTGTATGTAGTGAGGTGACAATAATATGTTCGTCAGAGGGAAGCATATTGAGCTGTTTTGCCATGAGTTACGTTTCCAAAAGCCTGAATAGCCTTACCAATGCTGTACCTTATATGGAAGTGTTGAAAAACTGCAATACTTGTTATTGATAAGACTATTGTTGATCAGGATATTGCCAGGGTTGTTATTCTACCGAGCTGCCTAGGTTTCTCTGCTAGTTAAGCAAAAACTATAGATAGCAAGTTTTTTATTGTGAGTTACCCACTTATAGTGGAAGTTGCTTCTAGGTCAGAATCCGGATGCCAAAAGTTTAAAGATGTTAGGTATTGGATGTTAGGCAATGCCAAAAATCTAGAACCTAGCACCTGAAACCTAGAACCCTGACTTCTTTCCCTGCCAGAATACTTCGGCTTGAGTCAATATCTTTATTCCATTCGTATTAATTTCAATCGCAAACTGCCCATGAAGACCGTTTTGATTGTGGAAGACGACATGATTAATGCCCGTGTCTTCTCAAAAATTTTGACCAAGCGGGGAGGTCTCCTCGTTAAACATACCGAAAACGTCGAAGAGGTGATGCAGATCGCCCAAAACGGCGAAGCAGATGTCATCCTGATGGATGTTTCCCTTTCCCATAGTGTTTACCAGGGCAAGCCTGTGGATGGGATTCGGATCACGCAGATGCTTAAGGCTGAGCCAGATACGGCTAATTTACCGGTCATTTTGGTGACCGCTCACGCCATGGATGGCGATCGCGAGAATTTTTTGCAGCAAAGCGGCGCGGATGGCTACATTTCTAAGCCCATCGTCGATCATCAAAAGTTTGTGGATGATGTGCTGGCAATGATTCCACCGGATGAAACCTAGGCTGACAAGTGCATTTGTATTATATATCCCGGTGGGGTGATTTTGGATTTTAGATTTTGGATTTTAGATTGGGGGTGCTGATGATGGATTTAAGGGTGTGACTAACCATCACAACTTCCCCTCTAAGACTGATCATTGGTTACCTATAATCCAAAATCGGCAATCCAAAATCCAAAATACCTAGAGTTGCACCAGCAAATCCCTCAGTGCGGGGGTTTCAAAAAATTGCTGGGTGGCGTTCAGTAGCCGATCACCCCACAGGTTTTCTTCGAGAAATTCGAGGTCAGCGTAGCGGCTGTCACGCTCCAGGGCTTCGGTGGCGGTGCTAACGGCTTCGGCCGTCTGGTTTCCTTGGGAATAAAGGGCCACTGCGATCGCAAGTTGCGGTTCGGATTCGCTGTCAGAGATCAATAAGGATTCGCGCCATTTGGCAATGGCCCCAGCGGTGTCGCCCATTTCGTAGAGCACCAGGCCAATGTTGTTGACGGCGGGCCAGAAAGAGTCATCGTAGTCCACGGCGGTCTCGTATTGCTCAATGGCCTGGGGATAGCGCTTGAGGCGGTAGTAGGCATTGCCCAAATCAAACCGAGCACCCGGATTTTCGGGCTCTAACTCTAGGCCTTTTTCGAGGGACTCAGCCGCGCGCAGGTATTTGGTCTCACCAAAGTAGGCCGACCCCAGGGCAAACCAAACCAGGGGGTTGTCCGCATCCAGGCGCTTGGCCCGCTCTAGCACTGCGATCGCAGGCTCGGTCTGGCCGAGTTGCAGGTAGAGGCTGCCCAATAATGACAGCACGTCTGGCTCGTTGGGGGCCAGCTGAGCCGCTAACTGGGCGCGGGCCAGGGCTTCGTCATATTGTTGAAACTGAGCCAGCTGGGCGGCATCCGAGGCAAGGCTGAGGCCATCCGCCTGCAGCCGCTCTTCGTCCAGGGGCAGCGTATAGGGCAGCAGCGCCTGAGCCCGTGCGGGCTTCGCTTGAACACAAATACCCAACAGCAATAACAGCGGAAACCAATTGAGTGGGGTACGCATAAATGGGGTACGCACGGGCATAGGATTTTTAAGGAATAAACAGTAGGAAGCCTTTCACAGGGCAGAAGCAGATTTCAGTATAAAGCGCCAACTTCATTCTAGATGAGCCAACTCTGGAAAATTAGGCGATTTGGCGGGGCGGGGCGGGTGGTGGGTAAAGGGTGGTGGGTAGAGGGTGGTGGGAGCAGGAGAGGCAGAGGGGGCAGAGGAGATGGGGAGCAGGGGGGCAAGGGGAGTCGGGGAGGCAGAGCAGGGAAGACAGGGGGATGGGGAGACGCGGGGACGCGGAGATGGGGAAGTTAGTGGAGATATCGAGCACCCACTCACCACCTCGCCCACTCACCACCACCTCGCCCACTCACCACCCAAAATCCAAAATCTAAAATTCTCACCCCTATTACCCACTACTCACCACCCACTACCCAATACCCTCTAACCCTAAAACCTTGTTTCAAACTCTAAAAATACTCGATTAATATCATCCAAATCGGTAGTGGCCCGGACACTAAATTCGTCGGTGAGCTGATATCGCAGGTTGTACTGGGGTGGGGTGCTGTCGGTCAAGATTTTAAGAATCGACACCGTCAGCGCATCGGTGATGTCAACGCCGACTTCGCCGCCGACGTCAAAGGTAGAGCCTGTGTTTTCGTCCGATGAAAATGGTGAGGCAGAGGTCACGGGGAACAGTCGAAACTCGCTCAGGTTGAGGGTGCGACTGACGAAATTTTGCAGACTATTTAGGAGGGCACTGCCTAGAAAGGTGGCAACACCGCCAATATCGCCACTGCCACCGGATTCGAGGGCTGCAATAAAGCTGCCACCAATCAAGCCAATGATCTCGCTTTGGGTACGCGGGGGCGAGCTAGACAGCACCAGGTTGTCAAAAATCTGGCTGGCCGGCCCATTCACACTCGCTCGGATGCGGACCGTGCGGAGCGAGCCGGGGATATTGCGAAACGGGTCGATGGAGGTATCGGTGACTTCGGCAGCGGCGAAGGGGCTGGCATTTACCGGGCCAGTTTGGGTGGCTTCGGCCACGGAGGCTCGGAGTTGAACGTTCAGAATGGGATCTTGCAACCCGCGCTCGGGGACAAACTCGGCGGTATTGTCGCGCCCTGCCAGCCGAAAGGTGGTGGTGAACAGGTTTAATCGCCCGGATAGCAGCTGGATTACCCCGGTGGGGCTGGGCTCGTTGACCGGACCGTCGATGTTTAAGCTGCCTTGAGCAACAAAATTGAGCAGTGCACCCTGGGTAATCTGGATGTTGCGCCCCAAGCTCAAATTGAGATTTTGGAAGCGGGGGGTGAATAGGCCGCTGCCGGTGTCGGCTTCTGGGGTGACCTCGCCGTCAGCCTCGTCTCCATTGCCATCGGGCAAGGTAATTCGCCCCTGGGACAAGCGGACGCTGCCGCCGAGTTGAGGGCCTCCTTGCAGTGGATTGAGACTACCGCCCACCACGATCCGCCCATCCACATCCCCGTCGTACAAGGGGTTGCTATTGCCTTCGGTGGTCAGGGTTAGAGCTGCGTTTTCTAAGCTGATGGTCAGCGGATCACTGCTGGTCAGGTTAGTTAGCTCCAGATCACTAAAGGCGTCGTTTTCGCTATCTTGGCTACCGATGGCGGCCAGTTCGCTGCCACTGATTAGGGGATTTCCTAAGGGAAAGGTGCCAATGGCGGCCACCTGGCCATCGCTAAAGCGGCCCTGGAGTCGGTCAACCACGATTAGATCGCCATCAAAGCGAGCCGAGCCGGTAATGTTGGTTAAGGGTTGGGGCAGTAGCTTAGCGCGAATGGTGGCGTCTTCTAGGGTGGCGAACCCATTCACTTGCGGGTTGAGCAGGGTGCCGCGCACTGCCAGAGAGACTTTGCCCTGACCTGACTCCCAGGTGATCTGGCGGTTGAGCACACTCAGCAGCGCCAGACCTTCGTTTTCGACTTCGATGTCGAGAATGATGCTATCGTCAGCGGGCTGGACCTCCATAAACTCAAAGGCATAGGGGATCTGGGCACGTAGCTCCAGGGGGGTGGGATTGTCTCGGGCGGTGAGGTTGCCAAATAATCTCAGCTGGGCGTCTTGATACAAAAACTGGGCCTGGGCGGATTCGATCGGTTCGCCGTTAATGGCCCCGTCTGCCAGCAGCAGAGATCCCCGCAGCAGCGGGTTGGCTAAATTGCCCCCCAGGCTGGCGGTGCCGTTGAGGCGACCGTCCAGGCTAAGGGGCAATTTAGCCAATCCCCTACTGCGGGGATCGCTGCTGCTGGCAGACGGGGCCATCAACGGCGAACCGATCGAATCCGCCCAGGCTCAGTTTTTG
>JBCBQD010000072.1:0-22304 GCA_039820425.1 Cyanobacteria bacterium J06635_1
CCCGCGAAATGCTGTCTGACAAGATAATTAAGGGGGCCAAACATACCTTATGGGGAATTGTAAGCTCACCTGAAAACAGTCCCACGGCGACCTGGGTGAGTGCTTGGGATCATTTAATATGTTAGGAATTGTTCTGGATCTGCGGATCGGGCCAACCCAAGATTGTTAAATAGGATTACTGCCATCCTGGTTGTTTTGGCATCTATCAATCCCGCATCCGATCACCCTCATCTAAATCAACCCGCTATCCCAGTGTTCCGGGATACTTAACAAATTTATGTATTACACTGTTCTCCGCCGACCTGGCCGGTTGAGTCGTCGCCAATTGCTCAAATTTGCTGGGATATCTGCCCTGGGGCTGACAACATCAGCCCTGATTGTGACCCAAACAACGGACAATCCTAGCTATGACGACTTGATCAAACAAGTTTGGCGAGCGCCGGGTCTGGCAACGCCTCTGCAGGAAATGGTCTACTATGCCACCCTGGCCCCCTCCCACTACAATTCACAACCCTGGCAGTTTGAAATCAAAGACCACACCATACGCCTCTTTCCCGATCGTTCTAGGCAGCTCTTGGTCAGCGATCCTGACCAGCGGGCCGTGATGATAGGGTTGGGCAGTGCCCTCGAGAACCTTTTGTTGAGTGCCAGTCACCTGGGTTATGAGACTGCGGTGCGCTATTTTCCTGAAGGTCAATCGGTGGTGGTCCAACTGCAGCCGCCTTTAGAAAACTCTTCAGAAGATATGCCAGAGCCATCGCCAGCAGCAGTCAAGGCGTTGAACTTATTTCAGGCTATGCTGCAGCGACGCTCTACCTATGCCCCCTATCGTGGGTCTCCGGTCCCCTCGGACAGGCTGGCCCAGCTAGAGGTCGTTACTGCTTCTGCAGACGTGGGGGTACAGCTGTTGACGGCCTATCGCCAGCTTCGTAAAGCCTCAGACGCGGTACAGGCAGCCAGCCTTTATCAATACAGCAACCCAGCCTTTCTCAACGAGCGCTTGAAGTGGCTGCGGTTTAATGAAACAGACGCCGTTCGCCACCGGGATGGTCTTTTTTATCGCTGTTTGGGCAAAGCCACGGTGCCTCGCTGGTGGGGAGCCCAGCGGCTCAATCACATTGATGCCAATGTTGAAGCTAGCCAGGCCGCCAGGTTAACCCAACAGGCATCTGGGCTGGCGCTAATTGTTACACGCTCAGACGATGCGATCGCATGGGTCAAAGCCGGACGCGCCTACGAAAGGTTTGCTCTCCAAGCGACTGCCCTGGGACTCAAAACATCCCTCCATAATCAGGTGATTGAAGTGCCCCAGGTGCGATCGCAAATTCGCAGAACCTTTGACCTTCAAGACAATTATCCCCAGTTATTGGTCCGGTTTGGCCATGGTCCAGATAGGGTGCGGTCGCTGCGGCGTCCGCTGAGTGAGGTTTTAACGTCTGATCAGGGATTGCCGATTGAATCGACGGTGCATCAGATTTGATGGGTGGTGGTGATGGGTGGTGGTGATGGGTGATGGGTGATAGGTGGGAGATCTAAAACCTAAAACCTAAAACCCAAGACCTAAAACCTACCCCCCCCTTGCATTCTTATCAAAGGACACGAGACAAAAGGTCGGCAGTTTAGCCGCTTTGGGATCCTTAGGTGATCGCGCTTTAGGCAACAGATCTTTGGGCAGGGGCTCTGACACTTGAAACTGACCGCCTTGATCTAGCAGCCCTCGCAAAACCACCCCTTTGTCACTGAGGGCCAGATCAGGAGGCATCACCAGGGCACACAGCCCCTGGGGGCGCAGCAGATTAAAGCACTGCTCGGCAAACAGCCAGTCTAACCGCAGGCTGCTGCGCTGCCCTGGCAGCCGCTGGTGGGCATATTGCTCAGTGCGATTAAAGTAATCCGATACAAACCCGTACTGGCTTTGGTAAAACAGCCAGGCTTCTGCCAGTTCAGGATCTTCGTCTAAAAGCGCTTGTTTTGAGGTTTTGAAGGGGGGGCTATCGTCCCCCTGGCGCATGTCTTGAAAGTGGGTGAAGAATTCCTCTGGTGTGGGCCGAAATGCTCCCCAGGGTGGGGCTGAGATGATCACACTAAACCCACCATACTGCTTGATCAACGGGGCAAAGAAGTATCCCCAGTGAAACGGTTGCAGCAGCTCGAGGTCTTCGGTTCTGAGCAACCGACGCCGGGGTCGCTCTGTTAGTTGGGTTTCTCGATATTGAATCCCTAGCTTTTGCGTAAACTGATTAAGTAGCAACGCATTTAGCTTAAATTGAGCCTTGCGATTGAGCTGATTGAGACTGTCGCGCAAAAATGCCATCTGCGCATATTGAGGAATCCCTTGCAACTCTTCGAGCAGGGAAGTCTGAGACTTGTAATGCTCCAAGGTGATGTTTTTCTCGGCCAAAATAGTCCGATAGCTATCCGCCGCCAGGGGCTGTAGCAGATTGCCTTGCAACGCGTCGGGTGCCTGAGCAGCGCCCTTACCCCTGACTTTAATGCGATCAAACCCCTGCTCATCAACCCGAATTAACCCCACGAGACTGTTCCCCGTCAACAGGTTAAAATCCAGCGCGGGCAGGGCTTCGAGATCGGCTGGGGTGGTCGCGCTGGCACAAAGATTGCCCATCAACTGTAGCTGCGCAATATCTATCGCCGCCGCCGAGCGATCGACCCCGTACAGGGTATTTTGCAACAGTCGTCGGTAAATGCCCTGCAGGTGTGAGGGCTGCTCCGCCGACAGTGCCGACAGCCAGATACCCAACTGGGCATCCTGGATATGTTGCAGGTGGCCGATTAAAACACTGTATAGCTCGACCAGCCATTGCAAACTGGCCAATAAAAAGGTGCCTGACCCACAGGCGGGATCTAAGACATGCAGCTGGGGCAGTACCGCTTGGATAAGCTGACGACAAAGCCCCAAGTCGGCTTGAAATAAGCGATCGGGAAGGGCAGCCTGCTCCGGGCTGGCAACTGTCCCCAGCTGCTGCAAAATATATTGGGCCAGGGTGCGATCGCAACACTGCGCCACCAGCAGCGGATGACTGGGATACCCCCTACCCGTTTGACTAAATACCTGTTGCTCAAACACCGCACTGAGGGCGGCGGACCGCCACGGATCGAGCATCCACTCCCAAATCGGCTCACCAAACCAGACCAAAATCGATTCAAAGGGCGCATCTGAAATGCCCACATCTGGATATTGCAACTCAAAGGGATTTTCAAAGAGACTGCCGATAAACGGCAATTTACCCACCATTTTGACGATCCGCAGGGGGCGCTCTGGTTCTGGCAGTGCAAACCCCTGGGAAAACAAGGGTTGCAAAACCTGCCGAAAAAATAAATCTCGTCCCCGCTGCTGACTCTGACCAAACAACGTGTGCAGATACCAAATATCGCCCTCATTGAGTAACCCCTGCCGCTGTAGCCCAAATACAAATATCAAACGGGTCAGCAATAACCCTGCGTAGCGCCACCGATCGGCCCCATGGCTAATGCCGTCAATCGCCTCGTAGAGTAACTGCACCTGTTGTCCAAATGTTGTTGTTAGATCGGCCATCTGTCCGGCGACGGGCCAATCCGGCAGCAGACTGATGCCCTCCGCCCCAGGCGCATAGGCCCAAATTTTTTCCAGACGCGACTGCCAAAATTTTGCAGGCTGCCCCGCAATAAACACCACGCACTGGGCCACACTCTGTTCACCCAGCCGCTGCTGCCAGTGCCAGAGACTGCGGGTGCGAGACGCCTCTGTAAAAATTAACAGCGGCGACGGATATTGCTTGGCGATTGTTTGATAGAGCCGCCCTCGGATCTGAGGTGTGAGCTTCCCCTTGCGGCTAATTTTGATCTCCCAAACAGTGGTGTCCCCGCGCTGGGCAAGACAGCGACAGCGGTAGGGCTGCTTGAGAAATTGGGTTGCGATCGCGCCAATGCCCTGCGGCGGTGACCAGCCCAGTGCTGACACAAACAGGTCACCCAGCTTTAGCGCTTGGAGTAAATCTTGGGCGCGCTGGCTGTCAAAATCCATTGATGGCGCGGTGGGGGAGTGGGAGGGGAGGGAATGGGCAGGTGGGGGAGATGAGGGAGGTGGGGGGTAAAGCGTTAAACGGTGCTCTCAGCTTCTGCTGAACGCTTTGCTGTCATGGCATGGGTTCGGAACCTTTCTAAATCTGCCTGTAGGGTCGAGTTAACAATCCGCCGCAAAAAGCCGCTGTCCATAATTTTGGCCAACACCCCCGGCACGGCATAAGCAATCGTCATTTTGACCGTACTCGAACCCTTATGATCATAAAACCGAATGGCCCCACGATTAGGCAACCCATCCACCGATTCCCATTGCAAAATCTGGTGGGGAATCACCTGCAGCGTGCGAGACAGCCAGGTAAACTCCCAAATCCCCGACGCCAGCTTCCAACGCGATAGCTCCGGCTGGTCGTCAAGCACCTGCACCGAGTCAATCCACTTCATCCATTTCGGCATTTCTTCCAGGTCAGACCAGAGCCCCCAAACCAGTTCGATGGGCACGTCTAAGTCTACATATACGGTGTGTTCAAGCCAGTCTGACATAGGGGGAGGGGGTAGAGGGTGGTGGGTAGAAGCGTTGCATGCAACGCGATCTGGAATTGGGAGGCAGGGGGAGCAGGGGAGGCAGGGGAAGAACCGTAGGATGGGCTAAGCCGCCGATCGATTTCAGCGTTGGTCAACCGCTTTATCCTAAGAACCCATCAGTACCCGTACATGCAAGGTGCCAGTACATGCAAGGTTGATCCATTCTTAATTAACATCAATCATCAACATCAATAGTAAGGTAGCAGATTTACAAAACAACAGGCGTTCACCCATTACCCATTACCCATTACCCTCTACCCATTACCTACCAACCACTACCCACTACCCACTACCCAAAATCGCTGCTGCCGCCTGTCGCCCTGACATCGTTGCCCCCTCCATGCTGTCAATATAATCTTGCTGGGTGTAGCTGCCTGCCAAAAAGAAATTGTCAATGGGTGTTTTTTGGTCAGGGCGATAGGGATCCATGCCGGGGGCTTCGCGGTAGAGCGATTTGGCCAGTTTGACGACGCTGTACCAGGTCATGTTGAGTTCCCGAGACGAGGGGAACAAGTCATGCACCTGCTTGAGCACATGCTGGGCAATGTCCTCGTTGCGCTGCTTGATGAACGGATCGCCGGGGGTCAACACCAGCTGCATGAGCGAGCCTTCCCCTTCGCGATAGTAGTCCTTGGGGCTGCCCAGGGCCAGATCGGCAAAACAAGAAAAGTCGGCATCGGCGGTGTAAAGCAGGTTATCAATCCCCGCCGCTTGCTTAAGCTGCTTTTGTTTTGCCGGGTCGTTAAGCTCGGTCACCCAGCCATCAAATCGCAGCTGCACCGTCGCCACCGGCACCGCATCGAGCTTGTAAATATTGTCAAACTCAGGCCACTGTCGCCAGTCTTGAGGCAACAGCCGCTGGATGCCGGGCACGTCACAGGCGGCCAGGTAAGCATCGGCGGTGATCGTGTCTTCGCGATCGCCGTTGGCGACCACCAGCCCCGTCACCCTGGCCTGCTCACCGCTGCCCTCAAACAAAATCTGACGGGTCTGGCGACGGGTGTGGATTTTGGTCCCCCTTGCCATCAGGTAGTCAACAATCGGCCGATGCAAATACTCCGACGGAGAGCCCGCCAACAGGTTAAGTTTAGAAGCTTCGGTCTTGGTCGCAAACATTTGAAAAATGGTCAGCATGCAGCGGGCCGAGATATTTTCGGTGTCGATGAAGCCCAGGGCGTAGGCGATGGGGTTCCACATGCGCTTGAGACTGCCGTTAGAGCCCCCATGGCGGCGAAACCACTCAGCAAAGCTAAATTTATCGAGGCTGCGAATGTGGCGCATGGCCCCCTCATAGTCAACCAGGCCGCGCACCACCGGGCTGGTGGCCAGGGCCACCGAGTTTTGTAGCTTATCTCGCAGGGACAGTTGGGAGGTCGTAAAAAAGGCCTTTAACCCGTTAAACGGGGCCCCCAACGGAAACCGAAAGTCAAGCTGACCCAGCTCACCGCCGCGATTAATAAAATTATGGGTGTGCTGTTTGGGGAGCAGGTTCTCAAAGGCCCCCACTTTTTTCATCAGGGCAAACAAGTTGGCGTAGTTAAAGAAAAAGACGTGCAACCCCATCTCAATATGGTTACCGTCCTTATCCACCCAGCTACCGACCTTGCCCCCGACAAACGGACGGGCTTCAAAAATCTCGACCTCATGACCTGCATCCGCCAGATCGATGGCAGCTGCCATACCGGCTAAACCGGCACCCACAATTGCAACTCGCATGCTTTTTGTTCTTTAGAGATTCACAGAATAAGACTTTACACATTGTAATAATGCATGGTCCCTTTTTGGAAGGGAGCAGAGGGGGCAGGGGTAGCAGAGGGGGCAGAGGGGCAGAGGGGGCAGGGGAGGAAAGGCGCGGAGACGCGCAGATGGTGGAGATGGGGGAGTTTTCACCACTCACCACTCACCACTCACTGCCCTTACTCACTCGTAACCCAGCGCATAGTGCAGCACCAGCGGCTGCAGGCCAAGCTGCTCGGGGCTGGCAGCCTCTGCTTCAAAAAAAGCCAGCATGTCTTTGATTCGGGGGTTCCCACGGGCACTGCCTGAGACCCCGGCTGCCACCACAATGCCGCATCGCCCCTGACTATTGCTCTGACTGGTTTGCCAGTGGTCAAGGGCTTTGACATGGTTGGGGTTATCCATCTCGTATTCGTGAAAGAGATGTAAAGAGGTATCTAAGGTCTTGATCAACCCAAGCTGAAAGCGCTGCTGGCTGAAGGGATCGCTGCCGGGGTTAAAGCATAGGGCTTCGATACCCCCCAGGATGCGAAATTGCTCAATCAGGGCGTTGGCCTTTGGGCGAGTGGTTTGGATAATTAAAACTGGCCAGGGGACTAACTTGGCGAATTTAGTCCGCTCGTGTAGTAACGGCTGTTGGTATACCTTGGGGGCCTGGCGCAGATCGTCCAGCATCTCGGGGGTGAGCTGGGTGAGCAAAATCAGTGAGCCATCGGGGATTAAATCATCCCGAATTGCTGGCGCGATCGCAGGCTCTGGCATATTCGCCTCAGTTTCATCCATCAGCTCGGCGGTGACCTCGGGCATGGTCTTAACCGCCACGGACAGGGTTTTGGGCTTGGGTGGCTTGACCGGATTGGGAATCCGATACTTGCCCTCAAGCAGCTGCAAGGTCAGCCCCTCGAGCTGCTCATCATACTTCTTAAAAAATCGATGCAGGGCCTCTAGCGCCACAATCAGGGCCGCAGCTTCCTCGTCAGCTAGCTGGGTGCGCAGCCCCTCAAACGGGTGAATGCTGCCAAATTCGCAATTGGCCAGGGAAAACAGGCCGTCTTCTTCTAACTCAAAGTTGATAAACAGGCAGTCCTGGCTCAGAAAGGCCTGCTGAATCTCTTTATTAGACAAATCCTGCTTAGTTAAAATCGCCTGGCGAAACTGGCGTAGCGAGTCCAGCTCACGGTAGAGCAATAGGCCATATTCAACATCGGCCATCCCCAGCACTGAGACATAGAGGGTGCCGATATCCCACTGATTGAGCTCAACGGCCAAAATTTCTTGCTCACTCAGCAGATACCAGGGGGCATCTTGCCAAATCGCTTCTGCTTTCTTGAGCAGGGGTGCTTCAAAGACTTCTGGCAGAGAGGGATCTAGGGGGTCAGACTGGAGCAGCGTGTCAAAAATTTCATCAATCAGAGGCAGTTCTGAAACGTAGTCCACCTCAATATCTAGATTTTGCAGGGCTCCCCGTAGGAAAAACTGCAGCTCGCGATCTTTGACCACAATTTTGCGGGGTCGCGCCGGGTCAATCGTCCCTTGGGGATGCTCAATGGCCTGCAGCAAGGTTCGCACCACCGCTTCGTGCCCGGTATCGCTGGGCACCATATTCAGGGCTCGAACGATGCCCTGGGTGCCATCCACCCAAATAATGCAGTCTCCCTGGGCTGGCTCATTGCCCAGGTCGGTATCCATCAGCTCCGCAGACAGGTGGCGGCGGTCGCCCTCCCAGGTGCTAATCAGCTTGGGGAGGCGGTTTAATCGGCGACACGTAAACGAACTTAAATGTTGCATAGGGATGGCTTCAACCAGTATTCAGCCCATCACCGGGCCTGACGTTCTCCCCATTGTGGAGAAGAATAGGGAGCTTGGCTATGGGAGTACAGATTTGTTCAATCGTGAACTAAACCCCATCCAGGTTGAAAACTTGAGGTTTTGCCAACCGACAAACCAATCAGACAAGTCCCGTAGGACAAACGACAGGACTGGATGTGAACAAGGTTTAGTTGTGTGGTCTGATATCAACCCCATAGGTGTGAGCTAAAATATTACCCAAAGAGGAGTCTCGCCCCAAATTGTAGCGAACGACTCGTGTATCAAACGTCGTCATAAAAGACGCCATCAACAGACGGAGCGACCATGACTCAAGCAACTCAGCCCCAAGCCACCCAACCCCAAAAGGGCATTCTGATGACCGAGGCCGCCCTTAAGCATGTGCTGGCCCTCAAAGAAAAGCAGGGTGAAGATTTGTGCCTACGGGTGGGTGTCCGACAGGGCGGCTGCTCAGGCATGTCTTACATGATGGACTTTGAAGATATCAACAACGCCACCGAGCACGACGAAATCTACGACTACGAAGGCTTTAAGGTGATTTGCGATCGCAAAAGCCTGCTCTATCTCTATGGTCTCATGCTCGACTACAGCGACGCCTTGATCGGCGGCGGCTTTCAATTTACCAACCCCAATGCGGCTCAGACCTGCGGCTGTGGTAAATCGTTTGGGACGTAGGGGCGAGGTCACCTCGCCCCTACGGGCATAAAATTTTCAACCGGGGGTGTGGTTTGACCATACCCCCGTAAAATTATGGGGTTTATTCTTTAATGTTTCTGACCCATGACCCAGACCGTAGAGGCTTTGTTCGATGATGGCATTGAACGCTACAAGGCAGGGGAGTCAACCGAGACGCTGATTCCTGTTTTCAAAGAAATTTGCGATCGCGCTCCTAAAAATAGTGCGGCTTGGACTTGCCTATCGTGGCTTTATTTGCTCAGCGATAAGCCCAATGCCGCCTATAAAGCCGCTCAAAGAGCCGTCAAACTCAACCCCCAAGATCCCCAGGCTCGGATCAATATCTCCATCGCAATTTTAGATAGCGATCGCAGCGGCGTTCGCGAACACGTTGATATGGCTAGTCAGGTCCTGATGGCATTAGACGAATTAAAACCCGATATTCAACAGAATCTTGAAGAAGGATTAAGCCGAAAACCTGATTGGAAAAACCTTCAAAAAGTTCAGAAATGGATTTTCGGGGGGTGATCCTTCAATAAATCCCCCCCTTTTGCCCAAATCAGGAATCTCATAACGGAGATCGCCCCTTAATACTTGTTAATTAAAACTTGTTAAAAATCATCGAAAAAGAGACTTGGGGATCAGCCATTGTTCTGATCCCCATTTTTTGTCTTTCTCTTTTAACAAGGGTTTCAGCCCCTAGGTCCATTAAAAATTGAAGGCAAACTATTGAGTCAGATAAATTAACAACGGGATCGGGGATCAACTGATAAGCTTGAGTAAAGGTTGCGATAAGTATTTCTTTTGTTTTCGTAAACCCCCTTTACTTTCAGTTTTTTAGGAGCCAAATCATGGATAAGCGAGCTGTAGAAGTCAAGCCTGAAACCAGGAATCACAAAGGCTTTTTTGTTCAAGAAGGACCCTATGAATTGGTAGATATTGACAAGTCTGGTTGGGCACTTATTTGCATTGATGAAGCCGTTTGCCATTACGTTGATCCCGATAACTTAACGGCTTCTCAACTTGAAGAACGCGAAGCAGTGTAGCGCTTTGTTAAGACATTGATCAAGAAATGCTTAGGACGATTTAATCGTCGGTAAAACTCAACTTCTACAGTATGGCTGTCCCAGTTTTGGGCAGCCATCTTTATTTTGGGAAGAAGCCTTTTGGGAAGAAGCCTTTTAGGAAGAAGCCAGAATTGGAAGTAGAGGGTAGAAGGTAGAGGGTAGGTAGAGAGAGATGGAGAAGCAAGTTTTGAGTTTTAAGTTTTGAGTTTTAAGTTTAATTCAAAATTCAAAATTCAAAACTGCCTTCTAACTCCTGACTCCTAACTCCTGACTCCTAACTCCTGACTCCTGACTCCTGACTCCTGACTCCTGTATTCTGGACTAACCCCACAAACAGAAGCCGCTCAAAAATGAAAGATCGCCTGATCAGTTGGCTCAACACAGCCCTGATGCTCAACCTATTTTTTGTGCTCTTTAGCTTTGGCTGGTTTGCGATCGCGCTTGTCGGCAAAACCACCCAAATCAACCTTGGCTTTGACCTCTGGTACAGCCTCTGGGATTCCCTGTTTATGCCCGCAATCGGTATCCTGATGGCAGGGGCGATTATCAGCGGCACAGCAGGATGGCTATCGCGTAAATTCTTTGCTCAAAAATAAGATTTCCTGTTGCGTGGGCATTAGCGCTACGGGCTACCCCCTCTGCCTCCCCTGCCCCCTCTGCTCCCTATTCGCCTTCTTCACCTAACCCTCGAATACCACCGCATCAGCACCTTTGCCAGCCGTAGCGGATCGTGGCGAATGGAGCCGGTTTCAGTTTCGTGCATGATATTGGCTAACACTAAACGGCGACCTGACTCGATCACCGCATCGCGATCCAGATAGACGCAGTCGGCCCCTTCCTGGCGATAGCGATTGAGGGCCAGGGGCGAGGGAGCGCGCTTTTGCACCAGCACCGCGTCAAACAGACGCCTGCCACAGGCTTGATCAATGGCCCGGATGTGGTCAGACACCCCATAGTCATCGGTCTCGCCGGGCTCAGTCATGATATTGCACACATAGACGCGGGGCACCTGGGTATGGGCAATGGCATCGGCAATCTCAGGCACCAGCAAGTTAGGAATGATGCTGGTGTAAAGGCTGCCTGGCCCCATAATGATGTAGTCAGCGGTCTCAATCGCCTCAATCGCTCGGGGCAATGCTGGGGGGGCGGCGGGGGTGCAGCCGATATTGACAATCCGCCCTCGGGCTTTGGTAATGTTAGACTCGCCTTCGATGCGGCGACCGTCGCTGAGCTCGGCCCAGAGTTTGACATCACTGAGGGTAGACGGCAGCACCGTGCCCCGCACCGCCAATACCTGGGAGCTGGCTAAAATGGCCTGTTCCCAATCCCCCGTAATTTCATTCATGGCAGATAAAAACAAGTTGCCAAAGCTGTGACCGCTCAGCCCACTGCCTGACATAAACCGATACTGAAATAACTCGGTGAGCAGTTTTTCCTCGGCGGCGAGGGCGGTCAGGCAGTTGCGAATATCGCCGGGGGGCAGTCCGCCCATCTCGCGCCGCAGCCGCCCTGAGGAGCCGCCGTCGTCGGCCACGGTCACCACTGCGGTGATATTGGCGCTGTAGTTTTTCAGACCCCGCAGCATGGTCGAGAGGCCGGTGCCGCCGCCAATCACCACGATGCGCGGGCCGCGCCTGAGCTTGCGATGGGTTGCGATCGCATCCCAAAGCGTATCTTCGCTGCTGGCGGGCATGAGCACCTCAGTGATCGCGCCCAGGGTACGGGTTTGCCCCCAAATGATTAGCAACAGCCCAGCGATAATCGCTAACGGCCCGCTAATCGAGTTTGGAATCAGTCGAGTAATTAAGTTAAGTAAATTGCCAACAAACTTAACCGTATAAAAAACCGGCGTTAGCTTAAGCCAAATCATGACTCCTAGCCCCACTGTCAGCACCCCGACGGTGCTCAAAAATAGCCAACGCTTGACCAGCAGACCCGGCGTCAGCCATTTCATCCAGCGCTGACGCCGAACTGGGGTGCGTAATTTTGTTTCTTGAATAAAGAATTGCAAATGGCGACGCATAAACTTCCTCAGCGCGCCGAGTTCTAACAACATGGATTTCTTATTAAAAATAGAATCATGGGTTATCTTGTCATAAGCCGAGTGGCTATCAACTTCAATTTCCCATTCCCGCCAATTTACCCAAGAATGATCGACTTGCCCACACCCCAAGATTTGCCCTGTAACGATCAGCCCATCATTGAGTTACGCGGCATTTCAAAAAGTTTTGGCTCTACCCAGGTGCTCAATCGGGTAGATCTGACCGTTCTGGCGGGGGAAGCCGTTGCCATTATTGGCCCATCGGGAACTGGAAAATCGACCATCTTGAGAATCGCAGCCGGTCTACTCGCACCGGATGAGGGCGAAATTTATATCAAAGGTCAAAAGCGAGTCGGCTTAATCGAAGACGCCAACGATCCATCCGGGATTGGCATGGTGTTTCAGCAAGCAGCGCTATTTGACTCTTTGACGGTGGCCGAAAATGTCGGGTTCCTGCTCTATCAGCACTCTAACCTCTCGTCCCGGGAAATCCGCACCCTGGTCAACGACGCCCTGGATATGGTGGGCCTGCCGAGCACCGGCGACCGTTACCCAGCCGAGCTATCGGGCGGCATGCGCAAGCGAGTCAGCTTTGCCAGGGCAGTCATTGCCAACCCCCACAACCCTCAAGATCGCCCCAGTTTACTGTTGTATGATGAGCCCACCGCGGGGCTTGACCCGATTGCCTCAACGGTGATCGAAGATCTGATCCGCAGCATTCATCAGGGGCGTGGTTGCAGTGCCTACGTGATCGTGACCCATCAGGACAGCACGATTCGCCGCACCGCCGATCGGGTTGTATTCCTGCATCAGGGCAGCATTCAGTGGATGGGGTCAGTCCATGAGATTGACACCACTGATGATCCGTTTGTGCGTCAGTTCTTTAGCGCTGAGGTAGACGGCCCAATTCACGTTGTAAGTTAGCCCAATCATTACCATCAATGGGTTAGAGTGGTTGGGTTTATGGTGTTTCTTTTACGTAGATACCCATGCGGGCACGAACCATTCGAGAAGGCTCTGTCGGATTATTGATTTTAGTAGGCATTGGCCTCTTTGGCATCCTCATTTTGTGGCTGCGGGGCATTAATCCCAGGCAGCGCACTTACCAACTCATTGTCGAGTTTGACAGTACGTCCAATATGCAAATCGGCACCCCCGTCCGCTATCGTGGCGTGCCAGTGGGCCGCGTCATTTCGATCACACCCAAGTCTAACGAGGTCGATGTCGATGTCGAAATCAGCCGCGGCGACCTGCGGATTCCGGCGGGAGCCAAAATTCAAACCGTGCAGTCTGGGCTGATTGGCGAAATTTCCATTGATATCTTTTCTGAGGCCCCCCTCCCAGACACTGCCCTTAGCATGACGCCAGTCGCCAGGGACTGTGACAGCAATGTCATTTTATGCAATGGAGATAATCTAAAAGGTCTCCAGGGGGTGACCTACGAAGATCTGCTCGAATCATCAAAGCGGATTGCCGATTTTCTAGCGGATCCAGCCGTGGCCGAAGAGGTTAGCAAAATCTTGGATAATACCACCGAGGTGAGCGCCAACGTGATCGACCTCACAGCAGAACTCACAACTTTGGTTGAAGACACCCGCAAAGAACTCAGCCCACTGGCTACTGCGGCCCGTCAGGCATCTGAGTCAACGGCCCGAGCAGCTCAGCAAATTGAGGTTAGCACAGCCCAAACCGCCACCAGCTTAGACACCACCCTTACCGAAATCAACCAACTCCTGGTCAACAACCGGGGCGATATTGTTGCGACCCTTGATAACGTCCGAGCGGGCAGTGAACAGCTGCGCAGCATTGTCGACACCCTGGCCCCCACGATCCAGGAGGGTGAGCTAGTCAATAATCTGGAGCAGCTGACGGCCAATGCGGCCTCGGCATCTGAAGATTTAAAGGTGATTACTGACTCCCTGAGCACGGATGAAAATATTGTCCTGTTGCAACAAACCCTGGAGTCAGCCCGCGATGTTTTTCAGAGCGCCCAAAAGGTGATGGCGGATGTGGACGAACTCACCGGGGACCCAGCTTTTCGTACCAATATTCGCGACTTGATCAACGGGCTCAGTGGCCTGGTGTCGACCACCCAACAGTTAGAAACCCAGGCAGAGCTGGCCAGAATGCTAGACAGCGTTCACAACCAGGCATCTACCCTGCCCAACGGCACAGCCTGGCCCCTCACCAGCCAACCGTCTGAAACGCTCTCTGCCGACCCCTCCTCTGGCACGACCCCGGTGCTGGTATTTGACGGGCAGCGCTATACGGTGCGCATGGCGGATGGCAGCTCACCCGAGGAAATAACCCCTTAGACAGCAGGGTCTATCATTCTGCCCGAGTAGGGGGCCCCTGGGTAGAAGGTGTTTGGGTGGAAGGTTTTAAGGATGCAATCGCCTGCTGATAAAGGTTCGCAAACTGAATTTCATCAATACCCTCGGGGTTATTCCAAGTGGCTGTGACACAGTAGCGATGTCCATCGGTCGATTCAAGGTAGGTCGTCAAATTTTCAACCCCGGGCTCTGAACCGCCCTTAAAGGCTATTCGCTGCCACTGGCTGGCGTCTACCAGCCCTGGGTTAATCGACATCAGCGGCAAATCTGCCACCGCTTCTATGGCTGCACACAGCTCATGGGCACTCATAAACCATTCCACATCGATCGCCACCGGGCCGTTATTAAAAATATCCACCGGGGGCAGGCTAAGCTCACCCAGCGCCCTGATAACTCCGTGCCGTTCAGAGACATTGCCCTCGCGATAGCGATTTAAAAGCGGCTGGTTGGCGGGATCTTTGAGCTTAAAGAATTCCTGGGTGTTGAGAAAAGGCTGATTGCGCGGAGACAGAATCTCTAAAGAAGCACGACCGACTAACTCGATCAGATGATCGGTGGCCGTATTGTCACTCTGGGAAATCATCAGCCCGGCTAACGTTTGCAAGGTCAAGGGAGACCCCGCTGGCCAGTTTTGGAGAAAACCGCCGGGGAGACTCTTTAAATGATCTTGCACTGGCAAAATGTCTTGCCACTGATGCCCATCTGCTGCAATTTGAGTCTTTAGCGCTTGCATTACCAGCAGCTTAAAGGCAGACCCTACACCCAGGGGCTGATCGGCATTGATCAAAAGCTGCGGTTCGCCATCCTTGAGCATCAGCAAATGCTTGTCACCGGGAAGGGCCTCAAACCCTGCGATCAGCTCCTCAGTAGTCACTGCGTCCAACTGTGGTGGCTTAAAAAAGAGACCGATGATCTGCCCCTGGGCATCCAGCGCGATCTGGGCGGGTACCCGCCCTCGCTCAAAGGTCAGCAAATAGCCTTGATCAGCCGCCTCAACCCCCTGATAAGCGCCTAAACTACCCGTCAGCCCCCGCAGGATTTGTTCAATCTGACCCAGGGGGACCTGGGTCAGAAAGCTATCTGCAAACCAGCTGGCTTCGACCGTAGGGGTGGTAAACAGGCGCTCTAGCACCTGGGCGGGCTGAGATAGGTCAGGTGACGGAGATTGAGCCATGATTGGAGCTGCGATAGCACACTGGGTGTGGTCAGAAAAGTATATTGGGCCGACCAGACAGAGCAGAGACAGTAGACAGGCCAAACTTATCCGAGCGATATAAATCATTACGGTTATTAGTCCCATAGCTCCTCTCAAGCACCCTGTCGCTATGATGCCATCAAATAATTAAGACACAACAAGTATCAATCGCTAGAATAAATATACTGTTTAAGTCTGCCGATCATGAGTCAGCCCGTTGCATCGGTAAATACCAAACTAATTGATTCACTTGCACAAATTATCCTTTCTTTAAACCGGGAAGAGCGTAATTTGCTGACACACAAGATTAGGCAACCAAAACAGTTGCCAGACGATCAGCAAGCATCGGTTGAAGATAAAGGGTCTGACTATCTTGACTTACTCACAGTCATTGAGCAATGTAAAGAACAACCTGTTCAATTGCCCTATTATAAGACGGCTGATCATTGGGACAATGCCCTCGTCGCCCTTGAGAAATCTCAGACTCGATACGCCGACAAGTCTTTTAACGATAGCGCCTACTTGATCCGAGAGGATCGAGAGCGATGACACGATATGTCGTTGATGCTAGCGTAGGCATCAAATGGTTCGTGCCAGAAATTCATTCTGAAGCAGCAAGACACCTGATAAATATACGTTGTGAGCTGTTAGTCCCAGATTTATTTTTTCCCGAAATCGGCAATATTCTATGGAAGCGTGTACGTCGTGGGGAAGATACGGCTGAAAATGCTAGGCAAACCTATGCAGACTTGAGGCTTGTCCCCATGCAGGTGTACGAGTCAGTTCCGCTGGCATCACTAGCTTTGGAGATTGCACTGCACAGCGGGCGCACAGTTTACGATAGCCTTTACTTGTCACTGGCAATTCTAAAGCAATGCTCGATGATTACTGCTGATTTGAAACTTTTTAATGCGCTGAAAAATAGTGCATTGGCGAGTAATTTGACTTGGATAGAGGCTGTGATTTAAGTTTTAATGCCCCGAAAAGCGAATTTTTAACGCGAAAGGGTATCAGTTTTTGTTCATTCTATTCGGATAAATGAGCCACGTTGCCAATCCAAAAAATGGCATGAACCGGAGCCAGCGCAGTAAATGACCCTGTGGGATAATTGCCCCCATCAGTACTGCCTGAAAAATTCCGAATAGAAATAGGTCTACGCAAAACGCTAGCGTGACTCGGTTGGTCATCACTTGCTGGCCGAGATAAGCAAACCGTTCTGCAACGGTGCCAAACTCGGGGAGGGCTGCACAAAACCAGTAGAGTGCGATCGCACCCACACCCAACCCAATCCACCCAAATACCTGCGCCAAAATCCCCTTCTCCCCCTGAGATGCCTCCGATACCTGCCCCAGTCGGAGCGCCATATAGGGCATCAAAAACACATTAGTGAGAAACATCGCCGCACCCCACATCGGCACCCGAGGCAGCTTGCCCCCGCGCGGGTCAAGCAGCAGCAGTGGCAAAAACATAAAAATCCATGCCTCGGCCAGGTTAAAAAACGCCTCCATGGCCGGATGCACAACCGGCGCTTCCATCAGGTGAATGCCCAATTGATTCAAAATGGGCAAGACAAAGAAGAAATTGATCGACTCGTCGAGAATCTCTTGCATCGTCTCAGGCTGGATCGCCCAAACCGGCTCCCCCGGTAGCCAGTCTGGTGGTGAGAGCAACAACAGCACCACATAGACAACCGTGAGAAACCCTAGTAGTAGAGAGAGTAAGGTTTCAGGACGAGATCGAAAATTTGAGGTCACCATGGGTTAGAAGCCGCCCATTTACAAATGGTTTGAGGCTCTACTGGACAAGTTAAATCGTCAAGCGGATTGCCTTTGAGGTTGAGATACGCAAGATTGGTGAGACTCGTCAGAGGTGTCGCATCGGCAATGTCATTATCACTCAGAGAAAGCTCCTCCAGGTTTGTCAGGCTAGCGAGGGGGGCAACATCAGAAATGGCATTGCGACTGAGAGACAGCCAGACCAGTTTGGTTAGATTTACCAGGGGGGCCAAATCGGCAATGGCATTGCGCCCGAGCTGCAGTCGCGTCAGATCCCTCAGACTGGCCAGTGGGGTGACATCGGTAATGTGGTTGCTACCCAACTCAAGGATAATCAGCTCGCCCAAACTGGCGAGGGGCTCAACATCTTCGATATCATTGCCCCCCAGCTGCAACACAATCAGATCCGTGAGACCCGACAGGGGGGCGACATCTTCAAGATGATTGTTGCCCAGGCTGAGCCAGATCAGGTTAGTTAGGGGGGCCAACGGGCTGACATCCGAAATTTCGTTGTTGCTCAGGCTGAGCCCGGTCAGATGGGTCAGGCTGGACAGGGGCGTGATGTCTGCGATCGCAACTTCATCGAGGGAAAGCTCGGTAAGGCTGCTGAGGGTTGCCTGGGCCTGGGCACAGTTTTGAGTCTCAGCCTCGGCTAGCAGTAAATTAACGGTGTGTCTGGCCGCTAGGGTTAGCTGGGGTTTATGAATACACCAATCAGCAAAGGTTTCAAACCTGGCTGGTGGCTCTGCGCCCTGGGCTTTGGCGTTGCCCCCTCCCGCAAGTGCAGCTAACGAGGCTAATAGACCGACCCGGATGACTGTTTTTATGGACGCCGTTTTCATGGGATATGGCAAAGATGGATTCGCGATTTCTGGCAAAGATGGGCTCGCAAGCTGTTTGGGGTTGGCTAACGTTTGCATCGACTGGCAGCTTAACCCATCCTACAATCCTCCGCGCCCCCCTCTCCGCGTCCCCCCTCTCCGCGTCCCCGCGTCTCCACTATCTCCCCCACCCTCCCCCTCTCCCCCGCTCCCCTACCTTCCCTTAAAAACCTGCGCACCAGCGGTGACACCCACCGAATAATCGAAAACGCCATTCGCCCTGGTTTAATCGGCGGCTCTACAATATCCCGCGCGAAGATCATCTTGCCTGTGGTTTCAGACAGGCGGTAGAAGCTGGCCCCCCGACCGTTGGGGAACGGAATGCCGTCGAGCTCAACGTGCCAGGTGAGGCCCACCGCCAGGGAGTCGCCCGTAGTGATGTCGTCGATGACGAATTGCAGCGCCTCGGGGATTTTCTGGCAGGACTCTTCAAACAGGGTTCGGATGGCGGCTTTGCCCTGGAAGGGTTTGGGAAAGTTGAAATCTTGATAGGTGCAGTCGTCGTCGATGAATGCGATCGCACCGTCCACATCGCGACGGTTAATGGCATCGTACATCGCCTGAATGATCTCGCTGGCAGGTTGGGGCATAGGTTTAGGTATTTTCGTTGGTCAGGGCGTTATCAAGATTACCCTTGGGGGTACTGCCACACGGGTAACCCGTCGGCCACACTAAGTGTATTGGAATTCATCAGGCCATATTTGCTTGAGATTCCAGTGGTGATTGACAAACAGGTGTGCACTCCCCGTTCTAAGGAATGGGGAGTTTTTTATTTACGACGGCAACGGCATTGATTTATTCATGATGCCAAAGGCTCAATGCAGGCCGAGGTTTCGTTGCGGGGGCTATTGACCGTGGTACTGACCGGGTAGGCTTGCATGGCAGCCGCCTCATAGGGGCGCAGTAAAGGCTGGAGATCGCGGGCAGTTTGCAAAGTCGGGTCTAACCAGGTGTCGTAGTCCCGAGGATGCAAAATCACCGGCATGCGATTGTGGATCGTCTCCATCAGAGCATTGGGCGCGGTGGTCAGAATGGTGCAGGTTTCTAAATAGCTGCCATCGCCGCTCTCCCAGATCTCCCAAAGCCCAGCAAAGCCAAACAGGGCATGGTCTTCTAGCTGGATATAGTAGGGCTGCTTTTTCTGACTCGTTTTCTGGCCCGTTTTCTGCCATTCATAAAAACCATCGGCCACAATTAAACACCGCCTCCGCTTAAACGCCGCCCGAAAAGACGGTTTCTCCGCTACGGTTTCTGCCCTGGCGTTGATCATCCGACTGCCAATGCTAGGGTCCTTTGACCACGAGGGCACCAGCCCCCATTGAAAAATGCGATACTCCCGCGCATCACCGGGTTGAGCAATGGCTGACACTGGCTGGGTGGGGGCAATGTTGTACCTGGGTGGTGGATTGGGCGGAGTGGTTAGACCAAAGGCCTTGGCAATGGCTTCGCCGGATTGGGTCTGGGTGTAGCGTCCGCACATGGAGTGGTGGGGTGGTGAGTGGGTGAGTGGTGAGTGGGGGAGTGAGCAACTGCTCCATTCACCAGCGCAGCGAACTCACCAGCGCAGCGAACTCACCAAGCGCAGCGAACTCACCAAGCGCAGCGAACTCACCAAACGCAGCGCCCCCACCCAATTTTACCGTCTCAACACAACACTCTGCTGGGGCAACCCAATCTGAATCCCGGCTTCGTCAAAGGCTTGTTTGATGCGCAGGCGAAACTCTCGTCCGACTGCCCATTGTTGCATGGCCTGGGTTTTGATCCAGACCTGGAGCAGAATGCCAGCGTGAGAGATTTGATCCACACCCAGGACAGAGGCGGGTTCTAAAATTTTGTCCTGCCACAGGGGGTCGGTGCGCATCGTATCAGCGACGGTGCGGATAATCTCCAGGGCCTGTTTGATGTCGGCGTCGTAGGCAATCTCAATGGTAAAATCAACCCGCGACCAGTCTTTGGTGAGATTTTCGACGGTGGTGATTTGGCCGTTGGGGATGGTGATCAGCCGTCCCTCGGGACCGCGAATTTGGGTAGTGTACAGACTCATCTCTTCGACTAGACCAGCGTACTCACCAACTTTAATCACATCGCCCACAGCAAAGCGGTCGGTCCATAAAATCACGGCTCCGTTAAGCATGTCTTGTAGCACATTACGCGAGACAAAGGCAAAGACCACTGCGATCGCACCTGCACTGGCCAGCACCGCTGGGTCAATCCCAAAGGCTTGCACGGTGAGATAAGCACCCAACGCAGTAAAGAAAAGCGTGGTGGCACTTTGCAGGGCCGGGGAGTAGGTACTGACCCGCAGGGCCACCCGGTTAGCTTGCGGATCGTCAAGCTGGGCGTTTTTGCCCCATTGGTTGAGGTAATAGTCAATCTCGACGTCAAGCAGGGTATCGAGCAGGGTCACCCCCAGCCAGATAATCGGCAACAAGATCGCCTGACTAAACACATAGGGGGCATAGGGGCGAGTAATCGGATATAGCCACGCAATTGCACCACCTGCTACAAAGAAAACGCACACTTCTAGCCAGACAATCAGCTGCACGACAAACTGCAACAGATTACGCTGTTGTTTGAGCAGGGTTTGTTCTTTGAGAAAGGCTTTGGAAAAGGTGGCTAAGAAGTGATTGACGGACTGGCCTGCCTCGGAAACCACGGTCAGGGGCTTAAAAGCGTGATTTGAGAAGGGCTGGGATGACATTTGGGGCGTCCACTGGGGCGAGAGGGGAGATGCCATGGCATCGGCGGGGGGCTGAGCGTCTTCCGGGGTGATCGCCTCAGGGTCCACGGTCATGGATTTTTTGAGTTCTTTTTCCGAATTTTTGAGGCGCTTGCGCAGGGTGCGGCTGCGGCTGCGACATTTGCGGCGGGCAAACTCAATCCCGGCGGTGAGCAAGGCGGCCAGGGCGACGAGTGCGATCGCAATGACCGGCTTGGCCCAGGCATATTGGGTGTCAAAGGATCGCTCCCAGAGTTTATGGCTGAGGCTGGTGCTGATAATCGCTTGCCAGGCTTTGGCGAGATCATCCTTGGGTTGACCGTTGTGCAGGGCGTCAAACTCGGTAACCGTGACCAGGGTTTGTTGCTGTAGCCCATAGTCGGGTTGTGCCGACAAAAACACCACGGTTTGCTCGTTTTCAAGCCCAACCAGGACCTGGGGGGTGCTGGGGTGAAGCCCCTCGCGGGGGGTGATCAGGTCAGTGAGTCGGACGTCTACGGTGGCGAGGGTGTTTTGGACAGTGGGTTGCGATCGCACCACCCTAAGCACCTCTCGAAAGCTGCGCTGCACCAACTTAGCTCGGGTTTCGACATCCAGGGTGCTGGCGTCAGGGGTGGCAGCTTGCAGGGTCGCCGCTGGCCCGGCAATGGTAAAACTGACCCCCCGTGAGCCGTAAAGGTAAACATTGCTGCACACCAGCCTGCCGCAGGGCCGCTCGGCGTTGGGCCGCCAGCCAAAGGCGGCCTCGGTCGGGTCGGGCTCGTCAATGACAGGCAACCATTGGGCTCCCGCGGGGGCGGCGAGGAGCAGAGCGGTGAGGCAGGCGAGTAGGCAGTAAAGGAGTCGGCGTGGCAAGGATGGTAAGGGAATGAGGGTTACGATTTAGTGTAGCGAGGGGTGGGGGTGGTGGGTAGGGGGAGGGTAAAGGGCGAAAGGGTAAAGGCGAAGGGCGAAGGGGTGTTTTTTCCAGCCTATGGGTTTATTGCTTGAGTACCTGGATCTGCTTTGCTAGCATTCGGCCTAATTGAAGCACTTGACTGTGTAGCGTGTCGTAATCCTCTTGGGGTAGGTAACCGATTTCCATAGCTACTCTCAATAAACTGCGAACTTCCCCAACTGAGCCCTTTGCAATACTCAAAAACTGAACATATTCCTTCCTCGAACATCGTTCATATCCTTCTGCAATATTGGTTGGGACAGAAACGATCGCCCTGCGCAACTGATCTTTCAGACCAAAGTCCCGACTCAGCTTACCTTGAGTCGTAATTTTATAAATCTGCTTGGTCAGCTCAATCCCCTGCTGCCATACCCGCAAATCCTCAAACTTCTCAACCTTACCCATCAATGTTCAGACCCCGCGCCATTCCCCCCCAAGCATTCCCCCTTTCCCCATAAACCAGAGCGGACGAGCGTCGTGGAGGGAAGGAGGGGATTCCTCCGGGGAGATCTGGG
>JBCBQD010000073.1:0-21801 GCA_039820425.1 Cyanobacteria bacterium J06635_1
GACACGCAGGCTCCCTGTCTGGACCGAGCGTAGGCCGCTGATCAGCGTGAGCAGGGTGGTTTTACCTGAGCCCGACGGACCTGTCATCAGCACAATCTCCCCTGGGTCAATGTCTAAATGGATATCGAATAACACCTGTTTGCGAAGCCGTCCCTGACCGAAGTGGTGATTTAGGTCGCGGATTGAGATCATAGGAGAGTGGGGCATGGGTGGAGGGTAGAGGGTGGAGGGTGGAGGGTGGAGGGTGGAGGGTGGTAGGTAGAGGAGCAGGGGGAGCAGGGGGAGCAGGGGAGCAGGGGGAGCAGAGGGAGCAGGGGGAGCAGAGGGAGCAGAGGGAGCAGGGGGAGCAGGGGAGGAGGGGAGAATTTTGGATTTTGGATTTTGGTAAACCGTAGGGGCAATCCCTTGTGGTTGCCCAGTGCAATATATTTGCCACAGGCCGATTACCCCGGTAGAGACGTCATGGCGTGTGCTAAAAAACATCTGCCGGATCGGCTGCCTGGAGTCGGCGGGTTGCGATCGCGCCCGACAATCCGCACATCACAAAGGTCATGACTAAGACAAAGATAGCCCGGCTCATGGGCATGACAATACTCAGCGCAGTGGCTTGTGCAATTAGCTGATAGAGCCCCAGGGAAACCACTACACTGGGGGCAAACCCCAATACCGACAGAATTAAAGCCTCCTCAAACACCACCCCCAGCAAATATCCGTCCTGATAGCCCATGGCTTTGAATGTGGCATACTCCGCCATGTGGGTATTTACATCGGTGGAGAGGACCTGATAAACAATCACAACTCCCACGATAAAACCCAGGGCGCTACCGACCCCAAAAATCATGGCGATGGGAGAATTAGTACTCAATTCAGTCTCCTCAAATTCGAGGTATTGATCGTAGGTAAAGACCTGCACATCATCCGCCAGGTAGGTGTCTAAATGTTGTTGCACGATGACTGGATCAGCACTCGGCTCCAGGTCAATTAACCCCATGCTGACAACCCCTGCCTCACGATTGGGAAAAAACCGCAGAAAATTTTGGTCGCTGGTGATCAGGGCCCCATCCGTGGCAAAGGAGGCACCTAACTCAAATAGTCCGCCCAGGGTGACCGTCCGCAAGCCAATCTCAGTGGTGACGGTTTGCCCCTGCTCTACTTGCTCAATTAGCGTTTGAGTGTCGCCTCGGCCAGCTTTGTCGAACAGCACCGTATCCGGTAGCTTAATCACGTCCAGTTGGTCATTGACTTCGGGTAATCGAAAGGTGGGCCTGGCTGGATTTTGACCCAGCACGCTCAGGGAGCCTTTCTCTCGGGTCTCAGGGTTGCGCCAGGTGACGGAGTTAATGTAAAGGGCATCGGCTGAGGCCACCCCGTCGATATCCCTCGCTTGCAGCAGCCGTCGCCGGGGAAACGTATAGGTCTGGTTAAAGCTTCTTGCCTGGGTACTGACGATGACTAAATCTGCGATGACGTGCCGGGGATACTGGGTGTTACTCCTAAACAGCGCATCCTGAAATCCTAACTGGAGAAAAACCATCATGTCGGCAAAGGCAATTCCCGCCAGCGCGGTTAGCAGTTTAGCGCGATCTTTTCGCAGCTGTAGCCACCCCAGGGGCGTGCGATGCTGAATTTTTTGAAATTGTTTTACGAGCCCGAACATGGGAGACCTCTATTAAATCTCAATGGTTGCGATCACTTGCAAATTAGTCAGCCCCCTCACCTGAGCGCTCGAAGTCTCGTCCAATTTAATTTTGACCTCCACCACCTTGGCATCAATATTGGCCGTGGGGTCTTCGTTGACCACCGATTGTTGTTCAACCTGTAAGCCCACATATTCAACTGTGCCTTGTAGCGTTTCATCGGGGAGCGAGGCGCTGGTGAGAACAACTGGCTGGCCTACCTCAACCTTGCGAACATCGCTGTCGTAGATTTGCGCGATCGCAACCATCTCACCAATCTGACCCATTTCCACAATCCCCTCATCGGCCACCACCTCCCCCGGTCGAGAATAGATTCTGAGAATCGTGCCCACCTGGGGTGCTTTCACATAGGTCTGGTCGAGCTTTCTCTGGATCTGGGCTACCGCCGCCTGGGCGCGAGCCACCTCCGCCTCTGCGGCCCGCACATCCACCGGGCGCACTTCTTGAATCCGCTCCAGATTGGCCCTGGCGGCTTCTACCTCTGGGGAGCGCGTGGTCTGCAATCGGGTCAAAACCGCCTGGGCTTCTTGCAAGCTGCGCTGGGCGGTTTGTAACACCAGCCGTTTACTATCTCGCTCCGAGGCTGAGATCGCCCCAGCCTCGTATAGCCCCTGATAGCGTTGATACTCATCTTCGGCATTGGCCAATTCGGCCTCTACACGGGCCAGGGTGGCCTGCTGGGCGAGAATATCGCCTTCTCTTTGGGCGTCTAGTCTGATAATCTCGGCTCGCTGGGCGTCAATTTCACCTTGCTTAGCCCCAGCCAGGGTTTGTTCTAGCTGCACCTGGGCAATCTTAAGGCGCTCCTGGGCTTCGGCCAGGTCAGCCTGGATGCGATCGCGACTATCTAAAATCGCAATCACCTGACCTGGCTCAACCGTTTCTCCCTCGGCCACCAAGAGCTCAGCCACCCGATTTCCCCCGTCATTAGACGTGCTGGCCGACAGCTGAATCACGTCACCATCCGGCTCTAATCGACCCAGGGCCGTGACCGTTTTAACCACCGGGGCAACCATTTCTATCTCAGGGGCAGGGGGCGCTGTAGCGGAGCGCAATCTAATCAGCGTCACCACGCCAGCCACCCCCAACACAATCAAGATCCCCAATACCCACCTTTGTGAGCTTGGCTTTGACCAGTGCTCAATACGAAATACCATCACAGAACTCCTGATTGAAGTGAGATTCTCTAAAGTCCTCAGAATGTCCCCCTTTTTTGAATGCCCCTTGGGCTATATTCAGGGGAACTTTGAGCATTTGCTCCCTTGAGACTGATCAGCAACTATGTGAACTCTGAAGCCCCCAGAATTGGGGGGTGGGGGCTTCGACACTTCGACCTCATCACCAGTGTTCCTAAACATCAAAATTCACCAGCAATATCAAGGTCGGAGTTTGGTATCAGCTCTAGCGCCCAAACGGAAATCTCCGATTTGATCCAGATCGCCCAGCACCCGGGAATACCCTCCCCTCGGACTGCCTAAAACGAGGTCCTGAGCGATCGTCGCGATCCTCTAAACGATCTTCAACCTCCTCTCGAAAATCGTCAAAATCATCCTCATCGCGATATCGCCCTGACCGACGGCCTGAGCGATCGTCGTAATCCTCCCGCACATCCTCGAGACACTCGCGCCGATCGTTATCGTCTAAACAATCTTCCAGATCATCCTCGATATCGTCGCGGCGGTCGTCGCGGCGGTCTTCACGCCGATCCTCAATCTCTTCTCGGATATCCTCTAAATCGTCATCATCAAAATCCGAGCGATCTGGAAACGATGGAAACTGCGCCAGATACTCAGGGCCGTTGCCCTGCGGCAACTGAGGATAAGCCTCAGCCGTACCCTCAGCCCCGGCAATTAGCCCTACTGTCAGCAGGGTCAAAAAGAGTTTTTTAGAAATAGCAAGTTGCATGGTTAACGTCCTCCTGGTTGGGTAACCGTATTTCGAGCAGACATGATTGTGCACAAGCAACTGTACTTTGCCTAAGCTATTAGTAAGTGAACACTTACTTACTAATAGCTTAGATGACAAAATGCGTCAACTCTATCGTTCAGCAATGGGACTTAAGTCATGGGAGTCGTTTTATCGGTCAGGCAAAGAATTGCCAGGCTATGGTTTTCATAGAGTGGAATCTGTCCTCTAAAATAGGACCTGAGGGGGCTTGACAAAGCTTGACTCCGTCACTATAAAAATGAGTAGAAACTCACTAATATGGCCAGAACACGCAAAATCACCGATGAACAAATACTGAAAGCTGCTCAGGCAGTTTTCCTTGAAAAAGGATTTGGGGCATCCACATTAGAAATTGCGGAGAAGGCTGGTATTTCTGAGGGGTCTATTTTTAAGCGATTTTCCACTAAGGAAAATTTATTTTTTACCGCCATGGGATTGTCAGATATATCTTCCTGGCTCTCCTATTTAGAGACCGTCGTGGGTCAAGGAGATCTCAAGGAGAACCTTAGAACGGTTGGCATGAAGGCAATGAAAGTCTCTCAAGAACACTTGCCCAAAATGATGATGGTGATGTCCCAAGGGCTACCAGTGCCCACGGTGATGCGATCCGCTGCGGCTCCACCGGTTCGCAACCTAAAAGCACTCACCCAGTTTTTTGAGAAAGAGATTGCCCTGGGTCGCATGCAAACCAAGTCACCCCGAGCAGTTGCGCAAATGTTTGCAGGCAGCTTGATGAGCTATGTCTTTCTCAGTCATATGTCCCCTGAGCTATTACCTGAGCCCCAAGAGTACATAGACTCAGTCGTTGAAATTCTCTGGAAAAGTATTCAGCCATAGCGGCAGACATCCCAAATGACGCAAAGAATTTTTTATTCAAATAATAAGTAAACGCTCACTTATTTTAGGTGCCCCCATGACATTCCCAACCTCTGAGACGCCTCCTATCCGGCCAGCTGAGACTAAAGCTATCCGCTTGCACCCTTTGCGCTGGTTAATGACCTTAATCGGATTGACGGGTTTGCTGATGGGTTGCCGGGGGGCAATGGCGCTGTTCGAACAACGTTTCAGAGATAGGTCCCCACAGTTAACCGCCCATTTGTCTCTCAATTTGGGTAATCAGCCAGCGATTACCCATTACCGTCAAGAAGTCTCCGGTCAAGCCGTAGAAATTCTGGCAGATGCGTTGCCCAGCGGGCGTTTTGTGCGGGATATTGAAAAAGTTATTTTTGATAGCATTGCTTTCTCAGCCGAGATTTGTTTAGAAGATAGTTGCCTATCCCAAATTTCAATGGCTCTGCCTTCTGAGATTGTTGCAGATGCGACGCCATTACCGACCTGGCTTAGCAATTTAGAGCTGAGCGCTGAGCAAACCCACCAGGTTATGGTGATTGATGAGATGCTGTCCCAGGAGTTAGCAGCTATTCTCACCTCTGAACAATATGCTCAGCTTCAGGATTCATTTGTGGAGGATTCTGATGAACCTTTGAGTATTTATGAGCTGAACCTTGGCCTGTCAACGTACCAACAAAACGCCGTCAACGTCGCTTTTGAGGCGGCAATGCAGATGCTGCTGAGTGTCCTGTCTGATGAGCAAAGACGGCAATTTTTTCAAGATTTGAGAGAAGAACAGCGCGAGCCTGATTCGAAGCTGAATGGTTTCGTCTGTTTCGATATCACTCGTAACTGCCCTCAAGATAGGACAATGTATCGTCTATTAAGTTCTCTACAGTGGCACGACTTATAGAGGGTTCAGAGAAAGCAAAATTAAATATCATTCTATCTCTAAAGGTAGCTACTGCGGCAAAGAATACCCCTCCGAATATGCCTTGAGATGGCATAAAACTGATTTCTTCGAGTTCTAGTGAGCCATAATTTACAGGAATGTCAATTTTTCCGACATTAGAAGCTTCAACGGTTAGAGGAGCTTTATTTGCTAAAGGGGATTTATTAGGCTCGACAAGTAGATCGTTGAATAGCTCTTTAAACATAGTCATAATATTAAACATCTCACCACGGTCAAGACTTTGTTCAATTGCTTGCTTTACGTCTCTGGCTAACTGCCAGAAACCAGTACTATCAGTGATAGTATGAAATGTAGCTACCGCAGATGCTAAACTTCCTAGGTCTTCATTCCCTACGACAGGCGATAGACGCCTTCTTAAATCAACAAAAGAACGACAGGTAAAAGATAAATTCTTTATTTCAGACGTTTTCATATCGTTAGAAACGGCCAACAGCATGGCAGCGCATAAGGCTCCTTGGACGGTTGTCTTTTCGATTCGACATTGTTTTAACAGGGCTCTGGTAAGCACTGGTTCAATTTGTCTGTAAATAACGTTGCAAGTGCGCTCTTCTACGGGCACAAGTTTTTCAAAACTGAGCGTTTTAGGTCTGAAATAAAGCTGTTTAAGGGCGGTTCTCAATAACCACAAAACGCCTGAAACTTTTCCTCTGTATCCCCTATGTATATGGGGCAACATAGCTTCAGGGGATGGAAGAAATGGCAGGGTTGGGATCTGGGATGGGAAAGCGCTCTCACATTGTATATCCCCGCAATAGCTGAGTATCTCTGAATGTAGTGAAATTGTCGATATCCCATCACTGATCGCATGATGTGTAGTTGTAATGAGATGATTAACATTATGATCGGCGTGACAAATGAGTGTTATTCGCCAGAGGGACTGACTGCTGTCAAGCGATTGATTGAGTTCCTTGAGAGCGGCTTGCTGCCAAGTTTCGCTATCGACAGCCTCTATTACCTGAAGGGGGATACTCTCCTCGAGCCTTTTCCCGAAACCCAACATGCCAATCGGACCATCAATGCAGCACTGTAGCTGAGGATGACGTTGCTCAACAATCTTTAGGGCATGTTCAAGTGTTTCTTTAGAGATAGAACCTTTGACCTTACTAATCGTCACTACGTTGAGTGTATTAGCAATCTGATTACAGGCTTCGAAGCCTTCTTCAATAGGTGATAGTGCACGAATAAGTTTCATGGAAAATCAGTTTTGATAGATTTGGGAGGGCTCGATCCAGGTTTGAACCTTGGAGAATACAGTTCAAAATTCCAAGTTTTTTACTCAGGGCACTTCATCCTTAAACGTAAGCGGCGATCGAGAGAAACTCGGGAAGACTAAGGTGAGCAACAATTTGAACTCTATCGCGGGAAGCGTATTAGATTATTCTGATGGCCCCAGTAGGTTGAGCATTGCCAGCCCTACTAAACTGATGAGCAAAGACGGCAATTTTCTCAAGATTTAAGAGAAGAACAGCGTGAGCCTGATCTGAATTTGAACATTTGAATAAGGAAGTAGGCATTATACGCAAAGCATTATGCTTTGTTGCTTTTGGTCAGATTACTTTGTCGTGAAGATTAAGCTTGTACTTAGATGATGCTCATTAATCAAAGCGCGCATCATGGCAGAGTGTAATCGTTCAGCATAACTTTCAGTGACCCAATGACCTACCAGCCCATTGAGCATTACGGCATTATTGGCAACATGTACACCACGGCTTTGGTGGGCCTGAATGGCTCCATCGATTGGCTGTGTTTTCCAAACCACGACTCGCCAAGTCTGTTTGCGGCGGTTTTAGATAATCAAAAGGGTGGTTTTTTTCGCATCGCGCCTGCCCTTGAGGATAGTCAGACGCTGAGTGACTACGTAAAGCGGAAACAACTCTATTGGCCCGCCACGAATGTTTTGGTCACTCGCTTTTTGACCCCTGAAGGGGTGGGCGAGATTGTTGATTTTATGCCAGTGGGGCTCAGGAGTGAAGAGATTGGCTACCATTCGCTCATCCGTCAGGTGCGGGTGGTGCGAGGGGAAATGCGATTTCATATGGAGTGTCAGCCGGCGTTTAACTATGCACGAGATAACCACTCGGCCGATCTGACGCCGAAGGGGGTTTGTTTTTATGCTGAGACGCTGAGTGCAGGGCTGGCGACGGATGTGCCCCTTGAGGAAAAAGGGACTGGTGTGTTTGCAGAGTTTACCCTGGGCTCAGATGAGAGTGCGGTGTTTGTGCTCCAGGGGATTGAGTCGGGGGCGGGATGTGGGCTGCCGATCTCCCCGCAGCAGGCAACGGATTTGTTTAAGCATACGGTGCAGTACTGGCGGCGGTGGCTGGCGCGTTCGACCTACCAAGGGCGTTGGCGAGAAATGGTGGAGCGGTCGGCGCTGACGCTAAAGATGCTGACCTTTGAACCGACTGGGGCAATTGTGGCAGCCCCTACCTGCAGCCTGCCCGAGGAGCTAGGCGGTGAGCGCAACTGGGACTATCGCTATACCTGGATTCGGGATGCGGCGTTTACGCTGACGGCGCTGCTGCGGATTGGCTTTACCGAAGAGGCGGCTCAGTTTATGAACTGGATCGAGGCCCGCTGCCGCGATCGCAACCCGGACGGCTCTCTCCAGATCATGTACGGCATTGACGGTCGCCATCATTTGGTCGAAGAAAACCTGGATCATCTGGAGGGGTACTTGCGATCGCAGCCCGTCCGGGTCGGTAACGCTGCCGCTGAGCAGCTCCAGCTCGACATTTATGGCGAGCTGATGGAGTCGGTCTATCTTTACGACGGTCACGGGTTGCCGATTTCTTACGACCTGTGGACCCATTTACGACAACTGATCGACTGGGTGTGCAAAAACTGGCATCGCAAAGACGAAGGCATTTGGGAAGTGCGCAGCGGTCAGCAGCATTTTGTCTACTCAAAGCTGATGTGCTGGGTAGCCCTGGACCGGGCGCTGCGACTGGCAGCCCGACGCTCGTTTCCCTGCAACCAGCACCGCTGGCGAGAAGAGCGCGATCTGATCTACGAAGACATCATGCAAAACGGCTGGGACCCTGTGCGACAGGCCTTTATGCAATATTACGGCGGCAGTTCTCTGGATGCGAGCACCTTACTTTTTTCCCTGGTATCGTTTTTGTCCCCGACTGACCCGCGATTTCTGAAGACCCTCGACGCGATTTTAGAGCGCCCCAGCCAGGGCGGGCTGGTCTCCAATAGCCTGGTCTATCGCTACAACGTTGAGGAGTTGGGAGATGGGCTGTTGGGTAAAGAAGGCACCTTTAACCTGTGTACCTTTTGGCTGGTGGAGGCCCTGACCCGAGCGGGCAAAGCGGACCCGGCTAAGCTCGATGAGGCTCGACTCATGTTTGAGGCAATGCTGGGCTATGCCAACCATCTGGGCCTCTATGCCGAGGAAACGGGCCCTCGGGGTGAGGCCTTGGGCAATTTTCCCCAGGCGTTTACCCATTTTTCGTTGATCAACGCGGCGTGGCATTTGGATCAGGCCCTGACCGAGGCCCGGACAATGGTTTAGGGGACACGTTCAGACTGCCCCAGAGGCGGATTTTGCCCTAAAGGCGGATCAATGATGATGAGCTTATAGTCAAACCTTGAATCAGGCGGGATCTGTACAAGCTTGTAATCAATCTCTGAATGGGGTGTTTCGACGATAATCAACGAATATTCAACGCCACTCTCGACCCTGGCAGCGTGAGCGCTGCTACTCAAAATCCGATCGAAATCTTGTGCCAGGCTCTCTTGAGAGATTAAAGCAATGGTGGGTGAAACGAGTAAAACCAATCCCAACCTTGTCAGATAGGCCATGGGGTTTCTCCTGAACAGGCTATGACACTCGCGTTTAACCTAAATGATATGAATAACTTCGCCTGGATATGGATCGGGTTACTGAAACGGTAACAACTCGATTCTCGCCCTTCTAACCCGCTCGCTTCAAATTTGCTTGATACAATAATCCTCAATATCAAGGACCTATGAAGCAAATAACCATTTATGAGACTTGGGGCTAACTATTTAGGCAACCAGCGCTGTGAGTTTACGGTTTGGGCACCCCCTCTAGAGAAGGTCGAGCTGCATCTGACAGAGGCTGCGCCCCAGGGCAACGCCCATCCGATGACGCGGGACGAGCGGGGCTATTGGCAAATCACCCTGGAGGGTATCCAGCCTGGAACCCGCTATCGGTATCGACTCAATGGAGATAAGAGCTGGCCCGATCCGGCGTCGTACTATCAGCCAGAGGGGGTGCATGGGGCCTCAGCGGTGGTGAACCATGGCCGCTTTGAGTGGCATGATGACGATTGGCAAAATGTGCCCCTGGCTGATTACATTATTTACGAACTGCACGTAGGTACATTTACCCCCGCAGGCACCTTTGAGGCGGCGATTGAGCGGCTAGATCACCTGGTCTCCCTGGGGATCACGGCGGTAGAGATCATGCCGGTGGCGCAGTTTCCGGGCGATCGCAACTGGGGTTACGATGGGGCCTGCCCGTTTGCCGTCCAAAACGCCTATGGTGGGCCAGACGGCCTGAAGCGGTTGGTGGATGCCTGCCACCAGCGAGGTCTGGCGGTGATTTTAGATGTGGTCTATAACCATTTTGGCCCAGAGGGCAACTACACCGGCCTGTATGGCCCCTATATGACCGACCGCTATCGCACTCCTTGGGGCATCGCCGTCAACTTTGATGATGCCTTTAGCGATGGGGTGCGTCACTACTTTCTGAGTAATGCTCTCTATTGGTTTGAGCACTATCACATCGACGCCCTGCGCCTGGATGCGATCCATGCCATCTATGACTTTGGGGCTAAGCACTTTTTAGCAGAGCTGGCGGCGGCGACGGCGACCCTGGGGCAGACCCTCGCTCGGCCCCTCTATCTCATTGCCGAGAGCGACCTTAACGACGTGCGCATTATTCGCAAGGCTGAGCAGGGTGGCTACGGCCTTGATGCCCAGTGGAGTGATGACTTTCACCATGCGCTGCACGTTGCCATCACGGGCGAGAAGACTGGCTACTACAGCGACTTTGGCGATCCCGAGAGTCTGGCCTCTGCCTACCGCGATAGCTTTGTCTATAACTGGAAATATTCGCCCTTTCGGCAGCGATATCACGGCAGCGACGCCGACGGGCACCCGGCCCAGCAGTTTGTGGTCTGTGCCCAAAACCATGATCAGGTGGGCAATCGTATGCTAGGGGAGCGACTATCTCAGTTAGTCCCGTTTGAAGCGCTGAAGCTGGCTGCGGGGGCGACATTGCTATCACCTTACCTGCCCATGCTGTTTATGGGCGAAGAATACGGCGAAACGGCCCCGTTCCTTTATTTTGTCGATCACGGCGATCCCGACCTGATTGCGGCGGTGCGGGCGGGGCGCAAACGAGAGTTCGAAGCCTTTCACGGGGTGGGTGAGCCCCCCGATGCCGCCGGGGTCGAGACGTTTGATCGGACTAAGCTGAATTGGGATCTGCTCAGCCAGCCGCAGCACCAGGTACTATTCAAATTTTATCAACGGCTGATTGCCCTACGTAAGCAGATGGGCATTCCGTCTCAATGGTCACGTTCAGAGATGACGGTATTACGGACAGCAAATGTGCTACAAATCCACTGTTGGACCCGTGAGCAACGCCGCCTGAGCGTAATGAATTTTTCGGAGGATAGCGCTACCGTTAAACTTGAGTCGTCCCACGCCTGGCAGCGACAGATCGACTCAGCAGAGCTGGCCTGGGCTGGCCCCGGTACAATCGCGCCTGCTGCTCCAACCCATCCCGAAATCGTCCTGGCCCCTTATAACTTCGTGTTGTATCAGTCTGGCCATTAAGACCGCCCCCGCCATTAGGTATATCTTTTACCCCCCATGCGTATTCCCGTTGCTACCTACCGGTTGCAGTTCAATCCTGACTTCGGCTTCAAAGCTGCTAGAGATATCGTCCCTTACCTCGAAGCGCTGGGCATTACCGATATCTATGCCTCTCCTATCTTTAAGGCTAGAAAGGGCAGTACCCACGGCTACGATGTGGTTGATCCCACCCAGCTCAATCCAGAGTTGGGCAGCGAACAAGATTTTAATATCCTGAGCAAAGCGCTGCGCGATCGCAGCATGGGCTGGCTGCAAGACATTGTGCCCAATCACATGGCCTATGACAGCCAAAACATCTATCTGATGGATGTGCTAGAGCACGGCCCCGCCTCAGAATATGGCAACTACTTTGACATCGAGTGGGAGCAGTCCTATGGAGAAATCAATGATCGCGTCCTGGCTCCGATGCTGGGCGATTTTTACGATCGCTGCCTGGAGCGTGGCGAAATTCAGCTGGGCTACGACGAGAGCGGCCTTTATGTCCGTTACTACAGCTTGCAATTCCCCGTCCGCATAGAGTCCTATGCTCAGCTGATCACCCATGACCTGGGGCGACTGGCCCGCTCCCTGGGGCGGCAGCATCCCGACTACATTAAGCTGCTCGGGATTTTGTATCTGGTTAAAGATATTCGCCCCGAGATCTCAGGCCAGCAGCGCAAAGATCAGGTCGCCTTTGTGAAATTCCTGCTATGGGAGTTATACAAAACCAACCCCGAGATTAGCGTCTTTATCGATCACAACCTCGAAACCTTTAACGGTCAGCCCGGTCAGCCTGAAACCTATGACCTGCTCGACGAGCTGCTCCAGGAGCAATACTACCGCCTCTCATTTTGGAAAGTCGGGGCCGAAGAACTTAACTATCGCCGCTTTTTTACCGTTAACGAACTGATCTGCGTCAAAGTTGATGACAATAAGGTCTTTCACCATGTCCACGACTTTATCACTGAGCTGATTGCCGAGGGCAAAGTCACCGGCCTGCGCATCGACCATGTCGATGGCCTTTACGATCCCACCCAGTACTTAGACTCTCTGCGACAAAAGGTCGGCAATACCTATACGATCGTCGAGAAAATTTTAGAGCACCATGAAAGACTCCCCCGACGCTGGCCCATTCAGGGAACCAGCGGCTACGACTTTCTAAATCTCGTCAACGGGCTGTTTTGCTGCCGAGACAATCAACGTCAGTTTGACTACCTCTATGAGCAATTTACCGACATTGATACCCCCTATTCGGAGCTGTTTTTAGAGAAAAAACGGCTGATTGCCGATAAAAACCTGGCGGGGGATGTGGATAATTTGGCCCGCTTTTTGAAGCGGATTTCGAGCCAGTACCGCTATGGTCGGGATCTCACCCTGAATGGACTCAAAAAAGCCATTTCAGAAGTCCTGGTCGCCTTTCCCGTCTATTGCACCTACATTAACCAGGGCGGCATCACCAAAACCGACCTCAAATACATCCAGCAGGCGATCCAGACCGCCAAACGCCAAATCCCCCAGCTGGTTAACGAGCTCAACCTGATTGAGAAATTTTTGCTGCTCGAATACGAATACTCACTGCCCGAAGAAGAACGTGCCCAGTGGCTGCACTTTGTCATGCGCCTACAGCAGTTTACTGGCCCGCTGATGGCCAAGGGCATCGAAGATACCCTCTTTTACGTCTACAACCGGTTTATTTCCCTCAACGAAGTCGGGGGTTCCCCTAACCAGTTTGGGGTGTCAACCAAGGCCTTTCATCAGTACCACCAGAGTCAGGTGGAGCACTGGCCCCAGACCATGAATACCACCTCAACCCACGACACCAAGCGCAGCGAAGACGTGCGGGCTCGTCTTAATGTGCTGTCTGAGCTGCCCGAGCGCTGGGCCGCTGATGTCAAAACCTGGAGTCAGCTCAACAGTAAGCTCAAGCAAACCGACGGCGACCGCCAAATCCCCGATGCCAATGACGAATATTTTCTCTACCAGACACTAGTCGGGGCCTATCCCTTTGATAAAGCCGATCTGCCTGAGTTTACAGAGCGGATGAAGGCGTACGTCATTAAGGCTGTGCGTGAAGCCAAAGTCCACACCGCCTGGCTACAGCCCGATAGTGTTTATGAAGAGGGATTTGTCAAATTTGTGGATCAAATTCTAAAACCGGGCTCAAAAAATAAGTTTTTGAGCAAGTTCCGCCCTTTTTGGGAAATTATTGCCGACTACGGCCTCTATAACGCTCTCTCCCAGGCACTTTTAAAAGTCACCGCCCCTGGACTGCCTGACTTTTATCAGGGCACCGAGTTTTGGGACTTCAGTCTGGTTGACCCCGACAACCGCCGTCCGGTCGATTATAAGGCGCGCATCGCTTCCCTCAAGGCGCTGCAAGACAGCATGGACAAAGATCTGCTTGGGCTCTGTACCCAGCTGCTTGACCATCGCCAGGATGGACGGATCAAGCAGTTTCTAATCATGCGGGCACTGGCCATCCGCAACCAGTATCGTGAGGTATTTGAGCAAGGTAGCTACGTCCCCATTACGGTCATGGGGCCTTATGAACAACAGGTGATTGCCTTTGCTCGGCAGTACGGGCAGCAAACCATTGTGACGGTGGTGCCCCGGTTTTTAACGGAGTTAGTCAAGCCCGGCAAATACCCCCTCGGGGAACCCATCTGGGCAGATACCGTCATTGAGATTCCAGATAGCGGCGAGGTGCACTGGCAAGAGGGCATCACCGAGCAAAGTCTGGGCACCGGCAGCGTGCTCTCAGTGGGGCAAATTTTGAACTACTTTCCGGTGGCGCTGGTGGTGAGTGAGGGGGCAAGTTAAGCTCCCAAGTACCGTTGTAATTGTTATTACCTTGACAAAATAACAGCACGCATTGTGATATGCGCTCATATCGCTTATGATCACTTTACTTAGCTTTAGAAACTAACTTTAAATCGTTAAGAAGTAAGCAACCGCCGACTTTGGAGTGCAAGGTAACTGACACCTGGGTTGGCTAGGTTTGGTGTGTTAATTAGCGCTAGCTCAGGGTTTACCTGCCCGTCAAGGGGAGGTATGACAGATTCGATTGCTGTAGCGCCTTCGAGTTTGTCGACTTTTAATCAAATTAAGTTTAAATCTCAAAGTTGGTGCGTCGTCCTAGGGCACAGACAACTGGGCTGACCATAATGGGCCAGAGCATCATCAGAATTTATAGCCAATTCCCATAGTCAATGCCCCAATCCATTCGGGCATGCTTAGGCCACTGTCGCCTAGCGGTTACCCTTTTTGGGCCCCTCAGCGATCGGGTCAACTTTCTACTTCGCAAGCGTCTTAACGACTTAGGGCTTGTACGTTAACACCGTGTTTCCTTAAAACAACTCCTGAATATTTTGCACTCACCCCGAGAGGATTGCGCCCTGTGACTGTTACCTCCCTAAAGCAACAAACTGCCCTGACCGATGTCCAGATTAGTGCTGTTCGTGCCTATATTAAACAAACCTGGCGCACCCTGTCGCGATCGCTAGAACACATTGTCGAGGCGGCTAAGGACGAAAAAGTCGATCATGATCCGAATACGCCCTGGCCCGTCTATGTGTCACCTTTAGAAGATATGGCGCAGGCTAAAGCGACGCTGGCAGCGGTGCTTTCCCCCGAGGAGTTGGCCCAGATTGAGCTGCGGGTATTGCCAGCGGAGATCGATCAGATTCAAAAGCACGGGCTGCTCTATTTACCCCACGACTATGTGGTCCCCGGCGGGCGGTTTAATGAGATGTACGGCTGGGACAGCTATTTCATTTTGCTGGGGCTGTTACAGGACGGCGAGATTGAGCTGGCCAAGAGCATGGTTGATCAGCTGATCTACGAGGTTGATCACTACGGCACGGTGCTCAATGCTAACCGCACCTACATGCTTAATCGGTCACAGCCGCCGATCTTGACCCGCATGGTGCTCAAGCTCTATGAGCATTTGCAAGATCGGGCCTGGTTGCGATCGCTGCTGCCCACCATCCAAAACTATTATTTTTATTGGACCGTGCCCCCCCACCTCAATCAGGCCACTGGCCTCTCCCATTACAATGCCCTGGGCACGGGCCCAGCCCCCGAGGTGGTGTGCTCTGAGCGCGACGAAACCGGCCGCACCCACTACGACCGGGTGCAAGACTACTATCGCCACAACGACGTCCCAGACTATGACACAGCGCTTTACTACAACTCAGACAACGACTGTCTGACCGAGTTGTTTTACCAGGGCGATCGCTCCATGCGAGAGTCAGGGTTTGACATTACTAATCGATTTGGGCCCTTTAGTGCCGACATTGTGCACTATGCCCCGGTGTGTCTGAATGTGCTGCTCTATCAGATGGAGCAAGACATCGCCCAAATCAGCGAGATCATCGGTCACTACCACGGCATCGCCTACTGGCTGCGCCATGCCGAGCAGCGCCGACAGCGCATCGATCTCTATCTATGGGATAAACCTGCCGGTCTCTATTTTGACTACAACTTCCGCACGGGTGAGCGCCGAGCGTATGAGTTTGTTACCACATTTATGCCCCTGTGGGCCGGGTTAGCCTCAGAAGAGCAGGCCCGTCAGGTGGTGGCCAATCTGCCTAAGTTTGAGGCTCCTGGCGGGCTGCTCACCAGCACTCATACCTCTGGCAACCAGTGGGATGCGCCCTTTGGCTGGGCCCCGTTGCAGCTGTTTGCGGTGGAGGGCCTGCGTCGTTATGGCTATAAAACCGAGGCCGATCGGCTCTCTGAGAAATTTCTCAAGATGGTGGTCAAAGAGTTTGAAACCAGCGGCACCCTGGTCGAGAAATACGATGTCGAGCGCTGCTCGGCCAATGTCTCGGATGAGATTCTCTTTGGCTATAGTACCAATGAGATCGGGTTTGGCTGGACCAATGGCGTGGTGTTAGAGCTGCTGGCCATGCTAGGGCGTTAGGGGACTGCTCAAGAGGCATTGCTCACAATCACCTATGCTCAATCCCTTATTAGCATAAGTGATTGTGGTCGGTGCCCTTAGCTGGACTAAACACTTTCTGGATCGATACCCATTTCCTTCAGTTTTTCAGCAAGGCGATCGGCCCGTTGGCCTTCAGCTTTGGCCCGCTGACGCTCAGCTTCGGCCCGCTGACGCTCAAGGGCTTTACCCTCTGCCCCAGTCGGCAAAACCTGCCCCTGAGGGTCGCACCAGCGTAACCACAGCCTTGGTACCTCTTCTTCAAATGGCCCTTCCCATAGGGTGAGCCCAATCCCAAAGGTCTCTAGAAAAATGGGTTGCCCCACTGATGCAATACCCGACTCAGATGTAAGCTCCTGGTACTGCCCCGAGACGAGGTTCCAGACGCGCAGCAGTGCGCCATTCATGTCGGCCTCACCTTGAAGCTGCCGCAGGGGATCAAAGACGACGTAGTAAGGCACGCCAATTTGGGCGTAGATATCTTTTTTGCCTTTTGTTTTTCCTTTGCGCTTTGACTTGGGGCTGGGGCCGAGTTCATCTCCTTCCTGGTTGGAGACCACTTCGATACAGACATCAGGGACTTTGCCAAACTCCCAGACAAAGTAGGCTCGATGACGGCGCTGACTCAGATCTTCAGCCCGCTGTACCTCGAGGCTCAGCAGCATATCGGGTACAATCGGGTCGCCTCTGAGCTTGTAAAACAGCCCAACATTAGTTTCGGCAATGAAAGGCAGCGGCAAAAGCTCATTGCTATACAGGGTATCTACCAGGAGGCGCTGCTGCTGGGCTGACTGAAAATTGTCCACTGGGGTATCGTCTTCGATGCTGAGGTGGCTGATATCAAGCTCATCGACAATGAACTCAGAATCAATCGGCTCAGAATTTATCAGTTGCTGGGTCATGGGCAGCTATGTAAACCCGACGGTACTATTATGCCTTGTTTTTTGGGCATATCGAGGGTGGGAGAGGTTAGTAGACTAATGGTGCCTGCGCTAAGATAACGCCACCCGCACTGAGGCTTGAAAATGCATACCGTCTATCGCTTAAAGGCAAGCGAGCTAGATCAAAACTTCTTAGCAGGGCTTAAGACAACCTTTCAGGACAAGGAAATCGAAATCGTTGTCTATGAAATCGACGAGACTGACTATCTTTTAAGGTCTGAGGCGAATCGAGCCAGGCTCTTGACCGCGAAGACCAATGTTGAGCAAGGCACCAACTTAGTCGAGCGTACCCTTGAGGAGCTTTAATGAGTCGAATTGCGACCGGTGGTGGGCAGTCCCGACCTAATTCCCAGTCTCCGGCTGGGAATCCTGACAGAGGCTCTGCCTCTAACCACCATGGGACGCTCACGCTACCGAGTACTCGGATCACAACCCCACTTCATAACCTGCTCCACCGTTGAGTGGATGCCCATCTTTAGCAAGCCTGAGTTGGTCACCATCCTGTTAGACTCCCTCAGATTTCAAACATAAAACAGGACAGCGATACCAGCTCTGGCAAGAGGGATCTCATCCGCAAATGATTTTCTCAGAGGCGATGCTTTGGCAGAAGGTAGACTACATTCACAATAATCCGGTGAAGCGAGGATATGTAGATGAGCCAGCGCACTGGCGTTATTCGAGTTGTCGGAATTATTTGGGTGAGCCAGGGTTGTTGTCGGTGACCCTATTGCACTAGCGGCAGAGCCGCTGGGAGGGCTCGCCAGGCAGAGCCTGGGAGCCAGAGCTAAAGTCTAACTCTCCAGCGCAGCAGTCAGGCGTTGGCGGATACTGGGTGCCCGAAACCCAAAGACAATATCCCTGGCGGGTACACCCCGCTGCATCAGGTCACGCTCGATATAGATTTCGGTGCTATTGTGCTGAATCCAGATCTGACCATCGATAATATCGAGCTGTATGGCACAGCCATAGATGCGATAGTCATTTCGCCACTCGTTATGCATGACCAGGTAGCGATCGTGCCCTCGATCAAAAATTAGCTGGGCGTTGGTGTCGTCTTTGGCAAAGTTTTCTAGAAACTCGCAAATAATCCGGCGGTATTTGCTTACTCTATCCATTGATCAACGACCTCCTGATTGGGGTTATAAACAATTAGTCGAATTTCACCTCCACTGCTATTTTACGCCCTTCTTTCTCAGCGGCGATGGCTTCCTCAGCAGCGAGGTCAATGTAGACATCGGCGACCCCGTAGCGCAATTGATAGGGATCGTGGGTGATCACCCAGCCGTCTTTTTGCAGGGCGATTTTGACTGTGTCGTGGAAGATATCTCTAGCCATAGGTGGTTAGGCGTCATCGCTAATGCTGGGGGGAAATTGGATGTCGAGATCTTTGACGGAGAGTTTGCCGGAGATTAGGCGGGTGAGAATGCGATCGCGAGTTTGGGGTTGTTGTCGGTAACCCTATTGCAGTAGCGGCAGAGTCGCTGGGGGGGCTCGCCACGCAGAGCCTGGGAGCCAGGACTGCCAGGGCTAGCACAGTTAGCCTTCCGGAAAGGTACACTTCACCTCGACCTCAAAGTTGCTCTCAGCGGACCCTTCGGTGAAAATCGGCAACCCGGCTTTGCCGCCGATTTTCAGCCCAAACTTCAGATTCAGTTCCTCAACTTTGGCACCCGCCATGCCCCTAAACGCCCCAACCACATAGTAGGTGTAGGCGCGAATGGTGCCGTGGATGTCTTTGAGCTGGGCTTTGACCTCTTCGGTCAGGCCATATTCCTCGCGATCGTCTGCGTCAGTTGAAGGTTCAACGGGGGGCTCGACTGACGGTACCGCATCATCGCGGGTTTGCGACTCGATCAGCACCGTATACGTCGTGCCATCGGCGTCTTCGAGTAAAAAAGGCTTAATTTCAGACATCTTTCCGAATTTATCGAGATTACTTCGGATATGGTAGAAGCAATCTGCGAAAAGTCCCGAAGTCGTCTGCCTTTTTTAAGCATGAAACGATACGCCCTGATCGTTGGCATTGGTGAGTATAAGCACCTAACAAACCTCTCAAAACCGGCCAGCGATGCCCAGGCGGTGCATGACCTACTCAAAGCCGAAGGCGACTTTCAAGACATTCAACTTTTAAACAAGCAAGTTACCGAAGATAAACTCAAGGCCGCACTCAAGACCCTGCTGTTGCAACGGGCTGAAAATAATGACCTTTTGCTTTATTTCACCGGGCATGGCTTTAGCGAAGGCGATGAAATCGAACAAAAGGGAGTACTGGCTACCTACGATTGCCAGGTGACCTTTAAAAACGGTGCCCCGGCAACCTCGCAAAATGGAATTCCCTTTAGCTGGCTCAACGGGTTGATTAAAAAGGCCAGCCTCAGCAGCTTGGTGATGTTTCTCGACTGTTGCCAGAGTGAGTTTTTTATTGAGAATACCTTGTTAGAAAACAGTCTGGGTGATCTGGCTAAAAAGAATTGTTTTGTGGCTGCTGCCTGTCGCACCTTTGAGAAAGCCTATGCCCTCAAGTCGGCTAAGCATAGCTTTTTTACCGGCGCACTGTTAGAGGCGTTGCAATCCTCAGACAACGGCAAGATCACCACTACCGACGTGCTCAGCCACACTGAGAACAAGCTACGCGGTGAGGGGCAAGAGCCGGTTTACCTGGGGCGGGGTAGCAGCATTTTGTTATTAGACCATCGGCAGCAGTTGCAGATAACTCAAGTCAGTGAGGTCTGCCCCTATCAGGGGTTAAAGGCCTTTACTCGCAAGACCCGAGATTTTTTCTATGGGCGGGCGGCAAAGGTGAGTGAGATCTTTGACCGGCTAGATCGGTGCAACTTTGTACCTGTGGTGGGTCCGTCGGGCATTGGCAAATCGTCGGTGGTGCGGGCCGGGTTATTACCTCAGCTCGAGGATTTTGGCTGGCAGGTGCTGGTGATGAAGCCTGACGATGAGCCGCTAACCCGGCTGCGACGGGCGATTAAAGATTGGTTAGCACAACAAGATATTTCTACCCGAGAACAACAGCGATTGTGTGCTGTGTTTGATCAATCTGGGCTGATCGCCACGGTTGAGCAGCTACCGGGTGAGACCCCATTGTTGTTGCTCATCGACCAGTTTGAAGAGGTCTTTACGCTCCGCAAAGACTTGGTTGATATCAACCCCCGTAAGGTGGGTAATGCCCACCCTACCGACCCTGACCACCCATCTGACCCCCGTAGGGTGGGCACCGCCCACCGATCTGAGCCCACCTATACAACGTTGTTGCCCGACGAACAAACCCGGTTTCTGGCCCAAATCATTGCCATCGGCGAACACCCCCAATCGCGGCTCAAGCTCATCACCACGATGCGCGCTGACTTTATCGACCCCTGGCTAACCACGGGGCAACCCCCCAGCGTGGTACAAGAACAAACCGTTTACCTGGGGCCATTACAGGGTCAAAATTTGAGAGATGCCATTGTCAAACCGGCTGAGAGGCAAGGCTATCGTTTTGGGGAGGGGCTGTTACCCCTGATCTTAAAAGATGTGGAGGCTGAGCCCAACAGCCTGCCCCTGCTGGAGTTTGCCCTGACCGAACTGTGGGAACAGCGCGATGCCAAAAAGCGAGTGCTCACCGCCGCTGCCTATGGGGATAAGGATGGTGATGGGGGTATCGGCGGTCTCAAAGGAGCCCTCAACAAACGGGCTGAGGCCGAGTATGCCAAACTGCAAGGGGCAGAACAAACCTGGATTAAACAAATCTGTCTGGCTCTGGTGCGCCTTGGCCGGGGTGAAAAAGACACCCGCCGTCGTCGGCCCAAGTCAGAACTGCTGGACTTAGCCCCCGATTTGGTCAGTCGTGAAACCATTGACTGTGTGATCCGAGATTTTGTTAAAGGGCGATTGTTGGTGACCGATGGCGATGACACCACCGGCTATGTGGATATCGCCCACGAAGCCCTGATGACAGGCTGGCAACGCTTTGCTGACTGGCGACAGGAAAATCGTGATCAAAGGCGGCTGGTGCAGCGCCTCGAAGACGCTTATGAAGAATGGCTGGGCAAGCCAGAAGACGTAAAAGTCAAATACTTGCTCCAGGGAGGGCTTTTAGAGGAATGGCGCAGCCTGCCCCTTGACACCCGAGATGTCTTGTTACCACGCCCCGAGCTGCGCACCTTTTTTACCCGTAGCGACACGCAAGATCAAGAAAACGCCTCAATGCTCAAGCAAGCTTTAGCCGAAGCTCACCTGCGGGAGGCGTCCCGTAAAATTCGCGATAAGTTGACCGATCTGCCGAAACAAACCGTCGAGGCCACCCTATCGGCCATCAGCACCGTAGGCGACAGCCTGGACGCCTTCCACGGCGAGGTTAAGCACCCCGCCCAAGATGCCCTGCACCGTGCCTTTATCAAAATTCGCGAACGGCTCAGGCTTGAGGGCCACACTGGCTCGGTGACTGCGGTGGCCTTTAGCCCCGAGGGAGATCGCATTGTCTCGGGTAGCAATGACAATACCCTGCGCCTGTGGGATCGCGAGGGCAACCCGGTCGGTGACCCCCTCCAGGGCCACACTGACTCGGTGTGGGCGGTGGCCTTTAGCCCCGAGGGAGATCGCATTGTCTCGGGCAGCGATGATACTACCCTGCGCCTGTGGGAT